>NZ_JAFNPE010000003.1:0-1652 GCF_026535805.1 Lactobacillus sp. B3795
TTTTTATACAAATTCAATATAGAAATTAAATAATATCTAGTTTTCAAAGAACCAAGTATGACACTTACGTGTCAATGGAGAATAGCGGGATCGAACCGCTGACCTCCTGCTTGCAAAGCAGGTGCTCTCCCAGCTGAGCTAATTCCCCATAAATATAAATATGATTGTGACCCCTGTGAGGTCGATGGGCCTAGGGGGACTCGAACCTCCGACCTCACGCTTATCAGGCGTGCGCTCTAAACCAACTGAGCTATAGGCCCAAAGAAGCAAAGAATCATATGAGAGGTAAATCTCTCAAAACTGAATAAGATTGATGAACCTAATGTAAGTTTCCGAAATTTCCTTAGAAAGGAGGTGATCCAGCCGCAGGTTNCTCCTACGGCTACCTTGTTACGACTTCACCCTAATCATCTGTCCCACCTTAGACGACTAGCTCCTAAAAGGTTACCCCATCGTCTTTGGGTGTTACAAACTCTCATGGTGTGACGGGCGGTGTGTACAAGGCCCGGGAACGTATTCACCGTGGCATGCTGATCCACGATTACTAGTGATTCCAACTTCATGCAGGCGAGTTGCAGCCTGCAATCCGAACTGAGAATGGCTTTAAGAGATTAGCTTGACCTCGCGGTTTCGCGACTCGTTGTACCATCCATTGTAGCACGTGTGTAGCCCAGCTCATAAGGGGCATGATGATTTGACGTCGTCCCCACCTTCCTCCGGTTTATCACCGGCAGTCTCACTAGAGTGCCCAACTAAATGCTGGCAACTAATAATAAGGGTTGCGCTCGTTGCGGGACTTAACCCAACATCTCACGACACGAGCTGACGACAACCATGCACCACCTGTCATTCTGTCCCCGAAGGGAACGCCCAATCTCTTGGGTTGGCAGAAGATGTCAAGAGCTGGTAAGGTTCTTCGCGTAGCATCGAATTAAACCACATGCTCCACCACTTGTGCGGGCCCCCGTCAATTCCTTTGAGTTTCAACCTTGCGGTCGTACTCCCCAGGCGGAATACTTAATGCGTTAGCTGCGGCACTGAAGGGCGGAAACCCTCCAACACCTAGTATTCATCGTTTACGGCATGGACTACCAGGGTATCTAATCCTGTTCGCTACCCATGCTTTCGAGCCTCAGCGTCAGTAACAGACCAGAAAGCCGCCTTCGCCACTGGTGTTCTTCCATATATCTACGCATTTCACCGCTACACATGGAGTTCCACTTTCCTCTTCTGTACTCAAGTTTTGTAGTTTCCACTGCACTTCCTCAGTTGAGCTGAGGGCTTTCACAGCAGACTTACAAAACCGCCTGCGCTCGCTTTACGCCCAATAAATCCGGACAACGCTTGCCACCTACGTATTACCGCGGCTGCTGGCACGTAGTTAGCCGTGGCTTTCTGGTTAAATACCGTCAAAGTGTTAACAGTTACTCTAACACTTGTTCTTCTTTAACAACAGAGTTTTACGATCCGAAAACCTTCATCACTCACGCGGCGTTGCTCCATCAGACTTTCGTCCATTGTGGAAGATTCCCTACTGCTGCCTCCCGTAGGAGTCTGGGCCGTGTCTCAGTCCCAATGTGGCCGATTACCCTCTCAGGTCGGCTACGTATCATCGTCTTGGTGGGCTTTTATCTCACCAACTAACTAATACG
>NZ_JAFNPE010000004.1:0-33595 GCF_026535805.1 Lactobacillus sp. B3795
AAGTTGGAACCATGCGGTTCCAACTAATTATGCGGTATTAGCATTTGTTTCCAAATGTTATCCCCCGCTTCGGGGCAGGTTACCCACGTGTTACTCACCAGTTCGCCACTCGCTCCGAATCTAAAAATCATTTATGCAAGCATAAAATCAATTTAGGAGAGCTCGTTCGACTTGCATGTATTAGGCACGCCGCCAGCGTTCGTCCTGAGCCAGGATCAAACTCTCATCTTAAGATGAAAAGCTTAACTTAGCTCTTCTGAATAAATTGTTATTTTATAAGCGAATTGACTTCGCAATGTTTAATTCTTACAACCAAGTTGTAAGTTCCTTACACATCATCGATTATCAATCTTGTTCAGTTTTCAAAGATCTACCANATATCAAGTGTTGTCTCAATTGACAACTATTTAATATTACCAAATTATCAACACTGTGTCAATAACTTTTTTTATTTATTTCGTTGATGAATGTTTTCACATCAACGTTTGTCGCTCATCGACAACAATAAATATTATGCCATCTTGTTAACGTAAAGTCAACAGTTTTTTTATTGAATTTTTAACGTTTTAACGAGGTTTTTGACCGCCTCATCAACAGCAATATTTATATTATCAAAATATCGACACCGCGTCAACATTAATTTCAAAATAAAAAGGACGACTTTTAAAGTCGTCCTTTTGTTTTGAAACTATTTTAATTCAGGTGCGTCTGTCTTGTATAAGTTCAAAGTATCTTTCTTCTTCGACTTATTCAATAGATCAGTCTTTTTCTTTTTATCCATTTCCTTAAGAAGCTTCATTCCGTCAGCGTACTTGTAACTGTATGACTTCTTATCTACCTTCTTGAAGCCCTTAGGGTTGTAGAAACGTAGTAAGTCACCTAGAACTACCTTATCTGATAGAGATAGTTCAGTTGTAACGTGGTTTTGCATCTTCTTGATTTCAGCAGCTTGCTTCTTGTTTGGTGTAATTTGTTTACCAGTCTTAGTTAGGTATACACTTCCACCTACTACTGTGTATTCTGGAGATACAAAGTCTCCGTTTCTGAATGCAACAACTTGGTTTCTCTTCTTAGATAACAAGTCATTACCGAATTGGATAGTATTATCATCCTTTACCCCTAATAGATGTAATAGTGTTGGTAATACGTCAATTTCTCCACCGTAAGTGTGGTCAATTCCACCCTTTAGTCCGTCCATGTGAATCATGAATGGAACCTTTTGGAATTGCGCTAAGTCGAAGCTGTTAATAGACTTCTTGTGTAGTAATTGAGCAATAGCTGGTCTATGGTTGTTTGAAATACCATAGTGGTCACCATATAGCACAATCATACTGTTCTTCATTAAACCTGTCTTAGTTAGGTAATTCATAAATTCACCAAAGGCTTGGTCTAAGTAGTGAGCAGTTTGTACATATGGATCAACAGTATTATCACCAGTCTTAGTTGCTGGGAATGATACGTTTTGCTTATCCAATTCATATGGATAGTGGTTAGTTAATGTAATTAGTTTTGCATAGAATGGTTGTGGTAATTGTTGGATGTATTGTGCAGCATCCTTGAAGAAGATCTTATCCTTCAAACCATAACCAACACTGTATGATGGTTTTTCAGTGTAGTAGTTTGAATCAAAGAAGTATTGGTATCCCCATGACTTGTATGCATTATCTCTATTCCAGAAACTAGGCACATCCCCATGGAATGCAGCAGTACTGTAACCCTTTTGAGCTAAAATAGCTGGAGCAGCTTGGTATGTGTTTTGAGTACCATAAGTAACCATTGCTGATCCTTCTGGTAGACCGAATAGTGAGTTTTCTAACATCATTTCAGCATCAGAGGTCTTACCTTGTGCTACTTGGTGGTAGAAGTTATCAAATGATAATGTATTTTGGTTATGGTAGAACTTGTTTAGGTTTGGAGTTACTTCCTTACCGTCAACTTTGTAATCAATTAAGAATTGTTGGAAACTTTCCAAATGAATGATAAAGACATTCTTACCCTTAGCCTTACCGTAGTATTCAATATTAGACTTACTACGATTATGCTTTAGATATGTAAGGACACTATTTAAATCAGATGGTTTAGCTTCAGCTCTAGTTTCACTTTCCTTGTGAGTTTGATATGCATTAAATGCTGCATATTCATTTAAACCAAGGTACTTAACAATGTAGTTGTTATCAAAAGTTCTTGTTAATAGACCTGATCTATCTGCATTAGATACACCAAATTCAGCAAACATCAATACTAAGGATAAGATGGTAATTGCAAAGGCATTTCTCTTCTTAAATGGAGCATGGTCAACCTTAATTACTCTGAATAGTAGTAATAAAATCAATACAATGATATCGATAAATACGAAGAAATCTAATGGATGTAAGATTTCAGCTAAACTCTTACCAAGGTTGTTTTGAACAGTACCTGAACCCTTAATGATTCCAAATGATAGGAAGTCAGAGAATTCACGGTAGTATAAAACGTTGGCAAAAATCCAAATTGATTCGATTAAATCAATGATAATCATTAGCCAGTATGCTAGCTTACCTCTAAAGTACAAAGCAATCCCAAAGATTAGTAATGCAGCTGGTAGTGGGTTAACAGCCAATAGGAATTGTTGAATACCACCCTTTGCACCTAAGGTAAAATCAATACGGTATGAAATATATGTTTTTAACCAGAATAAGGCCACAATTAATACAAAAAAGCCAAATTTTGTATTAAAGAACCTTCTGGTGTTCTTAATATGACTAGACATTTCTATGCCTCCAAAATAAAAAATATAAAGTGTTAGTAAATTTACTTATCAATCTTATTGGGACGAATAAAGAATGCTACCGCCCCTAAAATCATTCCTAAGTAATAAGTTATCAAGCGCCAAGCAATTAACGCGAGAATTAACTTCGTGTTATTGGTGATAAAACTCTTGAACAGTGTTTCAAAACTGTACTCTGCTCCCCCAGCTCCTCCTGGAATTGGGAATAGTGAGATTATCATAAAGATTAATACGTGTAAGCTAACAATCATGATGATGTTAACTTGATCAAATCCTAATGCCAAGATGATGAAGTATGGAATTAGGTAGTAGAAAGCTAGTTGGAAGAAAGTAATAACAATAATCTTTAACATTAGCTTCCATTGTTTAGCGATTCTGATGCTTTCCATATGGAATGTATCTATTTTGTTGTCTAACATCTCTTTGAATGAAAGATACTTTTCATCCTTCATAAAGATTTTAAGTGGTTTTACCAAATTATCAACCAGTTTCTTAGTAAATGTATACCAATACATGATTAATAACAAGGCGACAATTACAAATAGGTGAACGAAGAAGCCGAACAGTACCAGCCAAGCCAGATAGTGTAACTTTTCTTCCACATATTGGAACCCGACAATAAGACTCAAAATGAAATTAATTACTATCATGGTTTGAAAGACAACAAACTTCATCAATAACGTTGAACTGGCCTTACCAGCATCCACGCCCGTTTGAACCATTACATATAGTTGACCTGGTTGTCCACCTGATGAGAATGGTGTGATTCCGTTGAATAGTTGTTCTACCAATGGGACTCTAATTGCATCCCACCAAGTAAAGTGATCAACTTGGGTATCAACGATTGTCTTAGTAACCACCGCTTCTAGTCCTAGGTATAGCAACATACATAGGAAGGCAACGGCAATCCACCACCAATTAATAGTAAAAAAATCTGCAATCAATACATCCATATTGATATCTCTGATGAAATACCAAAAAATCAGTATTCCAATTAGAAACATCATAAAGAACGTTATTACATTTCTCTTCGACATTACTATCCCTCTTTTATCTGACCTTTATAGAATTTATGCCAAGTTGAAGCTAGATGATCTTCTGAATAGTAATCAGATGCAGCTAGTGCTTTATCAGACAATTCTTTTAGTTCATCTCGATTATCAATTAAGCGATGTAAACTATCATTCATTTCTTCAAAAGTAGTAAATGGTTCATAGTAACCACTGATGATTTCTTTATATAAATCTAAACTTCTAAGCATTACTGGAGTTCCACAGGAGAATGCTTCCAGTACTGACATTGGGAACAATTCGTTAAATGATGGTAGTAAGAATAAATCAGCAACGTTGTAGTATTGAACTAATTTATCACGATCAACAATTCCTGGGAATTTTAGGTTTGCGGGTGGATTATCTACCAATAGTTTTAAGTTCTTGTATCCATCAGTAATTTTACCAAATGAAAAACCACCTGCCCAAATAAATTCGACATTTGGGTTTTCTTCTGCTAGTTTGGCAAAATCAAGGATTCCCTTTCTAGTTTGCACCTGACCAGTTCCTACTACTACGAATTTATCTTTATCAATACCAAGTTCTTTTCGAGCAGCAAGCTTTTCGTCTTCGGTGAAAGGATAGAATTCCTTTTTGCTAACGAAATTTGGAATGTAAGTAATTTTATCACGATTAATCCCATATGCTTCCAACTTAGGTATAAAAGTTGGATTAACTACTACAATATGTTCCATTCGTTTGTAAAACGCAATTACATACTTATAAAAAATCCATTTGATTGGCTTGGGTAGACTCAAGCTTCCTTCCAGTGTTTCTGGTAGAAAGTGTACGTACCCAATTCTTCTTCCACGTTTCTTTTGGAAAGTAGAAAAGTAATATCTTAGATTAATTGTATGGTAGTGAGTAATATCAGATTTCTTTGGATCATTGATTTCAATGTCAAACTCATCTGAAAAACGCTTTTCCATTAATTTAATTAACTCTAGATAGGCACTACCAACTCCTTGTCCCTTTACCTTGTCGGCAGTTGAAAACATATCTATTTTTATCATAAATCCTCCTAGTCGCTTATCCCATTATCATCGCTAAATTCTTTGTTGAAATCTAATTGGGCACTCTTATAAAAGGCCACAATTCGATTGGCAAAGTTTTCAGATGATATTTCATGTAACTTAGTTCGTCTAAGTTCTTCCTTTGATTGATCTGGTTTAGCTTTAGTTTGATTCAAGTATTCCAACACGCTTGAAACATAGCCATCTTTATTTGAGAAGGTCATCCCTAATGCCTTATCACTTAATAGGTCCTCAGTATATGGACTTGATGCAACCACTACCTTCACTCCGGCAGCCATTGCTTCAATATAAGTTAAACCTTGTGATTCAGAATTAGATGTCGATACAAACAAGTCGGCATCTCGGTAATATTTATATACCTCATCGTTGTTAATTTCACCAACAAATTTAACGTTGGCATTTAGCTTCATGTCATCGACTTGTTTTTTCAAGTCATCTCCGGCTGGACCATCTCCCACAATTACTAATTGGGTTAATGGTTTGTCAGCCAAGATTGTTGGCATGCAGTTAATTAATTCTTTGATGTTTTTTTCGTAAGCCAAACGACTCACTGATAATAACACAGGAGCGTCTTCATCGACCCCTAAATATTTACGTAAATCAAAATCAGATTGAGTCGCAAATTTATTGATATTAATTCCGGTTGGGATAATCCTAATCGGACTCTTTACCCCGTATCTAACTAATGTATCTAGTACTTTTTTACTTGGCGCCACTACCCCTGACATGTTGTGACAAAATGCTAAGGTTGCATCTTTAACATGTACCGGTCTTAATAGCTTACCCTTGGCTACGTAATGTAAGTAGTCTTCATACATTGTGTGATAAGTATGTACACATGGGATTCTTAAGAACTTCGCCACGAACTTACCGATAATTCCCATTGAGAACTCAGTCTGTGTATGAATAATGTCCAAGTTAAGTTTCTTAGCAATTTGATAAGCTTGAATCATTCCCCTTACCGCGATTCTGCGGTCAGTAAAAGAAATAAAGGGGATACTGGAAAATCTAAAAATATTCTTTTCGTATGTGGCCTTATCAACGTGAGGATCAGTTGTAGTAAAGATATACACCTGATGACCATCTTTTTCCAATTGATCTTTTAATGTCTTAATGGATGTGGCAACCCCACTGACCTGTGGAAAATAAGTATCCGTAAAAATTCCAATATTCATAGTAGCACCTCCTTTTCTTTTATTATTAATTATTTGTAATTATATTGTTTTGCTGTTTGCATTGCAAACTCATGTGAATGCCATAATTCCCTATTTTAATAAAAAAAACGAGCCAGAACAATTCTATCGAAGTAGTTGTTTCCATATTCGTTCAATAATGACAATGAACTATTATGACAACCAAACATAAAATATTTCTGACTCATTATTTTAATAGACGTACCATATATAACTTGTAATTAATCAGTTAATCCTTCATCTTTGAATGACTTTGCAATTGCTTCAATTGCGTCTTTTTCATCAGGACCATCAGCAATAACAGTTACTTCGGCGTTTTGACCAACACCTAATGACATAACACCCATGATTGACTTTAAGTCAACAGTGTTGCCAAGGTATTCTAGTTTTAATTCTGATTTGAATTTAGTAGCAGTTTGAACTAAAAGTGTTGCAGGACGAGCATGGATTCCAGTTTCAGAAACAACTTTAAATTGACGTTTTTCCATTTTGAAAATCTCCTTTTATTCTTATACTAATTTTAGAATATCAATTAATGTGATAAAACTCAACATTTTTAACTATTGGTACCACTATCAGATAGGTAAGTATACGTAATTACACCGTTCTGATCGGCCTTCCCTATCACGCGCTTTCTGGTATCAAAGTTCATATATGCAACTTGAAACTCAGCGAACTCGTCGGGTTTGACTACCAATTCTTTGATTTTGTTGTCTTTTAGGTCATTTAATAATTCAGTATAATTCTTATCTGCGATAATTATATTCCCTCTTTCAATATATATTATATACGATTGCTACTAATTAAAACATATCATAATTAAAAAATATGAAAAAAATAGCCATTATTTTAATCTAATCAAATTGCTTGCACTAAATTTACGATGAGTTATAATATTTCTACAAATGGTCAGTAAAGGTCAAAATAATCTTTAACCATTTAGTTGTTTTCAGAAAGGAGCAGTCGTATGAAATGTGAAAACTGCCATATAAATGAGGCAACCATTCATTTACTCGTCAATTTCAATGGCGAAAAAAGACATATTGATATTTGTCAGGACTGTTACCAAAAATTGAGTCAGCAATCCGAACAATATCGTAATAACGGAGGTGTTGATATGATGAATGATCCATTTGGTTTTAGTAGCTTAGATGACTTATTTAACGCGATGAATCAAAGCAATCAAAATTCTATCCGCCGTCCTGAGAATAATCAGCAAAAAAATAACAATAACAACAATTCCAACTCTGTGTTAGCAAAGTATGGATATGATTTAACCGACTTAGCAAAAAAGAACAAGATTGATCCTGTTATCGGTCGTGATAAGGAAATCGATCGTGTGATTGAAATCCTAAACAGAAGAACCAAGAATAACCCTGTTCTAATTGGTGAAGCCGGTGTTGGTAAGACTGCTGTGGTCGAAGGACTAGCACTAAAGATTGCTCATCATGACGTTCCAGATAAGTTAAAGAACAAACGTGTCATCAGATTAGATGTTGTATCCATTGTTCAAGGAACATCTATGCGTGGTCAATTCGAACAAAGAATGCAAGAACTAATCAAGGAAGTTCAATCCAACAAGAACATCATTTTATTCATTGATGAAATTCATGAAATTATGGGTGCTGGTAATGCCGACGGTGCCATGGATGCAGGAAACGTTTTAAAGCCTGCTTTAGCTCGTGGTAGTTTCCAACTAATTGGTGCTACTACCTTAAACGAGTACCGTGGAATCGAAAAGGATTCAGCACTTGCTCGTCGTTTCCAAACCGTCCAAGTTGATGAACCTTCATTGAAACAAGCACTTCATATCTTAAACGGTATCAAGGGCCGTTATGAAAAGTATCACCATGTCAAATACAGTGATGATGCCATCAAGGCTGCGGTTTACCTATCAAACCGTTACATCCAAGATCGTTTCTTGCCAGATAAGGCTATCGACTTAATCGATGAAGCTGGTTCTAAACTTAATATCAAATCAGACGTTAAGTCACCTGATGATTTAAAGGAAGAACTAAGCAAGTGCGAAAGCGAAAAAAAGGATGCCCTACAAAAGGAAGACTATGAAAAGGCCGCCTTCTATCGTGATAAGATTGAAGAACTTAACTACAAGTTAAAGGACTTCGACGAATCCGATAATACCTACCCTACTGTATCTACGAAGGATATCGAAGGAATTATCGAATCAGTCACCAAGATTCCTGTTGGGCAATTGCAAGAACAAGAACAGGATAATTTAAAGGACTTAGACAAGAAACTTGCTGGTAGCGTGATTGGACAAAACCAAGCAATCGAAAAGGTTGCTCGCGCTATCAAACGTAATCGAATTGGTTTCAACGGAACCGGTCGTCCAATCGGATCATTCCTATTTGTAGGAACTACCGGAATTGGTAAGACTGAACTTGCAAAGCAATTAGCTAAGCAACTATTCGGTTCCAAGGAAGCAATGATTAGATTTGACATGTCCGAATACCGTGAACCACATTCAATTTCCAAACTAATCGGTTCTCCTCCTGGCTACGTTGGTTACGATGAAGCCGGTCAATTAACCGAAAAGGTAAGAAGAAATCCTTACAGTCTAATTCTTTTCGATGAAATTGAAAAGGCTCACCCAGACGTTTTACACGCCTTTCTCCAAATCCTAGACGATGGTCGTTTGACCGACTCTAAGGGAAGAACCGTATCATTCAAGGATACTGTCATCATCATGACAAGTAACGCCGGTACCGGTGCTTCCACTGCTAGTGTTGGTTTTGGTGCCGAAGCTAATAACAAGACTCATTCGGTATTGAATAAGTTAGGTGATTACTTCAAACCAGAGTTCCTAAACAGATTCGATGATATCGTCGAATTTAACCAACTAAGCAAGGATGACTTGAAGAAGATTGTCAGCTTGATGCTAGACAACGTTAACAAGATGCTTGAAAACCGTGGTATCACCATCGATGTTTCTGATGCTGCCAAGGATAAACTAGTCGAAAAAGGTTACAACCCAGAAATGGGTGCGCGTCCACTTCGCCGTGTAATCCAAGAAGAAGTTGAAGATAAGGTCGCTGACTATTATCTAAACAACCCAAGTAGCAAACACCTAAGCGTTGAGGTCAACGATGAAAACAAAGTATTCGTTAACGCAAAATAATTGAACAGATATAAAAAACAGCTAAGACTTATTCTTAGCTGTTTTTTTAACTTTTTTTGTACTATCATATGTTAATATGGTTATTAGAGAGGAGGAAAAGGTATGTTTCATTTTATTCATGACATCATTCGTTTGTTTAAACCCAAACGTCAACCAGATGAACAACAAGCAAATGACTTCACAGATTTCACAACGCAAACCGTTGATGAACCCGTAGAAGCCCATGCCGATAATATTGAAAAAAACCCTTCTCCTTCTCCTAAACCAAGGGCAAAGATGACTATCTACTATGTAGATGAAGACGGTCACTATCTTCACGAGTTCAACGTAATCCACGGGTTCGTCGGTGATCCAGTCAGTTTCATCATCCCCGATTTTGATCACTATGTTTTATTCAAAATAATGGGTGTTTCCACCTACATGCAAAAAGAAGATAACCAAGTCACCCTTCAATATAACCGATTGAATGGAAAACCAGTTAATATTTTCTTCATTAACTATGATACATATTCAATGATTCGTCTTCCTCAAATGGCAATCGGTAAATATAACAACGAATTTCAAATTAACATCCCAGAACTATCTGGTTTTAAACTAATCAACTATTCAGGCGATTCAAATGGTATCTTTGATGACTATATGAAGCATTTAATCATCTACTACCGTCGAAATGATTGGCACAGCGTCCAAAAGGACACTTTCTACATTCGTTTAAGAGAATACACCAGAGTCTACAGTGACACTAATGGTGATGTGCTTCACGTCTTATTACCAAAGAAAAGTATTTGGAAGGTATTCTATCAAGTCACCACTGACGACGCTCTGTGGTTAAACATCGGGCCAAACCAATGGATTGTCGATAGAAACTTCTACAGAATGCAATATCCATTCGCAAAAGAGTTAACCAACACAGATTCTTGGAAAATTAAAAAGGTGCACTACACTGCAACGATTGAAAATGATAACCACCAGAGCGTGGCTGTTTACAACTTCCCTTACGGTAGCTGTATCGGATTCTTGCACAATGGTAATTCCTTCTTCGTTACCCAGGAAATTGTTGATCAAAACAATGTCCAATGGGTCGAAATTAATAATCTTCACTACATCGTTTCCGATGACGTAAAAAAGAGCTTAGATAATATCTAAGCTCTTTTTGTTTTATAGTTTTGAAGTAAGTTCTACATCAGGATACTTTTCCTTAAACCAACGTTCAGCAAATGAGTTTTCGAATAAGAACAATGGATCACCATGACCATCTTTTACCAAGATGTTTCTAGATGAAGACATCTTTTCGTCTAATTGGTCTGGGTTAATCCAACGAGCAGTCTTGCTACCCATTGGTTCCATTACAACTTCAGAATTGTATTCGTTTTGCATTCTGAATTGGAAAACTTCGAATTGAAGTTGACCCACGGCACCTAGGATGTAGTCACCGGTAGTGTAAGATGTGTAAAGTTGAACCGCACCTTCTTGAACTAGTTGTTGGATTCCCTTGTGGAATGATTTTTGTTTCATAACATTCTTAGCAGAAACCTTCATGAATAGTTCAGGTGTAAATTGAGGTAACTTGGTGAACTTAACATCACGTTTATCAGAGTAAATGGTATCACCGATTTGGAAGTTACCAGTATCATATAAACCAATGATGTCACCAGCTACGGCATTTTCAACGTTTTCACGAGTGTTAGCCATGAACTCAGTCACGTTAGATAGACGTAGTTTCTTTTGGTTTCTTTCCAAAGTAACGTCCATACCACGTTCAAACATTCCAGAACATACACGCACGAATGCAATACGGTCTCTATGCTTAGGATTCATGTTAGCTTGAATCTTAAAGATGAAACCAGTGAATTGTTCATCTTCAGGTTCTACTTCAACGTCGTTTTCAGTTTCGTGTTCACCTGGTTTTGGCGCAAAGTTTAGATATGCATCTAAGAAAGTCTTTACCCCAAAGTTAACCAAAGCTGAACCGAAGAATACGGGAGTTTGTTCACCATTCTTAATCTTTTCTTCGTCGAATGGATTACCCGCTTCAGTGATTAGATCCATGCTTTCTTTAGCATCTTGGTAAACACTGTCATCAGCTAACTTGTTGTCTTCTAACAAGTTACCGTCTTCATCCAATGGTAAGTATGGATTGTTTTCATCTTCTGGACGGTATAGTTCGACACGTTTGTTGTATCGATCGTATAGTCCTCTTAGAATTTTTCCAGAACCGATTGGCCAGTTCATTGGGTATCCTTCGATTCCCAAGACATCTTCTAGTTGACTGATTAATTCCATTGGGTCTCGACTATCACGGTCAAGTTTGTTCATGAAAGTAAAGATTGGAATTCCACGCATCTTACAAATTTGGAATAATTTCTTAGTTTGTGGTTCAATCCCTTTGGCAGCATCAATAACCATGACTGCAGAGTCAACGGCCATCAAAGTACGGTAAGTATCTTCTGAGAAATCTTGATGCCCTGGGGTATCCAAGATGTTGATACGCTTACCAGCGTAATCAAATTGCATCACTGAACTAGTAACGGAAATTCCACGTTTCTTTTCAATTTCCATCCAGTCAGACTTTGCAAAGTTACCTGACTTCTTAGCCTTAACAGTACCGGCTTCACGCACAATTCCACCAAACAATAGTAATTGTTCAGTAATTGTAGTCTTACCAGCATCCGGGTGAGAGATGATGGCAAAAGTACGACGTTTATCAACGCTTTGCTCTATTTTTTTATTGCCCATTATTCGAATCCTTCCGTTTTATAATATATAAATACAATTGTAACATATTAAAACAATCTTCCATATGTGAATTAAAAAACATCCCCGATTAAATCGAGGATGTCTTTTTTATTTCTTCCAATCGTCTTCGTCAGTAAGACCTAAGTCTTTCTTGATCTTAGAAGTTGAAATACCTTCAGTTCTTGGTAGGTAAACGACTTTACAGTAGTCCTTTAGGAAGTCGAACTTGCCTTCCCAATCATCTCCCATAACGAAGATGTCGATGTTGTTATCAACAACGTCTTTAATCTTTTGGTCCCAGTTGTTTTCTGGAATCACGTGATCAACGTAACGAATAGCTTCTAAAACATACTTTCTGTCTTCGTATGAAGTGTAAGCCTTCTTACCCTTTTCAGCGTTAAATTCGTCGGTAGAAACACAAACTGTTAAGTCGTCCCCTAATTCCTTGGCACGTTTTAATAAACGAACATGACCCTTGTGTAGTAGGTCAAATGTTCCATAAGTAATTACTTTTGTCATATTATCTCCTGCTTTGTCTCTCTTTGTTTTTGCTAACTCATTTGTGTGATTGTTCAATCATCCAAATACTGTAGATGTATTGCACGACCACTTTCACAACGGCATATAGTGGAATTGCTAGAATCATTCCCATTAAACCAGCAATATTTCCGGCAGCCATTAAGATAATTATAATGGTAAGTGGATGAATATTCAAAGACTTTCCGATTACATTTGGATAAACCAAGTTACCGTCTAGTTGTTGAACAATGATTACCACGATTACCACCCATACTAATTCACTGATACTGGTAGAAAGTGCAACGAATACTGATGGCATAATTCCAATGTATGGACCAACGTATGGAATAATGTTACAGATTCCGGCAAACACCCCTAGTAGTAGTGCATACTTTTGGCCGATTAGAACGTATCCGATGGATGTAAATACACCAACGAATAAACATTCAATCATTTGACCACCAATGTAATGAGAAATGGTGTCACTCATCTTGCCTAATAGTTTGATGGTTCTACGACGACTTCTTGGTGGTAGCATCTTAGCGATGTTTGGAATCATCTTGTGACCATCTTTTAACATGTAGAACAGTACCACTGGAACGGTAATCATCACAATCACGGCTGAAGCAGCGGTTGAAATAATTGATCCGACACTAGAAGTAATTCCACCTAAGCTGTGTTGGAAGTAGTTGTAAACGTAATTTTGTAAAGAAGAAATGTATTCAGATGAATAGAATTTCTTAAAGATACCCTTTTGACTGTGCACTTCCACATAGTGGTTAATGTCGTCTGCAATCTTTGGTAGGTTCGTAACCAGGTTGGTTACCTGGGTTACCAAACGTGGTAGAAATGATGAAAATACATATACGATTATTCCAATTAGAAATATGTATACAATCAAAATTGCCCAGTTACGGGAAATTCTTTTGGTTTTACTAATTTTGATTTTCATTAATAGGTTAACCACTGGGTTTAACATGTAGAACAATACCCCAGCGATTAGGATTGGCATGAATACTGCTGAGATAAACATCCCAATTGGGCTGAAAATAAACTCAAGTTTTGTACATATCCAGATAATGCTTACGACCAGTAGCAACTCCACTGTCCATAGTACTATCGAGGAATTTTTAATTTTATTAAACATATTCGAAACCTCCAATAACCATTATACCATTTTATTCATCCATATTTTTATCATCTATGAATGAATTGATATCATCCATATCAAAACCTTTACGGTAAAGTGCTTGCTTGGTCTTCATGACTCTTTTCATCCCATCGTACTTACGATTACGATGCCAAATCTTGTCACCTTGTTGTCTCAATAAGTCCATTTGGTCTTCTTCATCGACTTGAAAGTCCATGTCCTCCATAACGCTTAAAACAACGTCGGTTGGATAACCCTTCTTCATCAATGCTAGTTTGGTTTTATCCAAACGGTTCTTATAAGCGTCACGTTTATGCTTTTTGAAAATTTTGTCGGCTTGAATTTGGCAGTTTTCAACCATTTCTTCGTGTGAATAGAAGTTATTCAAGGCGTTTTCAATCAAGTTTTCGTTGATTTGTTTTTCCTTTAACTTATAAAAGACGTTGGATGGTCCCTTATCCTGCTTCTTTACTTCTGTTCGCACGTAACTGTCAGCGTAGCTTTGATCATTGACCAGTTTTAATTCAACTAGCTTTTGCATGACTGCAGCAATGTGTTGTTCGTTTTCACTATAGGTTTGCAGTTTCTTTACGACTTCGTTTTCAGTTCTTAATTGGTGGGATAAGAAGTTAATCGCCTTACTGTAAAGTTTTGAAATATCATCGGCATTGACTAGCTCTTCTTTTAGCTCGTCGTCGATTTCCATTCCCTTAAAGATACGATATTTAATCATTACGTTTTCACTGATTGGAAACGCGTATACCCCGTCTACATAAACATTAAAACGCCCTTTTCTTTTTTGGGCTTCAATCATGGTGATTTTAGATGCCATTACTCTCACTCCTTTATTTAACATCCCATTTTACATTTGGTATAATTAGTTATCAGATTGCGAAAGGACGTATATTACTTTGAAAGCACATGTAGTTTTTGCAACCATCACAGGTAACAACGAAGACGTCGCTGATATCGTTACTGAAGGCCTAGAAGATTTAGGCGCTGAAGTTACCCAAACCGAAATTTCACAAACAGATGCGCAAGATTTTGAAGATGCAGATATCTGTGTCGTTTGTGCATACACCTACAACGAAGGTCACCTTCCAGAAGAAGGATTAGACTTCTTCGACGACTTAGGTGACTTAGATCTTTCAAACAAGGTCTTTGGTGTTGCCGGTTCTGGTGATATCTTCTACGAAGAATTCTTCAATACTTCAGTTGATGACTTCATCAACCAATTCAAGAAGACTAACGCCACTCAAGGTTTTGAAGGTGTTAAAATCAACTTGGAACCAGATGAAGACGACATTGAAAAACTTGACGAATTTGCCTCAAGTTTAGTTGATACTTACAAAAAAATAAATGGTTAAAAAGAAAATCGTTGATGTTTATCAACGATTTTTTTGTTTTGCAATCTTATCTCTTCTTGTTTGGAATAAATGATTTGATGCTAGGCTTTCTACCCTTAATCTCGACGTTCTTCACATCTTGCACGGATGCATTAATGACAGCCCCTAAAATCAATATCATCCCAATAATGTATAACCAAAGCATTAAAATCACAAAGGTTCCCAATGCTTTATAGGCATCGACACTACGAGCGAAGTAGTGAAGATAAATGGAGAATCCTTTGGATAGACCAATCATACCGATTGTCACAATCAATGATCCCATCCAAACATAACGCCACTTGGTGTTTACGTTTGGCACGAAATAATACATCAATAGCACCAATAGGAATACCCCAATGATGGTCAATGGATATCTCAACAGGATAAATAGTCCCACATTCATCTTGGATAGTCCCATTAGGTAAGCTGAGTAGCTAATGATGACCTTTCCAAAACCAAAGAATAATAGAAAAATCCCTAACGATATTACCAACAATAGCATCCAAATAAACGAAACAATTCGATTCATCAGATTACTTTCGTTTTTTATTCCATACGATGAGTTAACCGCACGTTGAAACGCTGCTAAGGCTCGACTGGCTGACCATATGGCCACGATTAACCCGATTGACAACTTATCGGCATTGGCACCCTTCAAGGCGGAAATAACGATTGGACTAACTGTCTTGAAAACCGTTGATGGTAACAATGGTTCTAGATAGTCTAGGATTTCGTATTGGTTAACGTGTAACAATTCCAGTAGGTTTCCAACAATGATGGTCGCTGGAAATAGTGATAGCAAAGAATAAAAGGCAATCACAACTGCTGAATCGGATACGTTTGATTCTTTATAGTGCTTTTTTATGACTAGGAAGAAATGCTTCCATTTTCTAGCGGTGTCTTTATTAAGCTTCATTATGATCACCACTTAGTTTATTAGCAGCAAACACTTCTTTAATTGCTTCTAGGATTTGCTTAGAAGCAGTTCCATCCCCATATGGGTTCTTGGCAGTGGCCATCTTCTTGTATTCTTCTGTATCGTCTAGTAATTGGTCAATGCTTGCACTAATCTTTTTTGGATCAGTTCCCACAAGCTTAAGGGTTCCTGCATCGACTCCTTCTGGACGTTCGGTCGCTTCTCTTAGTACCAATACTGGTTTACCTAATGAAGGAGCTTCTTCTTGCACCCCACCTGAGTCAGTCATGATGAAGTGACTGCGCGCTGCCATGTTATGGAAATCAACCACATCCAATGGTTCGATTAAGTGCACGCGGTTCACCCCATCGAAAACGCTGTGAGCGACAGATTGAACTGCTGGGCTCAAGTGAACTGGATATACGACTTCGATATCCTTTCTGTTCAATACTTCGTTTTTGATTGTTTCAAATGTACGACGCATTGGTTCACCTTGGTTTTCACGACGGTGCATGGTTAATAGAATAATCTTGTGGGTCTTATCGATATCATCTAACACGCTGTGGTGATAGTTTCTATCAACGGTTTGTTTTAACGCATCAATTGCGGTGTTCCCCGTAATATAGATACGGTCTTCTTTTAGGTTTTGTTTTAATAAATTCTCTTTACTTAATTCAGTTGGTGCAAAGTACACATCAGAAAGAATGTCGGTCATTTGACGGTTCATTTCTTCAGGATATGGTGAGTACTTGTCCCAGGTTCTAAGGCCCGCTTCAACGTGACCCAGTGGAATTTGGTGATAAAATGCGCTGACAGCAGCGGCAAAAGTGGTTGTGGTATCACCATGCACCAAGATGATATCTGGTTTGGCTTCGTTAATAATACTGTCTAGTTTGTTAATGACAGTGGTTGTAATTGAACTTAATGTTTGTTGTGCTTTCATTACGTGTAAATTGTAATCAGCTTCAATATGGAAAATATCCATAACTTGATCTAGCATTTCTTTATGTTGGCCAGTCAAAACTGTGATGGGTTGAAACTCATCTAAATTATTTTTCATTTCTAGAATGATTGGAGCCATCTTAATAGCTTCTGGACGAGTTCCAAAGATGGTCATCACTTTAATCGGTTTTTTCAAGATTATGCCTCCACAAAAAAGTATATTTATCTAATTATAACAAAATAATGCCGCGGTTGCCGACCTAAATACATCTTAATAAAAATTTAGTGCTATCTATGAAAACCTTTTTGAAGTATTATGATAAAATATAAATAATTATGGATTAATGAAGGAGGTTACAATTATGGAAACTATTGGTTTAATTGTACCCTGTTATAATGAGGAACCTTCCATTAAAATCTTTTATGACGAAGTCGAACGTGTCTTCAGCGAAATGCACGCTAACCACGTTGACTACAATCATGAATACTGGTTTATTAATGATGGTTCTTCTGACAACACTTTAGAAGAAATTAAGAAGTTACGCGAAAACGATGAAAACGTTCATTACGTATCATTCTCACGTAACTTTGGTAAGGAATCTGCAATGTCAGCTGGATTAGAAAACGTTGGTGGTGACTATGTCGCCGTTATGGACGTGGACTTACAAGATCCACCTGCACTACTTCCTCAAATGATTAAGTACATAAAAGAAGACGATTACGACGTCGTTGGCTGTGTGCAAAAGAGTAGAAAACAAAACTTTGTGAGAGCTTTCCTATCTTCAAGTTTTTACAAGGTTATCAACAAAATGTCTGACGTTGAAATCAAACAAAACGTTAGAGATTACCGTCTAATGACTCGTCAATACGTTGACAATGTTTTGAAATTAACTGAATACAACCGTTTCACTAAGGGAATCTTTAGTTGGGTCGGTTTTAAAACTAAATACATCGAATACGATGGTGTTGAAAGAGCTGCCGGTGAATCGCACTGGTCTCTATACCAACTACTTGAATATTCATTGGAAGGAATCGTCGACTTCTCAGATGTCCCACTTAAAGTGGCAACCTGGGTCGGTGGTGTTTCATTCTTCCTATCATTGATTGGACTAATCTTTGTTATTTTAAGAGCTATTTTATTCGGCGGATCCGTATCTGGATGGCCATCACTAGTATCAATTATTCTATTAATCAACGGTGTTCAACTATTCTGTCTAGGAATCGTTGGTAACTACATCGGAAAGATTTACTTAGAAACAAAGCATCGTCCTAAATATATTGTGAAAGAGAAGAAATAATGAAAAATTTGTGGAATAAATACAAACAAGTAATTGCTTACTTGTTTTGGGGTGTATTAACCACTGTTATCGACATTGCCGTTGCATTAGTGCTTTATCACCTAGTACCAAACATGTATGTATTCTGGAACACATTTATCGCTTGGGTAGCCAGCGTATTATTCGCCTACTTCACCAACAGAAAATGGGTATTTGAATCAAAAGCAAGTACCGCAAAAGAATACATTTCCGAAATGATTTCGTTCTTCCTTGGCCGTGTGGCTTCATTAATTTTAGAAGAAATCATCCTAATGATTGGTGTTAACATCATCAGTCAAAATAACTTTGATTTGCTAAAAATCTTTGGTCAGATTGTTGTAATTGCCTTTAATTACTTCTGGTCCAAGTTCGTGGTTTTCGTTAACCACAAAGAAAAATAAAAAAAGCGATGAGATAAATTTTATCTCATCGCTTTTTTCGTATCTATATTTATTAGTGAATGAATAGACTTAATAGAAGTACCATCAATAATCCAGTTACGGAAATGATTGTTTCTAGCACAGTCCAAATCTTCAATGTTTGTTTTACGTTTAAGTCAAAGTATTCTTTGAACATCCAGAATCCAGCATCGTTAACGTGTGATGCGGCAAGTGATCCGGCACCAATTGCTAGTGCCATTAATACGGGACTTACGCTCATTGAGTGCATTAATGGAGTTACTAGTCCAGCAGCAGTCATACCTGCAACAGTAGCTGAACCTAATGAAACACGTAGGATAACAGCGATTAACCAAGCCAAAATGATTGGTGATAGGTTGGCGTGGCCCATTACGTTTTGAACAGCTTTACCAACACCACCATCAATTAATACTTGCTTGAATGCTGATCCACCACCGATAACCATTAGTAGCATTGCGATTGACTTAATGGCTTCAGTAACAGTGTTTGTGATGTCTTCCATCTTCTTACCGCGGTGGAAGCCCATTGCCCAGATAGCAAATAGTAAAGTAACAATCATGGCGATAACTGGGTTACCAAACATAGCAACAACAGCACCAATACCATGTGGATTTTCAACGGCTTTACCACCGTTAAATACCATGTCGTAAACAGTTGAAATAGCCATTAGGATAACTGGTAATAATGAAGTAAATGCGGCAATTCCAAAGCTTGGAGTGTCTTTTAAATCATACTTCTTCATCTCACCAAAGGCTGGTAGAGAAGTCTTAACAACGAATGTTTCTGGAGCAACCTTTTTAGCAATCTTTGTGTATAGCGGACCGGCTACGATCACACAAGGAATAGCAACGATAATACCTAATAGAAGTGTTTGACCAATGTTTGCGCCTAAAGCAGTAGCAACTGCAGTTGGAGCAGGTTGTGGTGGTAGGAATCCTTGAGTAGCTGATAATGCAGCTGCCATTGGAATACCTAGGTAAACGAATGGAACTTCAGCTTCAAGTGCAACGGCGAATACGATTGGAGTTAATAGAACCAATCCAACTTCGAAGAATAATGACATACCGATGATAAATGAAGCAACAACAATTGCGAATTGAAGTTTCTTTTTACCGAATAGATCGATTAGTGTTCTGGCAATTCTGTAAGAACCACCGGCATCAGCAACTAAACGACCAATCATTGCTCCAAATCCAAAAACGATAACTAGTTCCCCCAAAGAACTTCCGATACCGTTTTTAATGGAAACAGCAATGTGTGCTGGGTTCATCCCTAAACCTAACGCAACAATAACAGATGTAACAATTAATGAAATAAATGTATTTAATTTACATTTAATGATTAGGAACAAAAGCAATAATATCCCTAATACCAATACAACAAATGGCATATTTTAATACCCCTTCTTTTATTAAAAATATTTTTTATGTTTCATGAATGTAAGCGCTTTACTTTTCCGTAGAAATAATATAACATACTTCTTGGAAAATGAAAACGATTTCATTACACTTTTTAAAACATAGTCCCTAATAAATATGTTATATTACTTTAGGCGTTTTAAAACTTAAGATTTATTTAAGTTTAAATGAAAATCGCTTGTTTTCTAACCATGGTAACTTTACTTGTGGTAAATTGTTAATTATAGAAATAATATATAAGGATAAGGAGGACACGCTTTGAACGCTGTTGCTTTATTAATTGGACTAGGTCCAGTTCTAGGTTGGGGTCTATACCCTACAATTGCTTCATTATTTGGAGGCAAACCTACTAACCAAATTTATGGTTCCACTCTAGGAACACTTATTTTCGCTGCTATTTTTCTTTTAATCTCAGGTAAGTCAATTCCGACTGGTATGGATTTTGCACTAGCATTACTATCAGGTGCTGGTTGGGCTTTCGGACAAATCATGTCATTTAAAGCTTTTGAATTAGTTGGATCATCAAGAGTAATGCCTATCACCACTGCGTTACAATTAATTGTAACTGCTCTATGGGGTGTATTCGCATTAGGTAACTGGCACTCAGAATCACACCGTATCATTGGTTTCATTGCTTTACTAGTAATCATCATTGGTGCTACTATGACTGCTTGGCAAGAAAACAAAGATACTAAGGGATCTGCTGACTTAAAGAAAGCAATTGGTCTATTAGTAATCGGTGTTATTGGTTACTGGGGTTACTCAGCTGCACCACAAGCATCAAGTCACTTAGACGGTATGCATGCGTTCTTCCCACAAGCTCTTGGAATGTTCTTAGTTGCTGTTGTATACTGCTTGTTCCACGTTAAGAACAACAATGTATTTGCTACTAAGTCTTCTTATCTACAAATCATTTCAGGTTTCTTCTTCGGATTTGCAGCTTTAACTTACCTAATCTCTGCAGAACCTAAAATGAATGGTCTAGCTACTGGTTTCGTGCTATCACAAACTTCTGTTGTATTAGCTACCCTAACTAGTATCTACTTCCTACACCAAAACAAGACTAAAAAAGAAATGGTTGTTACAATAATCGGTTTAGTTATCATTATTCTAGCAGCTGCAGTTACAGCATTCTTAAACTAATAAAAACCAAAACAAAAATCCCGCTTGGAATATCCAAGCGGGATTTTTTTATTGTAGTACGTATCCGAATCCACGAACCGTTTTAATTTCAACGTCGTTTCCGGGTAAGTCTTTGAGCTTATCTCTAACGTGACTAACGTGCATATCAACGATTCGAGATGATATAAATGCATCCCCATCGTCTCGATCTTCACGCCAGACACCGTTAAAGATTTGTTCTCTACTTAATACCTGGTCATGATGTCTGATTAAGTAATAGAAGATGTTAAATTCCTTCGGTGTGAAGTTTAAAACCTCACCCTGATACTTTACCTGGAAATGCTTCAAACTAATCTCAAAGTCCTTAAAATGCTCTTTGCGCTTAGCCTTGTCGGTATCCTCTAACATCTCATCGTAAATTTTGACACGTTTTAATGTTCTTAATATGATTCTTTGGGCGTCAACGTAATCACTGAAGTAATCGTTGACCCCTAATTCAAAACAATCTCTTTCTTTTTGATCATCATAGTGATCATCAAAAGTAACAATAGGGCCTGAGAATGTCTTAGTAACTTGTTCAATCAGCCTTTTGACGTGATTAAAGTCATCAAAGATTGATAAATCGATAATGACCGCAAAGACGTTATCCTTCTTAGCCATGATTTCGATATCTTCATCATCACTAACGCTGTTAACAAAATATTCATCTTGCAACGCCAATTGACTTACATCAGCGGCTAATCTTAATTGTTTTGTTACTAGCAACAGACTTTGCATCCCATCTAAACCTCCCTATTTTGGATTGTTTTTTAGTTCTTTGGCAATCAATTCTGGTTCAATCTTACCAGGGTTCAATTCGACAATCTTACCAGTAGCATTATATACAATCCATTCTGATAAGTTAACGATATGATCTCCAATACGTTCTAGGTAACGAACTACCATTAGGTAGATAGTTGCTAATTCAATTTTATCACTATTCTTTTCCATTTCAGCAACGATTAGGTTTTTAGCTAAAACAAACTTCTTATCGATTAAGATATCTTCTTGAGCGACTAGTTTAGCAGCTTCTTGATCAGAATGAACGTAAGCATCTAATGATGATTCTAGCATTCCCCTAATCTTTAAGGCCATTTGGTTAATGGCTTCGTTAACTTCTGGAATACGACTTTCTGTGTTAATACGAAGAGTTTCTCTGGCGATTGATGATGCGTGATCCCCAATTCGTTCCAAATCAGAACTAGCCTTTAATAAAGTGATGATTGAACGGAAGTTAGAAGCAACTGGTTGTCTTAAAGCAATTAAGTTTAGTGCTTCTTTTTCTAAGTCCACTTCTTCGTCATTAACCTTGCTATCGCGATTAACAATTTCGGTAGCTAGTTTTTGGTCGTTTTCAGTGAAGGCCTTGATTGATTGGTAAATTTGATCAGAAACATTAATTCCCATCTTCATGTAGGTCTTTTGTAGTACTTTTAGTTTGTCGTTAAATGTTTGACTCATAATCAGCTCTCCTATCCGAATTCTCCATTTAAGTAGTCACTAGTTTGTTGCTTGTCAGGATTTAAGAACATCTTAGAAGTCTTGTTGTATTCGATTAAATCCCCGTTTAGCATGAATGCCGTCTTATCAGCAATTCTTGATGCTTGTTGCATGTTGTGAGTAACAATGATGATTGTAAAATCTTTCTTTAATTCTAACAGAGTATCCTCAATCTTGGCACTTGAGATTGGGTCTAGCGCACTGGTAGGTTCATCCATCAAAATAATCTTAGGTTTTACCGCCAACACTCTGGCGATACAAATTCTTTGTTGTTGACCACCTGAGAATGATAATGCGTTCTTGTTTAAGTCATCCTTTACTTCGTCCCAAACAGCAGCTTGCTTTAGACTCTTTTCAACTACTTCGTCTAATACCTTTTTGTCCTTAACACCGGCAATTCTTAGGCCATATGCCACGTTGTCGTAGACGGAGAAAGGAAATGGGTTTGGTTGTTGGAATACCATTCCGATTTCTTTTCTTAATTCGGTCATGTCAGTAGTTGGTGCATAGATGTCTTGATCACCAATTTTAAAACTACCAGTAACTGTTGTGTTGTTTCTTAAGTCATTCATACGGTTTAAACATCTTAGAAATGTTGACTTACCACAACCGGATGGCCCGATTAAAGCAGTAATTTCGTTTTGTTCAAACTCGATGTCAAAGCCATGTAAAGCTTCCTTTTCACCGTAGTATAAATGAACGTTTTCTGTTTTTAAAATAGAAGTCATGTAATTCACCTACCCGAAGTTTCCTGAAATGTAGTCTTCTGTTGCTTGCATCTTTGGTCTGGTAAAGATGTGAGAAGTCTTGTTGAACTCAATTAAGTGGCCTTGGTGGAAGAATGCTGTGTAATCACTCATTCTAGAAGCCTGTTGCATGTTATGAGTAACAATGATGATTGTGTATTTTTCCTTCAAACGGTTTAGTGTATCTTCAATCTTTGAAGTTGAGATTGGATCAAGCGCTGATGCTGGTTCATCAAGTAGTAACACATCTGGTTTCATAGCAATCGCACGTGCGATACATAAACGTTGAGCTTGTCCACCAGATAGTGATAGTGCGCTTTCGTCTAGTTTGTCCTTTACTTCATCCCATAAAGCAGCTTCTCTTAGACTGGTTTCAACACGTTGGTCTAGTTCCTTTTTGTCCTTGATACCATGCTTTTTAAGTGCAAAAGTGATGTTTTCACGAATGGACTTAGCAAATGGGTTTGGACGTTGGAATACCATTCCGATGTGCTTTCTTAATTCGTAAACGTTAATCTTATCGTCGTTGATGTTAACGTCTCGGTACATAATATCGCCGTCGACAGTCGCCACGTTGTCATTCATTCTGTTGATGGAACGTAAGAAAGTGGACTTACCTGATCCTGAAGCACCAATCATGGCAGTTACTTTAAAACGAGGAAATGATAGTGATACGTCAAAAATTGATTGGTGTTCACCATAAGAAACGTTTACATGGTGAGCTTCAATTGCGTTTTCGACTGCGAAGTCACGTACATATTGTTGATTTAAATTGTAGTTTTTCATGTTAAACCTTCCTTACTTACTAGAAGTCATTTTCTTGTACAAACGGTTTCCAATCCAGTGCGCGAAAATGTTAAATAGTAGAATTACAATAATTAATACGGCTGATGATCCACTTGAAATGGCGTTAGCATCAGGAGTGATTCCTTCTGAGTTAACCTTCCAAATATGAACGGCTAGTGTTTCGGCCGGACGTAGTGGGTTTAAGAAACTAGTGTCTGAGAAGATGTTCCAGTTAGTGTAATCCACGAATGGAGCACTTTGACCGGCTGTGTAAATCAATGCAGCAGCTTCACCGAATACTCTACCGGCACTTAGGATAATCCCTGTGATGATTCCAGGAACTGCGGCTGGTAGGATGATACCAGTGATGGTCTTCCATTGTGATAGACCTAATGATAATCCAGCTTCTCTTTGTAGTGATGAAACTGATTCTAGTGATGTTTCAATGTTTCTTGTTAATAGCGGTAAGTTGAAGAATGTAAGTGCAATCGCACCTGATAAGATTGAGAATCCCATTCTCATTTGAACAACGAATAATAGGTAACAGAATAGTCCCACAACAACTGATGGAAGAGAACTTAATACTTCGATGGTTGTCTTAATGATTTCAGTAAACCAGTTTTTAGGAGCGTATTCAGCTAAGTAAATTCCGGCACCTAAGGCAATTGGAAATGAAATGATTAATGTAAGAACTAATAGGTAAATTGAGTTAAATAGTTGATCTCTAATTCCCCCACCAGCTAAGAATGATTGAGCTGGGCTGGTTAAGAAGTGCCATGAGATGTGAGGCACACCGGTTACTAAAATGTAACCAATTAAGGCTGCTAGAATTGCAACGACTAGAATTACTAGACCGTAAATCACACCGGTCGCAATTTTATTAACTACTTTTGGATTCATAATTAGAACTTACCTCTCTTTCCAATTAACTTAACCAAGATGTTGAAGAATAGTGACATTAGAAGTAGAACCAAGGCTAATGACCATAGGGCATTGTTGCCTAGAGTTCCCATGACAGTGTTACCAATTCCGGTAGTTAATTGACTGGTTAATGTTGATGATGGTGTAATCAAGTTCTTAGGCATCAAGATGGCGTTACCAATTACCATTTGTACGGCTAAGGCTTCACCGAATGCTCTGGCCATTCCGAAGATGATGGCTGTTAAGATACCTGGAGTTGCTGATCTTAAAATAACTTTGTAGATTGTTTGCCAACGAGTGGCACCTAAGGCAAGTGATGCTTCAGATAAATGCTTTGGTACGGCGTTTAGACTATCAACAGTTAGTGATGTGATGGTTGGTAACACCATTACGAACAATACTAATGTTGCTGATAAAATCCCAAAACCAGTTCCACCGAATAAAGTTCTTACGATTGGAACGATAATAGTTAATCCAATAAAACCGTAAACAACTGAAGGAATTCCAACTAGTAATTCGATAACAGTTTGTAGGAATCCACGACTCTTCTTAGGGCCGATAACGGTCATGTAAATACCAGCGGCAATCGCAAATGGTGTGGCAAGTAAGGCAGATAGGAAAGTAACACTGAATGATGTCACAATCATAGGTAGTGCCCCTACTTCTGGTTTACCATCTTTTCCGATGGTTGAAGGTGACCAATCTTTTTTACTGATAAAGTCCCACAAGTTAACGTGGTTGTCAGTAAAGGTAGAAATCCCTTTTGAGATGATGAAGTATAAAATCAAAGCCACCAAGACAACAATTGCTGAAATACTGATAAAACTTAAAGTACGACCAAATTTTTCTTGGCGTGTTTCCTTGGATGGCATTAATATTTTCTTATTAATTTCCATGAGTCTTCCTCCAATTAATTGATTACTTTGTTGTTAGCATCCCTTTTCACTTTCATATCGCTGATACTAATGTAACCTAATTTCTTTACTAAACCCTTTTGTACTTCTTCTGAATTCATATATGCCAAGAACTTCTTAGTGTTATCACTAACCTTCTTAGCTGTGTACATGTGTTCATATGACCAGATCTTCCAAGCGTTGGTTTCAACGTTTTTATCAATTGGTTTTACGTTATCAATTGATAGTGATTGGATGGTCTTGTCGACAAACGAGAATGATAGGTAACTGATTGCTCCAGGAGTGGTAGCAATGATTCTTCTAACTGTTCCGTTTGAGTCCTGTTCCTGTGCCTTCACGGAGCTGTGGCCGTCCATCACATTTGCTTCAAATGTATTTCTGGTACCACTACCCTTAACACGGTTAATAACTTCGATTGGTAGGTTCTTACCACCAACTTGTTTCCAGTTGGTAATTTTTCCTTCGAAAATCTTTTGTAAATTTTTCATGCTGATATTTTTTATTCCAACACCCTTGTTAACAACGGGTGTGATTCCGACTACCGCCACTTGATGATCGACGATGTCTTTGGCTTTAATTCCCTTTTGGTTTTCAGCAAACACGTCTGAGTTCCCAATTGTAACGGCTTTTGCTTGTAATTGACTCAAACCGGTACCAGAACCCCCACCTTGAACTGTAATTGAAAGTCCTTTGTGGTCCTTTTGGTAATCGTTTGCTGCTTCTTCTACTAACGGTTGTAAAGCAGTTGATCCAACCGCTGTAATTTTATCGTTTGACGCAGAGCTTACTCCACACGCAGTTAGTACTGTTCCAGCGAATAAGACTGCCGATGTCATCATCGCTAATTTCTTAATTTTTATCATAATACAATCATCCTTTTTTAATTTACAAATATAAGTATACCGATTTAATGTAAATCTAATTTAGATTTTTTGTAAATTTTATGTAAATTTTAGAAATTGGTACAAAAAAAGAGACCAGTTTGATTAAACTGATCCCTTGTAATTAGTTTATTTTACGATTTTGTTGTTACTGTCTTTGGTTACTTTCATGTCTGAAATGCTGATGTAACCTAGCTTGTTAACTAAAGTCTTTTGAACTTTACCAGATTCAACGTACTTGATGAACTTAGAAGCGTTCTTGTCAGCCTTCTTTGGTGTGTACATGTGTTCATATGACCAAATCTTCCAAGCGTTGGTTTCAACATTCTTGTCTGTTGGGGCAACATTGTCAATTGATAGTGGTTGAAGACTACTGTCAATGAATGAGAATGCTAGGTAACTAATTGCTCCAGGGGTAGTTGAAATAATCTTCTTTACTGCACCGTTAGAATCTTGTTCTTGGGTTTGGATAGCTGAAGCACCCTTCAAAACGTTACTTTCGAAAGTAGCTCTAGTTCCACTTCCCTTTACACGGTTGATAACATCAATCTTTTGGTTCTTACCACCAAGTTCTTTCCAGTTGGTAATCTTACCAGTGAAAATCTTCTTTAGGTTTTCTAGTGAAATGTTCTTAACACCAACACCCTTGTTAACAACTGGTGCCATCCCAACTACGGCAACCTTGTTATCTGTTAACTTGCTAGCGTCAATTCCACTTTGGTTTTCGGCAAACACATCTGAGTTACCGATTGAAACACTCTTGGATTGAACTTGGCTTAATCCTGTTCCAGATCCGCCACCTTGAACAGAAATGTTAACACCTGAATTATCCTTTTGGTAATCCTTTGCAGCTTGTTCGACTAATGGTTGTAAAGCAGTTGAACCGACAACTGATACATCCCCGCTAGCTTGTGAACCGCTTGTGCTACCACAGGCAGCTAATAATGAACCTGAAACTAAAACAACTGAAGCAATTGATAGAACCTTATTCATTTTAATCATATCAATATCTCCTAACCAATATTTTATGTTACAAGCTTAGTATATCGACGGTTTGTAAATTTAAAGTTATTTTAATGTAAAAGTTATGTAAATATAAAAAAAGTACTCACTTTTAAAAATGTGAGTACTTTTTTATGACCCCACTCGGAATCGAACCGAGATCAGCCGCTTAGGAGGCGGTCGCCCTATCCAGTTGTGCTATGGAGTCATTAAACGACAATTAATATTGTCGCATTTTAGTAAATTATTGTAAAGTTCTTTAACCCTGCTTGTTGTTGTTTTTACGCCATTTGTTACGCATTCCCTTGTTCTTGGTATGCTTGTTTTTCTTAACGCGTTTTTTAGGTGCTGGGTTAGAAACCACTTGTTTTTTAACCTTCTTAACACGAGGCTTGCTTGACTCTTCCTTAGAAGATTTATCGTTCTTAGCTGGTTTTTCAACCACTTCAACCACTTTTTCAGCGGTCTTTGGAACCGACTTTACAATCTTATTCTTATAGAAGTAACTTGGTTGGAAGTCAAAATCATAATCGGATAATAGGTTCTTCAAGTCCCTTAAATCATGGTCGTCACCAAAGTTAATTACCATTCCGTCTTCACCCATACGACCGGTTCTACCAACACGGTGAACGTAGTCGATGGCTTCATCAGGTAAATCGTAGTTAACAACGGCCGGTAGTTTGGCAATATCCAAACCACGAGCAGCAACATCAGTGGTTAATAACAATTTGATACGACCTAATCTAAAATCATCCATTGCCTTTTGACGCTTGGTTTGATTTTGATCAGATGTTAGTTTGGCCACACCTTGATAGTGATTATGAACGAAGAAACTGTAGGTCTTGTTCAAATCAACGGTTTGGTTGAAGAATACCAATGCTTTAAAACCAGCAACGTGTTGCAAACGTGCCAACATCTTGTTTCTATTCTTACGTAAGACATTCATCATGCCGTGTTCGACGTGACCTTGGGTCTTGTCTTCAGCACGGACGTCAACCTTTTTGATGTCACGGTTACCAAACCAACCTGATAATTGATCTAGAATTGGTGTCGCTGTAGCTGAGAAGAATTCCAATTGAACATCTGACATCATGGAAGAAACAATGTCTCTAACCGTGGTCAAAGTTTCACCTTGTAATAGGTCGTCAGCTTCATCAATTATAATAGTAGAAAAAAGATGTGTTTTTAACTTTTTGTCATCAATTAAGTTCTTGATTCTACCTGCAGTACCAACGATTACTTCAGGATGCTTCTTCAAGCGTTCCATTTGACGTTTGATGTTGGCACCACCAGTTAAAGCCAACACTTTCATTCCACGCAAATTAGCCCAGTTTCTAGCTACCTTTGCGGTTTGAATTGCTAGCTCTTGAGATGGTTCGATGATTAATAATTGTGAACCACCTTCAGGTTCTAGAATTTCGATGCTTGGAATTAAAAATGCGACTGTCTTTCCTGATCCGGTTGGTGATAGTCCTAGGACGCTATCGTGGTTCTTGATAATTGGATAGACACGCTCTTGAATCAGCGTCTGTTTGTCATATCCAAGCTTGTTAAAATACTTTTGAAATTGTTCTAACATTCTGGGTTCCCCTACTCAAATTCGAATTAATATATCTTCTATTTTAGCAAATATCTTCATTAATATCGATGTTTATTAACGGTCTTGATTCTTCAATAGATACTGTTGCCAACCCTTCTTATTACCGTTAAAGGCAATCTGGTTAACGTAGACGTTTGAACCATCAATACTAATCTTTCGATTATTCTTCACTTCGATAAAATTGGCGCGTTTATTATTTACGTTTCCGCTGAAGAACTGCACGTCATGTTCGATTTTCTTGTCTAATCGATTGAAGACACTCGTGCTACTTCTAACAACCACATTGGTGTCATAGTATTTATGCACCATGTAAATGAATTCAGAAAGTCGATGAACCTGATCATCTGATAAAGGTGAAGTCACCTCTACCATTGGAGGTAATGTTCCGTAGTCATCGCCAACTTCTCGTGTAAAGTTCTTCAATTGATCCTTAATCGCGGTTTGCGTACTAAAAACATGGTAAGACCCAACCTGCAAACCAGAGCCCTGGCTGCGTTGGAAATTATCACTAAAGTCATCATCTGTATATGTAGCACCCTGACTGGCACGAATGTAGACAAACTTTTGGCCGGTATTGGCTAGGGTCACGAAATCGATATAACCGTTTGATTGGCTGATCATGATTCCCTTAACTTGATATTTATTAATCATATTATTTTCATAACTTTGGTATGCAACATAACCGAAGATTGAACCTAATAAAACAATTAAAATTGCAATTAACCATGCATACTTTTTGAAAAACTGGCCGTTATTTTTAGAAGGCTTTGGTTTTTGATGATACAAAGACATTCTGGTATCCATTCACTCACCTCTTTTATACAATTAACCTTATTATAATCATAATGACTGCAAATTACTATAAAACACGTTAAAACACTTGAATCGACCATTTGTTTTCAATATAATGAAAGCGGTAACTAAATAAATTAGTGATGACTTTTTATGCGGATTTTATTATAATAGTTAACATTATTAAAAAATAAATTAAGTCTCTCTTTTTAGATCGAAAGGAAGTTATGTTATGAACTACATCATTGGTGTTGATATTGGAACAACCAGTGTAAAAACTGTTTTGTACGATACCGATGGAGAAGTTAAGGGATACTCAAACGATGGTTATCCTTTATACCAAGATACTCCAGATATGGCCGAAGAAGATCCAGAAGAAATCTTCTCTGCCATGCTTGCAGGTCTAACTGAAGTTTTACGTAAGGCTGACCTAAAGAATGGTACATTGAAGGGTATCTCATTCTCATGTGCTATGCACAGTTTGATTTTACTTGATGAAAACCACAAACCATTAACTCGTGCTATTACATGGGCTGATAACCGTGCCGTTAACTACGCTGACCAACTAAAGGAAAGCGGTAAGGCTAAGGAATTATACGAAAAGACTGGTACTCCAGTTCACCCTATGACTCCTCTAACCAAGTTAATGTGGTTGAAGAATGAAAGAAAAGATGTATACGACAAGGCTGCCTACTTCGTAGGTATCAAGGAATACATCCTATACAAACTATTTGGTGAATTAAAAGAAGATTACTCAATTGCCAATGCTACTGGTATGTTCAACATCTTCAAGATGGATTGGGACGAAGAAGCACTTGAATTAACTGGTGTATCACGTGACCAACTTCCTGAATTAGTTGACACTACATACCAATTCAAGGGACTAAACAAAGCTTACGCTAACGTAATTGGTATCGATGAAGATACTCCATTCGTTATCGGTTCTTCAGATGGTCCATTAGCTAACCTTGGTGTTAATGCTATTAAGTCAGGTGTTCTAGCTGTTACAATTGGTACTTCTGGTGCCGTTCGTGTCGTTACTGACAAACCTGTTATTGATCCTAAGGGTCGTGTTTTCTGTTACTACTTATCAAAAGACAAATGGGTTGTCGGGGGACCTGTTAACAACGGTGGTATCGTCTTCCGTTGGGTAAGAGATCAACTATGTGCACCTGAAAAGGTTACTGCCGAACAAATGCACATGGATTCATACGACCTATTAACCGAAATTGCTTCACAAATTCCAGCCGGTTCTGATGGATTACTATTCCACCCATTCTTAGGTGGTGAACGTGCTCCTATCTGGGACGCTAACGCTCGTGGTTCATTCTTTGGTTTAACTCGTATCCACACTCGTGCTCATATGATTAGATCAGCTCTAGAAGGAATCGTATTTAACCTATACACTGTTAGTCTTGCCCTAGAAGAAGTTATTGGTAAGCCAACAAGTATCCAAGCTACTGGTGGTTTTGCTCGTTCAGAACTATGGCGTCAAATGTTAGCTGACATCTTCGAACAAGATGTTACTATTCCAGAAAGTTTTGAAGGTACTGCTTTAGGTGCTGCTACATTAGGTATGTACTCATTAGGTATCATTGATGACCTAGAAAAGGTTAAGGACTTCGTTGGAGTAACTAACGCCCACAAGCCAAATCCTGACAACTACAAAGTTTACCGTGAATTAGCTCCTATCTACATTCGTTTGAGTCGTCAACTTCAAACTGAATACAAGAACATTGCTGAATTCCAACGTAAACACGATGTTGAAAGCGAAGACAAATAATAACTAATATTATTTACGAAAAAGGTTGGGTGTCTATTTAGACCCCTTCCTTTTTTATATTAAAAATTATCTAGGAGGATATTCGTCATGCATGAAAACGAATTAAAACGTGGAATCGGCATGATGGCTGCTCTTTCAACAGTTATGGGAACTGTTATCGGTGCCGGTGTGTTCTTTAAGACCGCCAGTGTTGTTAACAGTACTCATTCATTTACCCTAACCGTTTTAGCATGGATTGTTGGTGGATTACTAACTATCTGTGCCGGTTTGACTGTATCTGAATTAGCAGCTGCCATTCCTAAGACTGGTGGAGCCATCAAGTATCTTGATTATACTTATGGTCCGCTTACTGGTTTTTCAATGGGTTGGGCCCAAATTTTGGTCTACTACCCTGCCAACATTGCCGCTGAAGCAATTATTTTCTCAACACAATTAATTAACCTATTCCATTTAAACCCAAACATCTTAAACCCAATGGCAATCATTGTGGCATTGAGTGTGTTATTCATTAACTTATTGGGATCAAAGATTAGTGGAAACGTTCAAACAGTTGCCCTTATTTGTAAGCTAATTCCAATTATTCTAATTGCTATTTTTGGTCTATTTATTCCTGGTGCTGTTCACGTTTCATTCTTACCAATTAGTCCAAGTGATCACGCTAATGTCTGGACTGCTTTTGGTTCAGGTTTACTAGCAACTATGTTTGCTTACGATGGTTGGATTGGTGTTTGTGACGTTGCCGGTGAAATTAAGAACCCTAAGAAGAACTTACCAAAGGCTATCATTATCGGTCTAAGTTTGATTATGGTTATCTACACATTGGTAAACGTTGCCTTCCTAAAGACACTTCCAATTGACCACATCGCTGGTAACCAAAACACCGCTTCAGAAACTGCTATCAAGCTATTCGGTGAATTCGGTGGTAAGTTAGTTACTATCGGTATTCTAGTTTCTGTTTACGGTTCATTAAACGGTTACACCCTATCAGGTATGAGAATTCCTTATGCCATGGGTCAAAGCAAGTCACTTCCATTTAGTGATTGGTTCGCTAAACTTTCAAAGAAGACTCGCGTCCCTTACACTTCTGGAATCTTCCAATTTGTAATCGCAATTCTAATGATTTTTGCTGGTAGTTTTGACCTATTAACTGACATGTTAGTGTTCGTTATGTGGATCTTTAACTGTCTACTATTCGTTGCCGTATTCAAGCTTCGTCGTAAGGAACCAGAAATGATTCGTCCATACAAGGTGCCATGGTATCCAATCGTACCTATCATCGCCTTGGTTGGTGGTATCTTCATCCTTGCCGAAACATTGATTACTCAAACTGGTTTGGCATTAGTCGGATTACTATTAACATTAATCGGTATCCCGGTTTACTACCTACAACAAAGACATTTGAGAAACAGTAAATAATAAAAAAGCATTCGATTAAGTTCGAATGAACTGAACCCCTTGAGTTGGAGAAATCTAACTTAAGGGGTTCTTTTATGTTTTCTAAAGAATTAAAATTAGCTGCCATT
>NZ_JAFNPE010000005.1:0-278249 GCF_026535805.1 Lactobacillus sp. B3795
AACAGATCGACCATATCAAAAGATAGTTACAGACGTTACTGAACTTAGATGGGGAAACAAAACAACCTTAGAAAGAGCATATTTCACAGCGTTTATGGATTTATACAACGGTGAAATAATTTCTTGGAATATAGGATTACACCCAAACGTTGATTTTGTAGTTTCTCCATTAAATGAATTAATGGGACTACGTCCCAAAACTAATTACAGAATGACTGTTCATTCAGATCAAGGATTTCAGTATCAAAACGGTAGATATATCAATGTTTTAAAAAGTAATAAAGTGTTTCAAAGTATGAGTAGAAAAGCTACTTGTTTAGACAATGCATGCATAGAAAGCTTCTTTAATCAATTAAAGGTCGGCACTGTTCATAATAATAATTTTAAAGATTATAATTCCCTTAACCAAGCGGTTAAGGAATATATATCCTATTACAACAATTATCGTATAAAACAAAAACTGGGAGGAATGTCACNNAATTTGGAAATTAACATTTCCTGATGGTGAGACAAACTTCTTTAAATTTAGTGCAAACAGCGATGTTTTATATTTTACTTCATCTCACATTAACTACCATGTTGATTATGACGCTCAAGCAAAATATGATTTTGTGAAACCTAATAGCTTTAAAATGATTGCTGTAGTTGGACCATATAAGGGTCAAGCTTTAAGACAATTTAATGATTTAAAAATAGTAGATAATAAAATAGAGGGTAATATATATCAAAAGATAGCTGGAAAAGTGAATACAGGTAAGATAACCTTTGAACCAGCTGGTAATGATATATAATAAAAGTATTAATAAAAACACGTCAGCCGCTTTGACTACATTTTGATAATAAAAAAGCATTCCATTTTGGAATGCTTTTTTATTTGTCATCGACTAATCTAAATTTGATTTTAGCCCCTACTTCTTGGGAACTATTAGCATGATCAACTTTAACATTTAATTGTTTGAATGGGAAGGTTGCTTGCATATGAGTAACTCTGTTAGACATATCAGGCATATTCTTCATTAATTCGTTAATATCCAATCTCTTGGTGTAGAAACGAACAAGTGCCCTAACCCAATTAATTCCAGTTGCTCTGCTTAAGAATATTGTTTCGGTTAAACGTAGCGGTCTAATACCAACATACTCTGATTCGCCCTTCTTGTTTTGATTAAACAAGATTTGGACTAATCCAATCCAATTAGAACTTTGAATATGGGATTTAGATTCTTCAATATCTCTTTGTAATGCCTCATCATCCAAGACATATGGAGTTTCATATGCAGTTACGTAGTCTAAGTCACTCTTGTTATTACTAATTAGCTTTTCTGATGAGATAAAGTAACTTTCATCTTGAGTTACAAAGAAGTTCAATGCATAGGTAACGTCCTTAGGTAAAACAACCCCTGTTTCTTGATCAGGTGGCAATACTTGAACGTTTAAATCAGTGTATTTCTTCAATTGTTTTAGTAGGAAATGTCTGTTTCCTGGAATAAATACTCTAACTGGTTTTTCCAGTTCAATAATGTTTAGAATTGCCCCTAATTGAATTGGTTCAATATATTGTTTATCACTAATTTGTGGACTTAGTGATAATGCGTTTGGATTGTTATTCATGACAATTGTCTTGTAACCGATTCTGTGTAGTTGGATTAACATTTCAGCTGTGTAGTAATCAGCAGCCGTATTAGGACCTAACTTGTTTCCACCACGACCGATTACTAAAGCGGTCTTTTCTGATTCTTGACTAGATTCGTTTTCTATTTCATAACTACTATAGAATGAACGAATGTTTTGATCAAATTCACCAGCTGAAGGTTCAATTGCCTTATATGTTGGGTATTCACCAGCAGCATGGTATAACTCTCTTACTTTTTCGATTGGTTGGTGCCAAGTTTCAGCCATCATACCATCACCAAAGCCATGATCATGAGCAACTTCAATGGTGCTTAGTTTCATTGGTTCTTTAATAATTAGTTCTTCTACATCCAACAATTCCTTTAACTTGTAGAAATAGAATTGATTAATCTTGGTTAATTCTTCTAATTCATCAACTTGGTAACCACGTCTTAGAGCTTCAATTAGCACTAATAAACGATCTGACTTAGGATGAATCAATTGACTGATTAATTCATCACTACTGATTTCATACATGCTGGGTAGAACATCACGAGGTGAGAATTGCGAGCTACGCAAAGCTTTCAACATTGCTTCTTCAACGGTTCTACCTACCCCAATCGTTGAACCAACAGACTTCATAGTAGTATTTAGATGTTGATTAGCTTCTGGGACATTATCAAATGGCCAAACCGGCATCTTAATTACAACGTGGTCTAATGTTGGTTCCATGATTGGTGTCAAACGGTGGTAATTAGCGTGTAATTGAATTTCTGGTAATGAATTACCTAACAAAAGATTTGTACATACGTAAACCAATGGATAGCCTGTAGATCTAGCAGCTAAGGCTGAACTACTATTAATCATTGGATTAATCTTTGTGATGTAGTAATTGCTACCATCATTGGGATCTAGCGCAAATTGAATGTGGCATAAACCAACGATGTTTAATAAGTCCATCATCTTAAATGTTGCAGTTCTTAAACTTTGGTACTCAATATCACCCAGTGTTTGAACCGGTGAAATTACGATTGAATCACCAGAATGGACACCAACAGCATCGATATTTTCCAAACCACTAATTAGAATCTTGGTGTTGGTTTGATCTCTTACGGCAACAGTTTCGATTTGTTTGTAACCAACAATGCTCTTTTCAATGATACATACGCTGTCGTCTTGAAATTCGTCTTCTAGCATGTCAGAAAGTTCTTCAGCATTATTACAGATGATTCTTTCAGTACTTTCCTTATGGTTAACTTTTTTGATGTTAACAGGAAAACCAATTTCTCGAACGACTTCAAATGCTTCGGATTCACTTCTAACGATTTTAGAAGGTACTGCAGGTTCATCAATGCTATTAATAGCAATCTTCATCTTATCTGGATTATTAATAACCTTTAAGGACTCTTTAGAGATCCCTAAAACACGGACTCCTAAATCACTTAGAATTCCTTGGTTTAATAGTTCCTGTGTAACGTGAATTGCTCTTAATCCCCCTGCGATTGGAATAATTGCATCAGGAGATTCCTTCTTAATTACATCAAGAACATTTTTTAAATTAATTTCTTTTATAAAGACATTAGCCGGTTGAACTTCTGAAAGTGTAAGTGAAAAAGGATTATTATCAATCACTAAAACTTGAACGCCATTTTTCTTTAAGGCTGTCATCATTTGAAATGCAGCAGCATCAAGCTCAGTTTCACTACCAATTTTAGAAGGTCCACCACCTAAAATTAATACCTTCTTGATTTTATTATCTATCATTAGTTATCTCCTTTGTGAGCTAACGTTTTCTAGAAATTCTTCAAACAAGTCTGCACTATCTTGTGGACCAGGTCCACCATCCGGTGAGAATTGAACAGAAAAAGCAGGATAATCACGATGTCTGATACCTTGGACAGTACCATTAACTAAATCAACATATGTAATCAACAACTGATCATGGATGATTGATTTAGGATCAACAGCATATCCTTCGCTTTGTGATGCATAAATGATTTGATTGGTAATAACTTGTCTAATTGGATGATTACTACCGTGATGTTCACCGTCTAATTTGTAAACGTTGGCATCATTTGCTAATGCAAACAATTCATGTCCTAATCCCATCGCAAACATTGGGATTTCTTTTTGGACCTCTCTAATCATCTGTAGGACAGAATCTGGTAAATCTCTTGGAGAACCAGGTCCGGTTGATAAAACAACACCATCAGGGTCTAAATCAAAGATTTCCTGACTAGTTGTTTCAAATGGCATCACAATAACATTACAATCAAGGTCAGCCAACTTACGTAAAATACCGTATTTAAGACCGAAATCAATCAATACAATATTGTATCCATCACCAGTATTTGGAAATGGCGCTTTGGTAGAAACTTGATTTACTTGTTGGTTAGTAAGCACCGTTGCATGAAGTTGATCAAAAGCATGTTCATCATCCATATCAACAATACTTGCCTTCATTGTTTGTTTTCGATTTAAGCGACGTGTTAATTCTCTAGTATCAATTCCAGCAATACCAGGAATGTTGTGTTGCTTTAAAAATAAATCTAAGTTTAAGTTTCCTAATCTATTGGTGGAAATATTGGAGTATTCTTTAACAACTACCCCTTTTGAATTAGTTACAATCGCTTCAAAACTCTTGTGGTTAATTCCAGTATTACCAATAGATGGCTGTGTAAACACAATGATTTGATTATGGTAAATTTGATTTGTTATAACTTCTTGATAGCCTAACATATTAGAATTTACAATAATTTCTCCAGTTGTGGTTGCTTCAGCCCCGAAGGCTTTACCTTTATATGAAGTTCCATCTTCTAATATTAAATATCTAGTGGTCATAACAACAATCTCCTTAAATATTTTATTTAAGAGTTACTTTTCATCAATTTCAACAGAATCTTGATCATCGATTTCATCAACTTGAACATTGATGATTTCTTGTTTTGAAGTTGGAATGTTCTTACCAACAAAGTCAGCTCTAATTGGTAATTCACGGTGTCCACGATCAACTAATACAGCTAATCTGATGTTCTTAGGACGACCTAACTCAGCAATTGCTGATAAGGCAGCGTTAATAGTTCTACCAGTGAATAAAACGTCATCAACTAAGATGATGTTTTTGTCCTTTAATGAAACAGCTTCATCAGAAAGGACTGCTGGTTCGTTGTCAGTGTGTTGAATATCATCACGATACTTTGTAACGTCGATTCCAACAACAGGAACTTCTTTGTTTTCAAGTTTTTGTAAACGGTTAGCAATGCGTTTAGCAAGATAAATACCACGAGTCTTAATTCCAACCAATACTAGGTTATTTACCCCTTTGTTTTTTTCGATAATTTCGTAAGTAATACGAGTTAACGCTCTTTGCATGGCCATTTTATCAACAACGACTTTACTCATTACAAATCCTCCTATTTTTGATTGTACTTATTTCTTAATTTAGTAATTGTTTGTTCAAAAATCTCTGGCAATGGTGTTTCAAAAATCATTTGTTCGTTGGTTTTTGGATGAACGAAGCCTAATTTCTTAGCATGTAAGAATTGCCCATTACCCTTTAAAGTGTTCTTTGGTCCGTATAGAGGATCTCCAGCAAGTGGATGACCAATATACTTCATATGAACTCTAATTTGGTGCGTACGACCTGTTTCTAAGACACATGAAACAAGTGTATATTCTCCACCGAATCGTTCTAGGACTTTAAAATGAGTAACGGCATTCTTTCCATCATCTACGATTGCCTGTTTTTTACGGTCTTTTTTAGATCTACCAATTGGTGCGTTAATAACGCCACTATTTTCCTTGATATTTCCATGTACTAACGCAATATATTCACGAATGTTTGATTTATCCTTTAATTGGTTGGATAAAGATTCATGAGCATAATTATTCTTGGCAACCATTAATAGACCAGATGTATCTTTATCAATTCTATGAACAATTCCTGGTCTATAGGTTCCATTAATTGTTGAAAGTGGTGAATGATAAAGTAATGCATTCACTAACGTATGATCAGGATGCCCTGGAGAAGGATGAACAACCATTCCTTGCGGCTTATTGACGACAATTACATCATCATCCTCATATACAATATCAATGTTGATGTTTTCAGGTTCAACGTTCATTGTTTCTGGTTCAGGAATGGTTACCTGAATTACTTCACCGTCTTTAACATCGTATTTTGCCTTTTTCTTTTGCCCATCCACCAAAACTAATCCGTCTTCAATCAAACTTTTGGCTCTTGAACGACTTAAATCTTCAACGTTATCAGTTAATGATTTGTCTAGTCGAACATTTCCTTTTGTGACTGTATAAGTTACTGTATCTTTAATCTAAATCACCATCTCTTAATATTGCAAAAAATAACAAGATAATTCCAAATGTAATGCAGATATCTGCGAAGTTAAACACTGGGAAATTAATAAAATCAACTTGGAACATATCAACTACATAACCTTGTAAGAAGCGGTTAATGAAGTTACCTAAAATTCCAGCTAATAAGATTGTTGTACTTGTTAAATAAAGCTTTCTACCTTTTAATTTTATCATAAAATAAACAATCGCTACGACTGCTACTAAAGTAATAATGGAAAATAACCATTGTTGGCCTTCCAGGATACTCCAAGCAGCACCACTGTTATGCAGATTGGTAATTGATAATACTCCAGGGATGATTGTTGTACTTGATGTTTCTGAAATGTTTGCAGAAATCCAAATTTTGATTGCTTGATCAATTCCAACAAGAGTACATAGGCTAATTAAAATATATACAATTGGCATTGAAAAACTCCTTTAGAATAGTCCGGTAATCTTACCATCATTATCAATATCCATGTCTAAAGCGGCTGGATGTGATGGTAAACCAGGCATTGTTAGAATCTTACCAGTTAATACAACGATAAAACCGGCACCTAGTTTAGGTTGGATGTCAGAAACATTAATTGAGAAGTCAACTGGTGCACCTAATTCTTTAGCGTTATCAGTGAATGAGTATTGAGTCTTAGCTACACAAATTGGTAACTTATCCCAACCATTTTTAACTAGTTTCTTTAGTTGAGTCTTAGCTTTATTACTTAAAACAACACCATTTCCACCATAAATTTTAGTAACGATGGCATTTAACTTGTCCATAAAGTCATCATCGCTATTGTATAGTGGTTTGAATTCTTGATTGTTGTCACAAACGTCAACTAATTCTTCAGCTAATTCAGTAGCACCTGCTCCACCATTTTCCCATACAGTTGTATTGAATGGTTTCACACCTTGTTCTTTGATGTAATCGTTTAGTGCGTTAATTTCTTTTTCAGTATCGCTGGTAAATTCATTTACAGCAACTACAACCGGTTTGTTGTATTGCTTCATGTTAGCAATGTGTCTACCTAAGTTCTTAGCACCCTTTAGTAATGCATCTACGTTTTCTTGATCTAGGTCGTTCTTGTTAACACCACCATTTAGCTTTAATGCTCTAACAGTGGCAACAATAACAATCGCATCTGGACGTTGACCTAACTTTTCAGATGTAATGTCTAGGAACTTTTCTCCACCTAAATCAGCACCGAAACCAGCTTCGGTAATTGCGTAATCCGCATGTTGAATGGCTGCTTTAGTAGCTAAAATACTGTTACAACCATGAGCGATATTAGCAAAAGGTCCACCATGAATGAATGCTGGGGTGTGTTCTAGTGTTTGCACTAAGTTGGGCTTGATTGCATCCTTTAATAGTAATGCCAATGCACCAGTAACACCCAAATCACTAACAGTAACTGGTTGTCTATCGTAGTTGTAACCAATTAGGATTTTACCTAATTTTTCTTTTAAGTCGTTTAAATCTTCACTTAAACATAAAACTGCCATGATTTCACTTGCAACAGTAATGTCAAAGCCATCTTCACGAGGGACACCAGACGTACGTCCACCCAATCCAACGATTACGTTTCTTAATTCTCTGTCGTTAATATCAACGACTCTCTTCCAGGTAATTGTTCTAGGATCAATGTTTAACTTGTTACCATGATGAATGTGATTATCAATTAATGCTGATAAGGTGTCATGTGCTTCAGTAATAGCAGGAAAATCACCAGTAAAGAATAGGTTAATATCTTCCATTGGAGCTACTTGAGCATATCCACCACCAGTAGCGCCACCCTTAATTCCCATAACAGGTCCAAGTGATGGTTCCCTTAGTGCGATTGCAACAGACTTATTAATTCTGTGGAATGCGTCACCTAAACCGATGGTTAAAGTTGTTTTACCTTCACCAGCAGCGGTTGGATTAATTGATGTTACTAAAATCAGTTTACCGTTTTTTGAACCAGCAAATGGTAAGTTGATTTTCGCTTTATATTTACCATAAGGATCCATTTGATCGTCACTTATATTTAAACTTGATGCAATTTCGCTAATGTTTTTTAACTCAGCTGATTGTGAAATTTCAATATCTGTTTTCATGGTAAGAACATCTCCTAGAATTATGTAATTTATTTTTTAAGTAAGTTGCTTAGCTCAATTATTGAATTGACAGGTAATAACAATCTGTAGTGCTTTTTGTTAACTTCAATGTCAGCAGTATGCTTGGTGAAACTAACGTTATCAATATCGCTAATATTTGCTTCCAACCATTTTGGATTCATTAGCTTACTTACTGTTATTTTATCATTTTCAATGGTGATTCTTCTAAAAATAATTTGAAAAATCGCAAATAAGAAGAATACTAAAAAGAAAAAGATTGTAATCCATTGAATCACTGTTACTTCAAGCCAGAAAATAATTCCAATAAATAGAAGAGCAAAGGTCCAAGCCCAGGTGATTACTGTATACAAAGGTTCTGGCTGGTATAAAAATGTTCGTTTTTGGGTTATCATTAAGTAAAACCTTCCTTTGGAGAATTAGATTATGTTTAAATTATACACTGATGCGGCCACAATGAACAATTCTGGGAACAGTTCTTGTGGAATTTTAATTGTTCATGATAGTGAACAATACCAAGAAAAACTTAAATTAACTTCAAAAGACAATCATGAAGCAGAGTTTGAAGCTTGTCTCCTCGGCTTTAAAGCGATTTCACCTTTAACCAATAAGGACTCAATCATTGTTTATTATACAGACAGTAAAATTGTTCATGAAAGTTTGGAAAAACAATACGCTAAACATTATCAAGAATATGTTGATCAAATTCTAGAAGAACAAGCTAAGTACAGCATGGTAATCAATAATTGGATTCCGGATACAAAAAATGAAGGTGCCCATAATCTTGCGACACAGGCCCTTCACTTATTTTACTAATTTAATATAATTTTGAATTGGTTTGCGATACTCATCGAGATCGTAATCGACTTTATCAGCAATCATTTCTGCTAAAATCTTACCTACTAAAGGTCCAGTTGTTAAACCAGATGATCCTAGTCCACTGCCGACTAGGATTTTTTCGTATCCAGGGATGCGTCCAAAGAATGGAGCAAAATCGGATGTATAAGCTCTGGTTCCAATTTTTACCCTAATTAAGTTTTCAGCATTAATTTGATTAGACATACTGTGAGCACTATTTAATAGTTCATCAATAATATCCGCATCGGCAGATAAATCAAACCCCTTATCATTTTCATGACTAGCTCCCACAATTAAACGTCCATTACCTAATGGGATGAAATCTGATTCACCTTCAGGCATCACAACCGGCATATCAACGTTAGCACCAAGGATTTGAGTGGTAGATAATTCGATTAATTGTCCCTTTTGTGGTCTAACATCAACATCTAAAGGAAGTTCTTTTAAAATATTCTTTGTCCAAGCACCAGTTGCTAAGATGATATTATCGAATTCTAGGACTTGTCCATCTAATTCAACATTACCATCTTTATTAATTGATACAGGTTGTTTGATTATTGTTAAATTCTTTTTCTTAGCGATCTTAGTCAAATGACTGGCGTATTTATCACCATTCAATCTAGCACCACCTGAGACAAATACTCCAGGATATGAACTATCAATAATCGGAACAAATCTCATTACTTCATCTGAAGTGAGTTCTTTAATTTCACCAATTGTATCAGTTTCTGCGCGACGTTCTTCAGCTAATTGATAAAGTTCCTTTAACTTTTCAGAATCTTCACGCGTAATGATGGTACCGCATTGGTTGTAAATACTTCCAGGCATTTTGGATTGCTTAGATATTTGTTTTAACAATGTTGCGCCATCACGGGCTAAGTTATACCATTTTTTGTTTCTTCTCTTTGATAACCATGGTGAAATGATACCTGCAGCTGCCTTTGTGGCTTGTCCATTACCATCATCAAACATGGTTACTTCAAAATCATTACCAGAATCTAGTTGGCTTAGGAAATAAGCAGCCGTTGATCCGACAATTCCGCCACCAATAATTGCTATTTTCTTGGTCAATATATACACCCTTTATTTTCTAATCTTTTTACCCCAGAATTGGAAATAATCGGTTCTTAAGTAACCATTGTATAGTTTACGAGTCTTAGTTGGAGCTTGTCCGTAGAACTTATCAAATTCCAAATCTGATGTAAGGAAGTACTTAGACCAACTAGTCATTGGTTTAAATACGCGTCCTAATCCCTTGTATAGCTTACGAACTTCTTGTTTATCACTTAGTCGTTCACCGTATGGTGGGTTTGAAACAACTACGCCATTAATCTTGTCAGTCTTGAAATCTAGAACAGATAATTGCTTAAATTGAATATCATGAAGTAATCCAACTTCTTGAGCATTAACTTTAGCAATATCAATCATGTTTCCATCTACATCAGAAGCCATGATATCTAATTCTTTATCGTAGTCAGCTTTTTCATCAGCTTTGTTTCGAACATCTTCAACGACGTCTTCATCTACCCAATCCCATTTTTCACATGAGAATTCACGGTTAAAACCAGGTGCAATGTTTCTTGCAATCATAGCTGCTTCGATTGGAATAGTTCCAGAACCACACATTGGATCTAAGAAAGGCATGTCTGGGTACCAACTGGTTAACATGATTAGTGCTGCAGCCATGTTTTCCTTGATGGGTGCAGGACCTTTGGCAACACGGTATCCACGTTTGAATAAACTTTCACCAGTTGTATCTAGAGTGACCATAACGTGATCTTTATTAATTCTAGTTTCAAGCTTGTAAAGTTGACCGGTTTCTGGAAGTCTTGTACGACGGTGATAAGTTTCATTTAACTTATTTACTACAGCCTTTTTAGCGATTGCTTGAACGTCTGGAACACTGTGTAATGCAGAGTTGTGAGAACGTCCATTCATCGGAAATTGAGCATCCATTGGTAACAATTCGTCCCAAGGAAGTGCTTTAACATTTTGGAATAGGTCTTCAAAAGTCTTGGCTTCGAATTCACCAACAATAATTTCAACACGATCGGCGGTTCTTAACCAAAGGTTAGTATTGATAATGTCTTCAATTGTTCCTTCGAATCTAACTCTTCCGTTTTCGACCTGCACTTCATAACCCAAGTCACGAAGTTCTCTACCAACTAAAGCTTCAATTCCGGCGGCACAAGTTGCCATTAATTTAAAAGTTTTCATTTAATTCATCCTTTTTATGAATTATTTATTTTCAATAAAAAAAGGGAGGAAGAAAACTTCCACCCTTTTCCTGAATGGTGTACATTCCTGTAAGCCATGTTTTGTGCTTTATATTTAAGTCAGGCCTTTAAATATAAAGTAGTAATCATCTATCTGAGAAATAAATTTCTCCCCCACACTTGGTTCAATTTCCGTGTGTGAAGCTCCCCTACCAAAGTTTGGGTTTCCCGCTCGCGGGGTTTACCGCGTTCCACCAGTATCGTTTCCAATCCTGTATCGTCACTGTGGCACTTTCAGAAGTACTAAAGCATAGCAAAACCTTAGCTCGTTTCTTCGCCATTACTACAAATTGTAGTCCCCCGGCTTATTTTTTCACCGAGCACGAACACTACAAGCATCGCAGCTTGTGCGAGAGTGGACTTTCCTCAGCCAACATAAGTTGACCGCGATTACTCAGAACATACACCAGTTATTAACGATTAATATCTGTCGATGCTACTTGGTCCTTCAGTAGAACCAAATACACGTTGTTCTAGGTTAGATACACGTTTTAGAAGTTCATTTTCAATACGTGTTCTACCTAAAGTATCATGATTTGATGGTGCTGAATTTGAATCATTGAAATAACCAGATGGAGAAACGCTTGGTTCTGGTGTAACAGTACCAGCAGATTGCTTTAATCTTTGTACTTCCATTCTTAGTTGATTGTTTTCGTTTTCTAGACTATTGATTCGGTTATCGAATGCTTGGTAGTCCTTGATAATACCGTCCAAGAAAGTATCTACTTCATTTGGATCGTACCCTCTCATCTTTTGAGAAAATGTCTTTTCTAAGATGTCCTTAGGGGTAAATTGTATATTGTTCATTATTCACACCTCATATCATAAATAATCACGAACAAGTATTATTGTACCAGAAATTTAAACATTTTCAATTTATTCCTCAAAATTATTTAAATTATTTTGGTACTCATTCGCGGCTTCTTGTAGTTCGTCAAAGTCAATTAAATGATAATCATAGTCATGTATTTCTGAAAATCTTTTAATCTGCTCATAATCATATTGTGTTTTACCAGGATTGTCAACATCATAGATTAGTAGCGCTTTATCCGTGTGGTTGAGCATAAAATCCTGATATGCTCTTAACTGCATTGGTGATTTATATGGATCATTAGAAACACTGGCAGAGAAGTCTACTTTATTAATACTTTGTGATAATTTCATTTGATTTTGTTCGTTCCATTGGTTACCAAACTCCTTGAATGGTAGCATCATAGAAATTTGAAATTCATCTGGATATTCCTCTTTTAGCTGGTCTGCCACCTCGACTGTCCATTGTTCGACACCCATTTGACCACCAGTTATTATCCAATCAACCCCATCTTCAATTGCTTGTTTTAAATTATTTTCGATTACATTTTTGATAACTAGTTCTTTTGGATCCTTATCACCAAACACGCCTAGTTCATAACTTCGATATCCGGTTACCCAAAGTCTTGAGATAGTAACGCCCCCTACCTTATTATTAACTTTTCAATACTAATGGTATAATATCATTAATAAACTTACAGTAATAATTTATTATTTTTTGAAAGGTGGTACACATGGCTATCCGTTATCCAAATGGTAAGTCTTATAATACCGGCTTGGATAAAAAGAGTTCATCACCCAAGAGTAGATACGTAAAACCAACATTATATGGTGGTCGTGGAATGACTCTTGAAGAAGAATTGAATCGAAGCAATGAGTATTATTTAAGTAAAGATATTGCCGTAATACACAAAAAACCAACCCCTATTCAAATCGTTAAAGTTGATTATCCTAAAAGAAGTGCTGCTACGATAAAAGAAGCGTATTTTCGTAAAGCATCTACTACCGATTACAATGGTGTATATAAAGGAAGATACATAGACTTCGATGCAAAGGAAACCAAAAATAAGACATCGTTTCCACTATCTAACTTTCATGAACATCAAGTAGAACATATGAGAAAATGCATTGATAATGGTGGAATTTGTTTTGCAATTATCAAATTCGTAGTGTTGGATGAAGTTTATTTATTTAAGGCTTCCGACCTCTTTTATTTCTGGGATAAACAAAATAATGGTGGAAAAAAATCCATAAAAAAGGATATAATTGAGGAACTTGGTTATAAAATTAATTATTCATTAAATCCCACGATACCTTATTTGGATGCCGTGGATGAATTAATATAGACCGTAAAGGAGAATAGTAATGTCTCAAAACAATCCTAACTTGGGCAGTCGTGTCCAAAGAAACCAAAAGCAACATAAATCGTCTAAACACGCTACATGGATCAAAAAGGTCATTGTAGGTGGATTAGGATTTATTTCATTGCTAATTGTGCTAGGAAGCATTGTCTTCATGATTTTTGCCTCTAGCGCACCTGAAATTAGCTATCAATCACTATCAAGTGATAACTCAACCAAGATTTACGACAATTCTGGCCATGTTATTTCACGACTAGGAGTTCAAGATCGAGATTATATTAAGTCCGATAAGATTCCTAGCCAACTAAAGAATGCGATTGTCTCAATTGAAGACCGTCGTTTCTACAAGCATCATGGTGTTGACCCAATCAGAATTATGGGAGCTTCATTATCAAACATAACTTCTGGTTCTTTAAATCTTCAAGGTGGTTCTACACTAACTCAACAATTAGTTAAGTTATCAGTGTTCTCCACTGCTGCTTCTGATAGAACTTTCAAGAGAAAGGCTCAAGAAGCATGGTTAGCACTTAAGATTGAACGCACATATTCAAAGCAACAAATTCTAGAATTCTACATTAATAAGGTATACATGGGTAACAATGTATACGGTATGGAAACTGCTTCAGAATACTACTTCGGTAAATCATTAAGTAAACTATCTATAGCACAAACTGCTTTATTAGCTGGTATGCCTCAATCACCAAGTTACTACAACCCTTATGTATATCCTCAATATGCAAAAGAAAGAAGAAACGAAGTATTGAACGCAATGGCATCATATGGTGCTATTACCCAAAAGCAAGCTGCAGATGCTAAAAAGACAAGTATCAAGTCTGGTTTAGTTAAGAATCCTAAGAGCAGTTCATTTGAATCTGTTAAAGAAAAATATATTGATTCATATCTAAAACAAGTGATTCAAGAACTTAAAGCCAAGGGTTACAACACTCAATCTGGTTTGAAGGTTTACACTAACTTAGATTTATCTGCGCAAAAGAAACTTTATGATTTAGCTAATAACGATGCATCCGTTGGATTCCCTAACAACACTATGCAAGTTGGTGCAACATTAGTAAATCCAAAGACTGGTGCTGTTAACGCCATGATTGGTAATAGAAAAACTGATATTCAATTAGGTTTAAATAGAGCCGTACAAACTGATAGATCAAGTGGTTCTACTGCAAAGCCATTAATGGATTACGGTCCAGCAATTGAATACCTAAACTACCCTACTTATCAATTAGTTCACGATACTCCTTACACTTATGCTGGAACAAGCACAACTCTAAAGGATTTTGATGGTAGATATGAAGGTACAATTTCAATGCACAAGGCATTGGTTGAATCAAGAAATATTCCAGCCATCAGAACACTTGAAAACGTTGGTGTAAGTAAGGCAACCGACTTCTTAAGTTCATTAGGTATGTCATTCAGTGATCCATTATCACTACAAAATGGTATCGGTTTATACATTTCAACCGAACAAGAAGCTGCAGCTTACTCAGCATTCGCTAACAATGGTGTATACCACAAACCATACTTAATTAGTAAGGTTGTTACTCCTGATAACGAATCACATGACTTCAGTTCTGAAGGTTCTCAAGTAATGAGTCCTGCTACTGCATTCATGATGACATCAATGCTAAAAGGTGTTATGAACCAATCAAATGGTTCTGGTACTGCCGCTTACATTCCTGGTTTATACCAAGCTGGTAAGACGGGTACTACTCAATACCCTGACAACACTTACAATGGTTACCTACCTGCATATGCAGCTATGGATTCATGGTTCACTGGTTATACTCAAAACTATGCCCTATCTGTTTGGACAGGATATGATCACCCATATCAAACCGGTAATTATCTAACGGCGGCTCAAACTGATATTGCTCAAAGAATTTACAAATACGAAATGCAATACATTTCTCAAAACCAAACTAATAGCGATTGGGTAAAACCAAGCAACGTAACTGCTGTTAAGTCTGGTGGTCAAACTGAATACTACAAAGACGGTTACTCATCTATTCAAGGTGATAAGACAACCGGTTATGCTGGTGGATCACTTTCATCAGTACTAGATAGTACCAAGAAGCAAACAAAGGATACTAAGTCAAACAAATCATCAGATGATGATGACGACAAGGATTCTCAAAAAGATAAAAACGAAGCTAAGAAGAGTGCTGGTTCAAACGGTAACAATAATAATGATTCAAACAAGAATCAACAAAATAACCAAAACCAGAACAACAATAATGGTAATAACACAAATAATGCCAATAACAATAATCAACAAAATAACAACAATGGCAATAACAACAACCATTAATTTATAGATACGAAAAAAGCACCTAGAAAAATTCTAGGTGCTTTTTTATTTATCAATTTTAAATAAAGGAATGTCTGGTTTGTTTTGTGTTCCCTTATCGCTAAATTTAGCGCTCTTGTTAAATTTTTGTTCATGGTTGCGACGATTACGTTCAACATCAGCTGGCGTTTTGATATTGGCTTTTTCCCAGTTGACTAGAATTCTATCCATATACTTCAAACTATATACCTGATTTAAAACAGACTCTCTAAGTGCCAACTTAATCATTTGAGGATCGTATTCATCATCATTAATCCATTGGTTGATTGTTTCAATTTCGATCGGTGATAATGGTCGACCAAATTCTGATTCAATAGAATTAAATACTTTTTTACGATCAGATTCTGTAATTTCATTGGAAGCCATGTTACCTTCGAAAACTTCACTTGAAGTTTCGTCTTCTGAGGTTTCTGGATCTAATTCTGATAACTTTTCGTACATTAAAGAGAAATCATAGACATCAAACGCTTGTCCCTTTGTATTTGATAGTGTCTTAATTCTCATTAACTTTTTCTCTACCAGTTCATGCAAGACTTGATAAGCCTTTGCACTTGAAAAACCAGTTGAATTTGTAATGTCGTTGATATCAGGGAAATAATTACCTATATCGATGTTTCTTTTAATTTGAAGATAAATCACCAGTTGGTCACTAGTCATTCCTAATTTAGGATAATTCTTTAATAGATAATTAGAAATAGTAGTTTGACCTGATTGAAGTATCGTCTTTGCAAATTTATCCATTAAAACATACCCCTTTATCTATACGTTAGCAATAAATCTAAGTACTTTACCCGACTTAAAGTCAATAACAGCATAGTTTAATTCATTTTTTGAATTAAAGTAACTAACTGCCCAGGCAGGTTTTTCGTTAAAGATTGTTGGAGCAACACTAATCAATTCTGCAATTCTTTGCTTTTGATTAGCGACGCTTTTAGCTTCATTTGCTGAAATCCCATCTTTAACGTTGGCAACATTAATGCTACCAGTCTTCTTTTCAATTATTACGTATTGTTTTTGGTTGTCTTTATTAGGACCTTCAATAGTGTAATAAGTTCTATTTAAATCAGACATGTAGAAATGATCGACTGATTTAATACCAACCTTCTTTTCCGCCAATGTAGTCGCTTGGTGCTTAGCAGATGAAAGTGGTTGTCTAGCCCATAGGAACAGACCCATGATTATTAAAAATAAAACGATTATGATTCCGATTAACCATTTAAAAATTCTGAAATAGTTAATCTTCTTTAAAAACGAAACGTTCATCTTCTGACTCCCTTACACCTTTTTTAGTTTTTCGATAATCTTTCTTTTATCAAGTAGTTGTGGCTTAATATGACTCGGAATTAAGTCAATTAGATTACTACCATATGGTCCTTCAATGACTTCCTTATCTCTTAGATAAATTAATCCCTTTGAACCAGATAATTCTATCACATCTTTAATCGCATCCTTGATATTTAGGATGCTCAATGGGATAGACAATCCATCATTTGGATTACCATGCTCACTGTTGATTAAATCATATTGCGCTTGTAAGTAGATATCATCAAAAGAATCGATAGCCATTGAATCAATGATTAGTGTATTGATTGGTTTATTCTTGTTGCGTAACGATTTTAATAAATCATTATTTCCAACAATTATGTTCTGTGAATCAACCACAATCTTCTTGACGATTTTGTCGTCATTTCCGCTGAAATCCTGACTTAAGATGACGTTGTGTTCGTTGACGTCAGATTCATATAAGGACTTAGCAATTTCTTTTACTCGTTGTTTCGAACGTGTAAGAATAAATGAATTGCTCTTATTATACTTCATCACTTTTTCAAGTGGCATCGGAATTTGTAAGGATTCATCCAAGATCAAATTAACCTGTCCGTTTAAATCATTTTCATCTTCGAACTTAATCATTCGTGTATTTTGACGTTTTAATTCCAATTTATCGTAGAAATATTGAGAACGTTTTGACGAATAGATAGCACTATCTAAGAAGATAATCCCTTTGAAGTATTTGTATAGCTCATTTGGTAGAATGTTTTCATTTCTAACTAATCCACCATACAACAGTCCATTTTCAACATCCTTATCTTCATTAACGTTAAAAGCAAAGACTAGTTGTTTACCAAGCTTATTTAGCTTAAATAAACGGACTAGGTTATTCTCGATAAATGAACAATATTCTTCTAACTTATCGAAGAACGCATATAAGATAGCTTTGTCGTGACCATTGAAATGATTAATTGATCTCTTCATGTCATCAACAATGTCCAAAATAGTTTGTTGGTTTCTAGAGATTGAGTTAAATAATGATTTCTTGTTCAAGACAAATGTCTTAAATCTTTCAACATCCGGTTTAACAATGTATCCATCAACAGTTCGATTAAGCTTGCTCTTGGAATAAAATGCATTAAGGAAGTCATCCTTAATCGTTTCGAACTGATCACTATTCTTTGCTAATAGGTTTTCAATCTTTTTAGCCATGCCAGCAAGCTTTTTAGCTTTACTAAAGATATCAAACACGTTTCTGTTATGAGTTTGATACATCAAGTTAGTAATGTGATTACAAATAATCTTGTTTTCACTTAGCTTAAATTGGATTCGGTAGTTATCTAGTGCATTATCACTTAGCCTTCTAGAATCTTTAATCACTAAGTATGGGTCGTTTTGATGCAACCTTTGGACGTTTTGCAATAAATAGTCATGAGATACCAAGATAACGTTAGCGCTTTGGTAATCATGAGCTAACTTCTTAATGTAGTATCCTCTATTTTGTTCATCACTAACAACGTTTAAGAAGTAGTTCTGGTTATTATCCTTATCCAATTTTAGTTCGTTAATATCACCGGTTTTGGTAAATGTTAACCAAACCAAAATTTTACACTTTAGAAATTCGGTATTCTTAGAGTTGCTAACCACATTTAAACTATCTGAAAACTTATCCAAATCGATATAATCAGTTACTGGTCGAACAATCAAACATCTAAGACGGTCAGAAGTGATTTTATTGATGTTCTTCACTTGAGTAACCAATGATGATTCTGAGTTAAAATCTTCATCGCCAGCAATAACAATCTTTTGATCCTTCTTAAGTAGATAACTAAGTGGGAATAAATAACTAAAGTCATAGTTAAACTCCCTATTTTCCTCAATTAATAAATTATTACTATCTGAAGCGGAATGATAGTTTCCGTAAATCGAATTCATCAGCTTATTTTCGGTATTATTAAACTGAGTAACCCCTTTAAACATTTTTGATTTCTTTCTTTTATTATTAGGGTATTTCAACTCAACAAAGTCACTATCAGTATGATATTTAATTTTTCTAACCTTAAGATTCTTAATGTTCATAATCTTAGGATTATCATCTTTGTGTTTTAAATGGTAAGCACGTGTAAACATGATTAAAGTATCCATCGGAAGGGAAGGATTAATGTCTAAAATCTGTTTAACGGTCTTCTTTGGTAAATTATCCAACTGATGTAATAGGATAATTAAGATTTTAGCAGTTGCTAATGCGTCACTGCTTGATGAATGTGGATGATCATGAACAATATTTAGGTTTTTACTTAAATCTGTAAGTTTGTAGCTAGGTTCTGTTGGTAATAGCAATTGACTTAATGTAACGGTATCAATTGCCTTATTAGTAAGTTCTTTATGATTCACCCTTTTAAATTCAAAATTTAAAAACGGGAAATCAAAATTGACGTTATGCGCAACAAAAATTGTCTTATCTAGTAACTGATAAATCTTATCTGCTACTTCAGCAAATGTTGGTGCATTAACGACTGTTTGGTTTGATATTCCAGTTAATTTTGTAATTTCAGTTGGAATACTAATTTCAGGATTAATAAATGAATTAAATGATCCAATAATCTTGTTGTTTTGTACAAAAGTACAACTAAATTGGATGATTCGATTAGTATAGTTGGACTGACTACTACCAGTAGTCTCAATGTCCACCACTGAAAAAATGGTATTACTCATGATTTCGTTCACCAATCTTTCAAAAAATACTTAACTTAATAATACTACATTTATTAGGTGTTTATCTATTATTTCAGGACACAAATATAAATATTTAAGTTATTTTTATTATGATGATTTTATGATAATATTAACATTAAGAGAAAGTGAGCGATAACATTGACAAATCAAGCAATTGGACATAGTCATGCCAAAATAATACTTATGGGCGAGCACAGTGTTGTATATGGTCAACCAGCCATTGCACTACCCGTTCCTAAAATTGACTTAAACGTTAGAATAATGGAAAAACAAAATGGTATTTACATTAATAGTAAGTACTTCATTGGTAACTTAAATAACGTCCCCAATGACCTATTAGGAATTAAAAACTTAATTGATAGCACCCTTGCTAAACTGCACAAAGAGGAAGCCTCTTTTGAAATGATTATTGATAGTTCAATTCCATCTGAACGTGGAATGGGTTCTTCAGCAGCAACATCAGTTGCCATCGTCAAAGCATTATTTCACTACTTTAACGTCAGTTTTGATAAGGATTTATTGCTTGATTTAAGTAATGTTGAAGAAACAATCACACACGGTAACCCTTCTGGTTTAGATACAGCGACCGCTGGATCAGATAATCCTGTATGGTTTATCAGAAATGAAACTTTAAACGAAATTAATTTCAACTTAAATGCCGTACTAGTAATTGCCGATTCCGGTATCAAAGGAAGAACCGACATTGCAATTAACTACGTTAAACAACAACTAAATAACAATAAAGAAGATACCATGAAGTCAATTAAACATATTGGTGAACTTGTTACTCGTGCTAAGTTTGATATCGAAAATGATAATCCAATTGAACTTGGTAAACTAATGACTGAAAATCAAAAAGAATTAAAGAAATTAAAAGTAAGTAACGATAAGATTGATGAACTAGTTGAAATTGCAAATCGAAATGGCTCATTAGGTACCAAGCTAACAGGTAGCGGACTTGGGGGATGTATCATTGCTTTAGCAAGAAACATTCATGAAGCCCAAAGTATTGAAAATGCGCTATTAAAAGCCGGTGCTTTAGATACCTGGATTCAACCTTTTAACTAAAACTCGGAGGAATTATACAAAATGTTAGGTGAAAAAATTACCGCAAGAGCACACACAAATATTGCCTTAGTTAAATATTGGGGAAAAGAAAATGAAGAGTTAATTATCCCTGCTAATAGTAGCCTATCGCTAACACTTGATGAATTTTATACTGACACAAGTGTTCAATTTGATGAGTCTCTTAGTTCCGATGAGGTTACCTTAAACGGGAACGTTGTTGATGATGAAAAAATCACCAAATTTATGGATATCATTCGTCAAAAAACAAACATCAATACATTTGCGCGCATTGAATCAACCAATCATGTCCCTACTTCAGCCGGACTGGCATCTTCTGCTTCTGCATATGCTGCTTTAGCTGCAGCTGGTAGTAAGGCTTACGGACTTAATCTAAGTCAAAAAGATTTATCCCGTTTAGCAAGACGTGGTTCCGGTTCGGCAACCCGTTCAATATTTGGTGGTTTTGCAGCATGGCATAAAGGAACTGATGATGAATCCTCATATGGTTACAGTATTGAAGATCCAGTAAAAATGGACGTTAATATGATTGCAATCATTCTTGATAATCAACCTAAGAAAATTAGTAGTAGAAAAGGAATGAAGATTTCTATTGAAACTTCTCCCTACTATCAAAGTTGGATTCAACAAACTACCGCTGATTTTCAAACAATCGAAGAAGCAATTAAGGAAAATGACTTTACCACTTTAGGTAAAACAGCAGAACTAAATGCGATGAGAATGCACTCACTAACATTAAGCTCTGATCCTTCATACTTATACATAAATGCCGATAGTCTTGAAGTCATTAACATGGTTAAAGAACTAAGAGAAAACGGCGTTGAATGCTATTACACAATGGATGCAGGTCCCAATGTCAAAATAATCTGTCAAAGTGATAAAATCAGTGCAATTACTGATAAGTTGTCTGATAAATTTTCTAATGACCAACTCAAAGTATCTGGACCTGGCGAAGGAATAAAGTATCTATAAATTGAAAGGACTAATTTAAAATGATTTCTGTAAAAGCACCCGGAAAGCTATATATTGCTGGTGAATATGCTGTGGTTGAAAACGGATATCCAGCTATCATTGTTGCAATTGATCAATATATTACAGCTAATATTAGTGAATCCGAAAATAATGTTGGTGTTATTCATTCAAAACAGTATGAAAACGACAAAATTGAATGGGTTTACGATGATAATCAAATCAAACCTCTAAACGATAACAGTTCTTTCAACTACGTAATTTCAGCAATGAAAACATTCGAGAAATATGTCGAAGAATTAAATATAAAACATAAATTATATAACATTGATATTGATAGTAATTTAAACAGTGAAGACGGTAAGAAATATGGATTAGGTTCCTCAGCAGCTGTCACTGTCGCAACAATCAAAGCTCTAAACGAACTATATGGTTTAAACTTAAGCAAACTACAAATATTCAAGCTAGCTGCCATTGCTCATTTAAGCATTCAAGGTAACGGTTCATTGGGCGACGTCGCTGCTAGTAGTTTTGGTGGTTGGATTGCTTATAGTTCATTCGATAAGAAATGGTTAGCAAATCAAACCAATTTAAAAGACGTGATGGAACAAAGTTGGCCTCATCTAATGATAGAACCACTTACCCCACCTTCTGACCTCGAATTACTTATTGGCTGGACAGGAACTCCTGCTTCAACTTCCAATTTACTTAAGAGCGTTGAATCATCATCAAATGTTGATAGATACAAGCAATTTTTAGTTAAGAGCAAGCGCTGTATCGATAAGATGATCAATGGCTTTAAAAATAAAGATATCGCTGTTATTAAGAATCAAATTAAAGAAAACAGAAATATCATCGTCGAATTGGCCAGTTTCACTGGTATCGACATCGAAACAAGTAAACTAAAACGACTATGTGAAATCGCTGAAGAATATAACGGTTCGGGAAAATCCTCTGGTGCCGGAGGTGGAGATTGTGGAATTGCCATTGTTGAAAAACAATCCCCCATTAAAGATATCGAATCAAAATGGACAGAAAATGGCATTATCCCACTTCATCTAAATATCTACTCAGAACAGGAGGCATAATCAATGGTTAGTATCCAATCTCATCGAAAAGATGAACACGTTTCATTAGCTATTAAGTTCTACGATAAAACCAGTCATGCAGGTTTTGATCAACTAAGATTTGTCCATCAAGGGATTCCAGAAATCAGTTTGGATGATATCGATACATCAACAACTGTCGAAAATATCAAAATGGACTTTCCAATCTATATCGAAGCCATGACCGGTGGAAGCGAATATACAAAGAAGTTAAATCAAAAGCTAGCTAGAATCGCAAAGATTACTGGGATTGCTATGGCCACTGGTTCTCAAAGTGTCGCTTTAAAAGACAATTCAGTTGCTTCTTCATTTGAGATTGTTAGAGAAACCAATCCAAATGGAATTGTATTTTCCAATTTAGGCGCTTCAGCTGATGTTTCAAGAGCTAAGGCAGCGGTAAAAATGATGAATTCCGATGCAATTGAAATTCATATTAATACTCCGCAAGAAATGATTATGCCTGAAGGTGATCGTGAATTTAACTGGATTGAAAATATTAAATCCATTCAAGAAGAACTAGCTTGCCCCGTTATCGTAAAAGAAGTCGGTTTCGGTATGTCTAAAGAAACCATTCAACAACTAGTTGATGCTGGTATTAAAAATATTAATATCAGCGGTAAAGGTGGCACTAGTTTCAGTATGATTGAAAACTACCGTAGAAAGAAACAAGAAATGGACTACCTAGAAGATTGGGGACAAACAACCGTTGAATCCCTTCTAGAAGCTCAACTATTTAAAAACAAGGTTAATATCATTGCTTCCGGCGGTATCAGAACACCACTTGATGCTATTAAGGCAATCGCACTTGGTGCTAATTCCGTTGGAATTGCAGCCCCTATTCTATATTCACTAATCAAAGACGGTGAAGAAGAAACCATTGAATTCATTAATGACTTTATTTATGGAATGAAATCAATAATGACTATACTTGGTTCCAAAAACTTATCTGATTTACAAAGTAAAAAATTAATATTGAGTTCGGATCTTCTATCTTACGTTTCCCAACGAGGACTTCCCTACTAATTTAAGCAAGCGATTTTTGCTTGCTTTTTTCTTTTATTTTTATAAGTTAAAGTAACTTTATACTTATAACCAAAATAGATTAATTTAACTAATTTTACAAATAAAAAAAGACCTCTGCATTTAAGTAGAAGCCTTATTTTTTTTATGATTTAGTCATCATCGTCATCGCTTTTATCATAATCTTTAAGTTTATCTGGCGCCTTAAGTGTTTGTAGCTTAAGTGAACCATCTACCTTCTTCATGTTAGAAGTAAACTTGAAGATTTGAATGTGATCGTGCTCGTCACCGTCGTCGTCAGGAACATCGAAGGTATACTTCAAAGTACCAGAAACAACTGAGTGGTCCCCTGCAGGAACAACAGAATCCACTGATGAATCAATGCTTACGCTATCATATTTGTTATCGTTAACTTGATCAGCTTGTTGTTTTGCCCAAGTAATGAAACCTTGTGCATCACTGTTATTTGAACCATCAACGAAGTAATCACTTGGATCAAAATCGTTGTTGTCATTAACAGCAGAACTAAGGTCATTTGAGAAATTACTGATTAGATTCGAGGCATCGTCTTTATCAACTGCCCCTGGATAGTTTAGACTTACTTCTTGTCCATCGTCACTTTCACTCAAATGATACTTGTCTGAGGTAACTGACTTACCATCTGAATGCATTACACCATAGATGTAAATTGCAGATGAGAATGGCATGTCTGAAACCTTGTAGTCACCATCGCCGTTACTTGTACCAACTTTCTTATCATTGATGTAAATATCAGCATTGGGACCAGCCTTAACAGTGAACTTAATAGTCTTTAATGGCATGTAGATGTTGTCATTGTTATCAAGGTAAGTAGTTTGTGCATTAGTAACTTTTTTACCTGATAATGTCTTTGAAACAGTAATGTCATAGTCACCTGGTAGGATGCGACCTAAACTAAATTCTGAATCTGAGTCAGATGTTTGACCAATCTTATTATTGTTCAAGGTAACATCTGCAGACTTTTCACTAGTTGTAATTGTTGGAACAACTGCTTTTACCTTAACTTGGTAGTTAGGGAATAATAACCATTTGCGTCCGTCTTGAACATATTCAAAATTACCATCCTTTGAAGTACCTGAATCACTTAGTTGGCCCTTCAATGATTGTAATTCGTCATTATTCTTGTTCATGTGTTTAGATAATGGTGCCATTGTGCTGTCATTTAAAGTAACGCGACTATCAGTTGATTCAAAGTATGAATCGGTATTCTTGTCACTAGTTAATGAAGTCATCGCACGATCTAAGACTGCACTCTTTGAGTAGTAGTGGTTTCCGAAAAGGTATCCGATAAAACCGAATACAACAACAACTGAAACCACGATTCCAATAATTAGGTTTCTAGTTTGATGTTTTTTACTCTTCTTAAAACCGTTCCTTGATGCCCTAACGTTCCCATTGTTTGCTGGTTGTTGAGAAACGTTATTACCGTTATTAAATTGTGGTTGTTGGGCAGCATTATTGTTATTACTTTGAGGTTGTTGGTAATCATTAACTGTATTATCAACACTTGCTTGACTAGATTGATTTGTTTGATCAGTTACTTCGTTGTCTAATTGTGCACCACAGTTGTGACAGAATTGTTCGTCAGCATCAACTTTAGCACCACAATTTTGACAGAATCTTGATTCCCCCATAATTTAACCCCCTAATTTAAATTAAGCTGTTAGTGACTTAATGAAAACAATAAAGAATACAATAACTAATGATAAGTGAGCTAATAATAGAACATACAACTTATCAAATTTGTTTGAGTTTTGACCATCGATAATTGCGTAAGTAAAACCAATTAGGTCGTTAATTACAACAAATAGGAAGATAAACATGTTTAATGGTAATGCGATAAGACCACCAATTAGTAGGAATAAGAACATGATAGCTGATAGCATAACCGAAATGTTAGTGTATGCAGCTAATTTGTTAATGAATTCGAAGAAATCAGTCTTTTCACCAGTACCAGCAACTGCAAAAGCTCTAAAACCATATGCTAATGCAACGAAAACAACGATCATTAATACTGAGAATAATTCAACTTTACCTGCACCATCACTTACTAAGTTTTGGAATACGACAGCGAGTGATGAAGCTGTATCGCCACCAAGACCGCTTGAAGCTAGGTCAATTGCGCCGTTAATCTTTGAAGTGATCAACATAATAGATAAAATAGCAAATACTGCGCTAGCAACAAATGAAGTTAGACCAAAGTATTTGTTTGAAGCCTTTCCACTTAGTGAAGGATGTTTAACGCTACTCCAGAACCACTTAAAGAAATCCTTAGCATAGTTCTTAGCTTGTTCTGCGCTTTGGTTAGGAACAACGTTTTGATTTTGTGCACCGTTGGTGTTAGCACCATTTGGTTGTAGGTTTTGTACGATTTGAGCTCCACACTTAGGGCAGAACTTTGCTCCTTCCTTTAATTCGTTACCACATTTTGGGCAAAATTTAGCACTCATATAAAATACCTCCAGAAATATGTAATAAAAAATATTATACCAATATTAATCATAACACATTTTTATTTAATTATCTTATCATTCAATAAATTATTTTATATACAAACGTATAAAAAAGAGCTGCAATTTAGTGCAGCTCTTTTGATTTATTAATCTACGTTAAATCTTAGTCCCTTAGGGAAGAAGTTTTTAATCGTACCATTTACAACCTTACCAAAACCAACGGGTTGATTCTTACAGATTAGTTGGTACCATCCCTTCTTAACATCCTTATCATAGTTGATAACATCCCCATGGACGTATTGTTTCCAATCATCCTCAGATATTTCTAAACGATTAACAACCTCATCACTATGCAAAGCCAATGCTAATGCATAACTTGGTTCAAAACGTTTCTTCTTAATTGTTCCTAGATGTAGTCCTGGACGCATTACCTTTAATCCCTTCAAGTCAGGAAGAGTATTATCAAAGGTGTATAATTGATCCCCAAATAAAATTAAATGTTTTGGATCAAAGTTATTTAGATTAGCCTCCTTGAATTCATTCCATAGTTTCTTATCATCAATCGATAGGTTACTTTGTAGACGATGTTTAATCTTCTTAGCATTGCCTTCATCATTACTAGATAATTTTGAAACAAAGTGGCCTTCTCCTTTGAAATGATTAGGGAATAATCTAACGGTATTAGATAATTCTTCATTACCGTCTGCCCATTGTGGTTTACCACTTAACATCCCTTCGTATTTCTTAATTGGCTCGATGGAGAAGTCATAAGTGTCTTTCATCCATTCAACAATTTGTTCATCCTCTTCTGGAGCAAACGTACATGTTGAGTAGATAATCTTTCCACCTGGTTTTAACATCTTAACTGCTTGTTCGATGATCTCCTTTTGACGAGTAGCACATTGACTTGGATAGTCTGCGTTCCAGTATTGGATAGCATCGTTATTCTTTCTAAACATCCCTTCACCAGAACATGGAGCATCGATTAGAATCTTGTCGAAGAAACGTGGGAAGTGCTTGGCTAGGTTATTTGGATTTTCATTTAAAATTAGTGCGTTTCTAATCCCAAATCTTTCGACGTTTTCTACAAGGACTTTTGCACGCTTATGATCGATTTCATTGGTTACTAGTAGCCCTTGGTTATCCATGTAACTAGCAACATGGGTTGTCTTCCCACCGGGAGCAGCACATAAGTCCAAAACGTAATCTCCTGGTTTAATATCTGCTACTTCACCTACATACATCGCACTAGGTTCTTGTGAGTAAATCGCACCACTTTGATGTTCAACACTCTTACCGTTTACATCACCATAGTATCCGTATTGGCAGTATTCGATTGATTCATTATTGGGTTCTGAAGGCATATGTTCCTTTAATGGATTAATTCTAAATCCAGGATTGGTCTCTTTATCTAGACTGGCAAAGAATGATTCTGCATCATTCCCCAGTAGTTTTTGATATTTAGTTTTAAAATCGTTTGGTAATTGCACGAGATTACTCCTTTTGCATTGACTTACATTTTTTAATTAGTTAACATATTACTATTATATTTTTTTAAAAGAGGTGAAACAACTACATGGATAAGAAACTTATCGCAATTGACCTTGATGGAACTACACTGAATAGTGAGTCAAAGGTTTCACAAAAAACTATTAATACTTTAAATAAAGTAATTGATTTAGGTCATGTTGTCAATATTGTATCAGGTCGTCCACCACGTTTGATTACAGACATCTATAACCAAATTGGTTTAGACAATCCATTAATTAGTTTTAACGGTAGTCTGGGATACAATCCACTAACTAATTGGAATAAGGCCTACGAATACAATATCAATCGAGATATCGTCTTTGATGTCTTAAAACAAGATAAAGACTTAGGCATTAACCTAATGGCCGTTGAAGGTAAAGAACTATTCTTGGCTAACCGTGAAGCAAACGATGAAGTTGGTTTCTTCCCAACTAGTCTTGAACCTTCTGAATTCATTACTAAAGAGAACTTAAACGAAAACCCAATTTGTCTAACCCTACAAATTCAACACAATAAGATGGATAAATTCATTAACTATGTAGATCGCAACTATGGTGATACCCTACAAATCTCACCATGGGGAGGTCCTGATTCAATCGTTGAATTAGCATCTAAGAACGTTAGTAAGGAAACTGGTCTAGAAGTACTATCTGACTACTACAATATTGACCAATCTAACATCATTGCTTTTGGTGATGAATTTAACGATGAAACCATGTTGAAGTACGCTGGCTTAGGTGTTGCTATGAAGAATGGTCAACCTAAGATTAAACAACTAGCCGATGACGTTACTAAATACGATAACGATAATGACGGTTTAGCTCGTTACCTAGACGAATACTTTGAACTATAAAAAGACTTGAGATTAACTCAAGTCTTTTTTCTTTTGCTTATTTATTTGGATGAAACATTTGCGTACTCTTAACCGCTAATTGCCAACCTTCATAGTAGTGATTACGTTTGTCTTCATCCATCTTTGGATAAAACTCGTCTTGTTTGGGTTTTATTTGCTTAATCTCATCGATATCTTTCCAAAATCCAACTGCTAATCCCGCTAAGTAAGCAGCACCTAATGCAGTTGTTTCAGATATGGATGATCTTTCAATTGGTGTATTTAAGATGTCTGATTGGAATTGCATCAAATAATCATTTTGCGCAGCCCCACCATCAACCTTTAAATGTTTCAAATCCAATTGAGTATCATCAACCATGGTATTAACAACATCCTTGGTTTGATATGCTAGTGAGTCTAAAGTAGCCTTAACAAAGTCTTCCTTGGAAGTAGCTCTAGTTAACCCGAAGATTGCTCCTCGACTGTCTTGGTCCCAATATGGGGCACCTAGACCAGTAAATGCTGGAACAACGTAAACATCGTGATCATTGGCAGAATTAAATGCTAATTCCTGGGTTTCCTTAGCATCATTAATCATTCTAAGGCCATCTCTTAACCATTGAATGGCGGAACCTGCGACAAAGACACTTCCTTCAAGGGCATAGTTAACCTTGCCGTCAATTCCATATGCAATGGTTGTTAGTAACCCACGATCAGACAATACTGGTTTATTACCCGTATTCATCACAATGAATGAACCAGTTCCGTATGTATTCTTAATACTTCCGGCTTCTAGTCCTAATTGACCAAATAACGCAGCTTGTTGGTCACCGGCAATTCCTGAAACAGGAATTTGCACACCATAAAAAGCATAACCGGCAGTGTAACCATAAATCTTAGATGATGATCTAACACTTGGCAATATTTGTTTTGGAATATCCAACGCCGCTAGGATTTCATCATCCCAACTTAGCGTGTGAATGTTATACAGCATTGTTCTACTTGCATTGGAATAATCAGTCGCATGAACATGACCACCGGTTAGTTTCCATAGAATCCAGGTATCAATGGTTCCAAATAAGATGTCACCATTTTCAGCCTTTTCTCTAATCCCATCGACGTTATCTAACAACCACTTAATCTTAGTGGCTGAGAAGTATGAGTCGATAACTAATCCGGTCTTTTCATGGATCATCTCGGTATAACCAGCAGCTTTTAAATCATTCGCAATATCACTGGTTTGTTTTGATTGCCATACAATTGCATTATGAACTGGTTCACCCGTAATTCTATCCCACATGACTGTGGTTTCTCTTTGGTTGGTAATCCCAATTCCACGAACCTTATAAGGCGGTATCTTGGAGTGAATTAATGCTTCTGAGATAACGGTCTGCACAGCGTCCCATATTTCATTTGCATCATGTTCAACCCATCCTGATTGAGGGAAAAACTGCGTAATTTCCTTTTGTGACTTACTTACCACTTCGCCACTATGATTAAAAATCATGGCGCGAACACTGGTAGTTCCCTCATCAATTGACATTATATACTGTTCGTTTTGCATGTTATTTCCTCAGTTATTATTTTTCGTCGCTCTTTAGTTTACCTGCAACACTGTAGTTACTCTTCTTCATTTCGTTTAAAACGATGTGAACGTGTTCAGCTGGTGCACCAGTGTTCTTCACGATTGCGCTGGTAACATCAGCAACTAGTCCCTTTAATTGTTCTTCGTTTCTTCCTTCGATTAAATCAATATGTACTAATGGCATAATCATTCTCCTAACCTATAATTTTATTCTGATTATACTTTAGATACTTATATATTTCAATTTTTTAAAAGTTTAATGTACAATTATAGAAATGAAACTAACGAGGGAGTGTTTAACATGCCAAAGTTTCCAGAATACGATGCATGTACTAGTATCTTAATCGGTAAGAAAGCATCTGTTGATGGTTCTACCATGATTGGTCGTAACGAAGATTGCAAAGCAACCTGGCCAAAACATTTTGTTGTTCATCCTCATAAGGAGTATAAGGAAAAACCAGTGTTTAAAGCTCAAGAAAACGCCTTTACAATGGAATTACCTACTGTTAGGGGTAAATACACCGCTACTCCAGAATGGACTAATAAAGAGGGATTATTTGAAGAAGAAGGTATTAATGAATACGGTGTCGCTATGAGTGCTACCGAAAGTGCCTACTCAAATAGTTATGTATTAGGATTTGATCCACTAGTTGAAGACGGTATTAGCGAAGCTTCTGTTGTCACTGTTGTTCTACCATACGTTAAAACAGCACGTGAGGGTGTTAAACGCCTAGGTGAAATCGTCTCAAAATATGGTTCCAGCGAAAGTAACGGAATCTTATTCTCAGACCAAGATGAAGTTTGGTATTTTGAAATTGGTTCCGGTCATCAATGGGTTGCGATGAGAATCCCTGATGATTGCTACGCAGTCGTATCAAATCGCTTAGCCATTCAAAACATCGATTTCGATGACCCTGATAACTTTATGTGGTCAGAAGATATCATTGATTTTGTGAGAAAGAACCACTTAAATAACTCTAATAATGGTAGTTTTAACTTTAGAGAAATCTTTGGAACTAGAAATGAGTCTGACCTATACTACAACAACCCACGTGTTTGGTACGGTCAACGCATGTTTAACCCAGAAATTAAACAAGATCCGGAATCATATGACCTACCATTTGTCAGAAAGCCAAGTCGCTTAATCTCAGTTCAAGATGCTAAGGACTTCCTAGCATCACACTACCAAGGCACTCAATTTGACCCAGTTGGTAAAGGTAGTCACGAGGACAAGACCAGATACCGTCCAATCAGTTTGGCAAAGGCCCAAGAATCTCATGTCTTACAAATTCGTCCTAACCTACCAATCGAAGTTGGTGGTATTCACTGGTTATCAATGGGTGTTGCTGCACAAAGCGTCTTTGTTCCATTCTTTGCCGGCATCAAGGATACCCCACTTGAATACAAGATTGGTAAGTTAACCTATGAACCAAAGTCAGCTTATTGGATTTTCAAACTGGCCGGAGTGTTATTAGATCCACACTACAATACATTTGTTGACGTTGTCGGTGATGTCCAAGAAAAACTTAATATCTACTTCCAACAAAAGATTAACGAAGCTGATATCAAGGCCAATGATTTAGCACCACAAGAAGTTTCTGATTTTGTCACAAAGATCAGTAATGAATGTGCTGAATATGCAATGGACAGTTACAGACATCTATCATACGAAATGATCTCCAAATCAACCGACTTTTCGAAGTTAAACTATAATACTGACGAAAACCTATAAAATAAAAGGATGGCTTAATTGCCATCCTTTTTTTGTACAAAAAAAGAGCAACGCATAAGCGTTACTCTTCATTTTAGATATAAATTTTATCTTAACGACGACGTGCTTCTTTAATACGAGCAGCCTTACCATGACGTTCGCGTAAGTAGTATAGCTTAGCACGACGTACGGCACCACGACGAGTTACTTCTAACTTAGCAACACGTGGTGAGTGTAGTGGGAAGATACGTTCAACACCTACACCTGAAGTAATCTTACGAACAGTGTAAGTAGCTTGGATACCTGTACCGTGGCGTTTGATAACAACACCTTCGAATACTTGGATACGTTCGTTGCTACCTTCAACAACCTTTACAGATACCTTTACAGTATCTCCGGCTCTAAATTCTGGAACATCACTCTTTAGTTGTTCCGCGTTAATCTTTGAGATTAATTCGTTTTGACGCATAATATAACATCCTCCAACTAGCATTCTTGTCTTTACTTGTTGCAACAGCGGAATACCGTTTTTATTTAACTATAAAAATAGTCAATTAGAATACTAACATAACCACAATTACTTGTAAAGATTATTTTATTCTTCTTCTATTTTTACTTCCGCTAATAGTTTCTTTTGTAAATCAGTTAATTGACTATAATCAATTAGATCTGGGCGTCTAAGGTAAGTCTTTCTTAGCGCCTCTTTTTCGCGCCATTCTTCAATCTTTTGGTGATTACCACTAGTCAACACATCGGGTACTGTCATGCCCCTAAAATCTGCTGGTCTAGTGTATTGAGGATATTCTAGTAATCCACTTGAGAATGAATCACCAGGTGCAGATTCATCGTTACCCAAAACGTCAGATAATAATCGAGCAGTTGCATCAATCATTACCATTGCTGGTAATTCTCCACCGGTTAAGACAAAGTCACCTAATGAGTATTCATCGGTAACCAATGTCTTAATTCTTTCGTCATATCCTTCATAGTGACCACAAATGAAAGTTAAATGGTCTTCCTTAGATAACTTTTCGGCCTCTTTTTGATCAAACTTCTTTCCTGCTGGATCCAACAGAATTACACGTCCCTTAGAAATGCCTTCCTTAGCAGCCTCTTCTTGGGTATGAGAAAGCGCATCAAAAATTGGTTGAGCTTGTAGTAGCATTCCTGCACCACCACCAAATGGGTAGTCATCAACGTTACCATGCTTATTGGTCGAATAGTCTCTAAAGTTAGTAATATTAATATCTAGTAATCCTTTATCCTTTGCTTTTCCAAGGATTGAATCACCCAAAGGGCCATCAAACATATCTGGAAATAAGCTTAAGATATCAATCTTCATCGTCGAGCCCCCTAGGAACATCCACAGTAATTACTTCATCGTCTAAATTAACATCTAAGATGACTGAATCAATCTTAGGTAATAATAAATCGGACTTGTTATCACGTGAGACAACCCAAACATCATTGGCACCTGGTGAAAGAATTTCCTTAACGGAACCAATCTTTTGTCCGTCAGTATCTAAAACATCTAAACCAATGATTTGGTGATAGTAGTATTCGCCAGGTTGTAAGTCATCACTATCAAGTTGATCTTCAGCAATCTTTAATTCTGAAGGTTTTAAGTATTCAACGTCATTGATAGTTGGCTTGTCTTTAAAGTGTAGTAAGATGAAGTTCTTATGAGTTCTAACACCATCGATCACTAGCTTTTCACTCTTAGTATCATTTAAAAACGCATAAACTTCATTACCAACTTTAAAACGTTTTTCAGGGAAATCGGTAATAGACATTACACGAACTTCACCACGAAGTCCCTGAGTATTTACAATCTTTCCAATATTATAAAAGTTCATTATTCATTTCCCCTTTTATGTTAAAAAACTCTTAAACAAAACACCAAGGTTTCATTTAAGAGTTTTTATTCTTACTATCATCAATAATCAGTCTTACGCGCTTATCACCAGAAACACGAGCACTGTAAACAATCGTACGAATTGTTTGCGCTACATGGCCCTTTTTACCAATAATTCTACCGACATCGGCAGGATTAGTAACAAGATGATATTCATAGAAACGATCCGATTCACTATGATCGATAGCAACATCCTCTGGGTATTCCACCAGTGGTTTTACGATTTTTTTAATCAGCTCATCAAAATTAGTCATAACTCGATATCACTTATTTCTTAGAGTATTTAGCTTCATGATATTTCTTCATGATACCAGCATCAGATAGTAAGTTACGTACAGTATCTGAAGGTTGTGCACCCTTGTTTAACCATTCGAAGATATCTTCTTCTTCTAGTTTAACAGTACTTGGTTGAGTTAATGGGTTGTAAGTACCAACAGTTTGGATGAAACGACCATCACGAGGGCTACGTGAATCAGCAACTACAACACGGTAGAAAGGACGCTTCTTTGAACCCATTCTCTTCAAACGAATTTTAACAGACATTAATAAACACCTCCTGTATTTCTTTTAACGATATTAAATATAACAGTTATTTAGATGCTTGTAAAGGTTTTTTTCTTTACACCATGATTTTTTTATTGAAAATCAGCTAAAAGAGCACTTTTTGCCAGTTCATCCATGTATTTTTCGTTATTAATAACAAAATTATGGACGTTTTTATAATCATCGAAATCGATTTTAACATTCTTAAATACCTGATTTCTATCTAACTCTTTAGCCAAATTAACATCATTAACTGACATCTTTGCCACAAATGGTGAGTCTTCATAAATCTCATCCCAAGAATTAGATAGTAATGCCTTTGCTCTTTTAATATTTACGTTATTATTAATCGCCATTTTTAATATATCCGGTTTTAACATTTTATCACATCCTAATTTGGTCTAAATATAAGACGTTGGCCTTTTGATTACGTACTGATAACTCGTTCTCGTATCCCAATAATACCCATTTGATATTGAAGTTTGGTTGGTTCAAATATTCTTCACCCTTACCATCGGTGAAAACGATGCATCCCTGACTAGCTAACTTATGTTCATGCACATAGTCAACGATACTTTGATACTTGGTACCACCTTGCAATAAACGCTGATTAGAAATGAGACTATCGCTAATCGCATGAACTTCAGCATCAAACGTATAGCAATTAACCTCAATATTTGGGATCGATTGAATTGCCTTAACAACACTAATCATGTTGGCATACTGTTCATCACTGATTGAACCTGAACTATCAATAAAAACATTCACATGTTCATTTTGATGTCTAATTCTACCTGGGATATCCATGCGATATGGCTGCCTGCGATTAAATCGAGTATAGTTTTTCTTTGGTCGATTACTTTTATTTCCAGTAATCCTTCTAAAGATTTGCTGCAAATTAATTCTAGGCATCACAACGGACTTAATCTGTTTGTCAACTGCCATTGAAAGTTCACCACGATATTGGCTATAAACATCCCTTAACAGCCTATCAATTGATTTCTTTCTTTGTTCATAGTCTTGATTACTGATATTGCCTTCATCATCAAAGTATCGATGATCATCGACAATTCGTACGTTATCGTTATCCAATTTACCAACACCATCCTGTTTATCCTGACTAAACAAATCATAAAGCTGCTTAGCATACTGACTAGAATCCAGATTAGGTTTCATATCAAGATTGTATTGGTAGTTAAGCTTATCTAAAGTCCATCCCTTGGAATAAACATCTGAGACGTATTGGTTAACCGCTACATCGGATGCCACGTCGTTTAATTGGTTGTGATTGAAGTATCTGAGGGGATGCAACCAAATGATATGCATCGCTAGATGCTCCAAGATAGCAATCAAATCATTAGCATCTGCCAAGTCATCTTTTAAATGAGTAGGATTATATGCCAATTCCAATCGGTTATTTGACCACTTCAATGCTAGAAATGAATCAATCGTATCATCTGCATTCCTGTTTAAATGAAGCAAAATTTCGCCATAGAAGCTCTTATTACGAATTAAGGATAAAATCCCTTTAGAAATGATTCCATCTACCTCAGTTGGACTATTTTGCTGTGAATCGATATTAATTAGGTTGTAAATATCACTATTGAGTGTCATATTAATCACCTGTATGCATTAAAACTAATTTCGGTTAACTTATCATATAACTGTTTAGCAGCTAAACTGGTTTCGGCCATGTTGTAGATATCATCGATTAAACCACTGTCGTTAATCAATGTTCGAGCAATTGCGTATTGACCATCTGAACTTAATAAATCGATAAAATTTGTTAAACGGTGACAAACATCATCGCTTAATGTTGATACTGATTTTACATATTCACTGACTAATGATTGCTTAGTAATCTCATCTTTAGATGCTAGTTTATCAACAATATCCTGTAAGTCACCATTTAATTCAATCTTGTCATCGATAGATTGATGCATAAATTTAACAAAGGATTCTGCGATGGATGGACCGACATTTCCTGAGACGACCTCGATTAAAATGTCTTCATCATAATCGTCATTGTATTGATTAACGATATTGGACACACGGTGCCAAGATCTAGGCGTTGGTTTAATCTCATCATTCCCATGGTCTAAAAACTCTGGATTGTCGCTAATAAAATTAATGACTTGTTGATTAACTTTGTTATCTTTTGCCCACTTTAACCAGTCATTAACATCTGTTTGCATGTTAACTCGCACAGTTCTATCAGTAATGGCATCATCACTAGCATAAACATCATAATTAGCATTCATGTCATCTGGGTTTTCAGCAATGATGATGTGGACTTGTTTTGGTAACACCACCGAATTAATGCGGCGTTGTAAAACCAGATTCATTAACTCACTTTGGACATCAGAGGTTCCACGATTGAATTCATCTAGGAACCAATAAATTGGTGTATCAGGATTGGCCTCGGCATATTTGATAATTTCAATAATGGTGTGGGAGTATCCGAATTTAACATCCGCTAATGTCCCATAATTATCAGTCTCAATAAATGATTTGTCTGTTAATGGTGGCACCGGAATCGCCAAGTCACCTTTCTCGGATAAACTCACGACCGTAGTAAATAATCTGGCATGATTTTGTTCAGCTAATTGATTTACTAATGCCGACTTACCAATCCCGGCAAGACCAACAATATTTGCCACAGCACCACTTTTTTCAATCAAATTTACTGCTTGCATTGTTTTAATAAAACCTAATGCCATAAAAATCCCTCCTAAAAAAGACACAACTACCCAGGGTAATTATGCCTTTTCCATTATTTACGCTTCTTGTTACGTTTGCGCTTGTTTTTATTCATTTTCTTGCTAATTTTTCTGCTCATACGTTTCATTGCCATTTGTGAGATCTTGCCACCTAGGCCGCCACCCATTCCTGGCATTGAAGGCATTCCATCCACGCCCATGTTACCCATCATTTGTTCCATACCAGACATGTTACCGTTAGACATCTTATTCATCATGTCCTTCATTTGATTAAATTGCTTAATCATACGGTTAACTTCTTGAATTGGACGTCCACATCCACGTGAGATACGACGTCTTCTTGATGGATTTAATAAATCAGGGTTATTACGTTCTTCATAGGTCATTGAATAGATAATTGCCTTGATGTGTTCTAAATCCTTAGGATCCATGTTCACGTTCTTCAAGGCAGGATTATTAGCCATCCCTGGAATCATCTTCATGATTTCATCCAAAGGACCCATCTTTTGAATTTGTTCTAGTTGGTCTAAGAAGTCTTCAAATCCAAAAGTGTTATTTTGCATCTTTTCGGCTAATTCTTTTGCTTGCTTTTCATCATAATCGTTTTGAGTCTTTTCGATTAATGATAAGATATCACCCATTCCAAGGATACGAGAAGCCATTCGGTCTGGATGTAAGACATCAAGTGCTTCCATCTTTTCACCTTGTCCCACAAACTTAATTGGTTTTTGGGTTACTTCACGAATTGAAAGGGCAGCCCCACCACGAGTGTCACCATCTAACTTAGTTAGAACAACACCGGTAATATCTAGTGCATCGTTAAAACCTTCTGCGGTATTAACGGCATTTTGACCGGTCATGGCATCAACAACCAATAGAATTTCGTCTGGATGAGTCAATTCCTTAATGTTCTTTAATTCGTCCATTAAGGCTTCATCGATTTGTAGTCGACCAGCAGTATCAATTAATACATAGTCATTATGGTCTTCTTTGGCCTTAGCCATCCCATTTCTAACAATTTCAACTGGATCGACGTCAGTTCCTTGTTGGAAAACTGGAACATCAATTTGCTTACCGACTGTTTCCAATTGGTCAATGGCAGCTGGACGGTAAACGTCGGCTGCGATTAGTAATGGACGAGCATTTTCTTCTTTTTTAAGTTTTAAAGCTAATTTACCAACAGTGGTAGTTTTACCTGCCCCTTGTAAACCAGCCATCATGATAACAGTTGGAATCTTTTCAGACTTGTTCAATGGGACTGCTTCTTCACCCATTGTCTTTGTTAATTCTTCATTAACAATCTTTACGATTTGTTGAGCTGGATTCAATCCTTCCAATACTTCCGCTCCACGAGAACGTTCTTGGACACGCTTAACAAAATTTCTTACAACTGTGAAGTTAACATCGGCTTCAAGTAAAGCAAGTCTAATTTCACGCATTGTTTCTCTTAAGTCAGCTTCAGAAACTTTACCTTTACCACGTAAATTACGCATTGCTTTTTGAAGACGTTCTGTTAATCCTTCAAATGCCATTTATTTCACCACTTTCATTTTTCTTCAGTTATTTCTAAATCATCAACTAATTGATTTAGTTTATCGTCATTTGGATAGTTATCCTTAACGTAATTTCTAATTGCATCAGTTTGATCATTTCGTTTCACAAAATCTGCATACAAATGAAGTTGTTCTTCATATTTTTCCAGAATCACTTCTGTTCTTCTTATGTTATCATACACAGCCTGTCTACTGACATTAAACTCTTCAGAAATTTCTCCCAATGAGTAATCGTCAGCATAATAAAGTTGAATATAACTATCTTGCTTATTTGTTAATAATGGACGATAAAATTCGAATAAAGAGTTAATTCGATAATTTTTTTCCATTTCCAATTAAATCAAGTCCTTTCAGTTCAGACTATTTAATTAGACCCTTAAATAATCCATATACAAAATCATTTGCGTTAAATTCTCTTAAATCTTCTACCTTTTCACCTAAACCAACGTACTTAACTGGAACGTGAAGTTCGTTTCTAATTGCTAAAACAATTCCACCCTTGGCGGTACCGTCTAGCTTAGTTAGTACGATACCAGAGACATTGGTTGTTTCCTTGAATAGCTTAGCTTGGTTTAAGGCATTTTGACCTGTGGTTGAATCTAGAACTAATAAAACTTCATGAGGAGCGTCTGGGATTTCTCTAGTTAAGACCTTCTTCATCTTAGCAAGTTCGTTCATCAAGTTAACCTTGTTTTGAAGTCTACCAGCAGTATCTACGAATAAAATATCATAGTTTTCATCCTTGGCCTTATGAACTGCTTCATAAACAACTGCGGATGGGTCACTTTGTTCCGGCTTCTTGACAATATCAACGCCATCACGTTTTGCCCATTCATCTAATTGTTGAATAGCACCAGCTCTAAAGGTATCAGCCGCAGCTAATAATACCTTCTTGCCTTGTTGTTTATACATATTAGCCATCTTACCGATGGTAGTTGTCTTACCAACACCATTAACCCCAACGAATAAAATAACAGTTGGACCTTGGTCAGCAAAATGAATTTCTGTGTTTTCATCATTACCATTTTGATCGTAGATATCAATCATCTTTTGAATGATAACGTTTTGCACGTCGTCTTTGCTTTTGGCATTTTGTAACTTAACTTCATCTCTTAATTGGTCTGTTAAGTTAACGGCCATATCAAAACCAACGTCTGATTCAATTAAAGTATCTTCTAAATCTTCGAAGAAGTCTTCGTCAACACTTCTAAAGTTAGCAAACAAACGGTTTAGACGTTCACCAAATGTACTTCTGGATTTTTCTAGTCCTTCAGTAAACTTAGTTTGATCATCTTCAACAGGCTTTTCAAAAGCAGGTTGTTTCTCATCAGTTTGTTCTTCAAATTTTTCTTCGTCAGCGTTGTCATCAACGTCTGATTCTTTTGAAGATTCTTCTTGGTCAGATGATTGTTGTTCTTCTTCACTAGTTACAGTTTTTTGTTCACTAGCTTGGTCGACTTTATCATCTGTTTTTTGTTCATCATCAACAGCAGCATCAGTTTCATCGTTTTTTACTTCTTCAACTTTACTATTGTTGTTTTCTTCTTCGTTATTACGCTTTTTAAAAATATCAAATAATCCCATAGCTTATTCCTCCGCGGCATTAAATTTATTTAGGTTAGCTGTAACCACTTTAGAAACTCCGGAATTTTGCATGGTAACTCCATACAATGTATCGGCATAAACCATTGTTTCTTTTCTATGCGTGATAACGATGAATTGAGTTCCATCATCTAGTTTAGTCATGTATCGAGCGTATCTATCGACATTTTCTGCATCCAATGCGGATTCAGCTTCATCCAAGATACTAAAAGGTACCGGCTTAACTTTTAACACGGCGAAAAGTAATGCAATGGCTGTTAATGCTTTTTCTCCTCCTGATAATAGAGACATATGACGGTACTTCTTACCAGGTGGCTGTGCCATAATTTCAATTCCAGTAGTTAACAAATCATTTGGATCCGTAAGTAATAACTTCGCTTTTCCACCACCAAAAATTTCGTTATAAACTTTTGAGAATTGGGTAGCGATTGCATCGAAAGTATCCTTGAATTTCTTTTCAACGGTAACATCAATCTTGTTCATGGTATCAGTTAGTTGTTGGCTAGAATTCTTCAAATCATCTGATTGTTGTACTAGGAATTCGTATCGTTTTGATACTTCCTTGTACTCATCAATTGCGGATACATTGACAACCCCTAGATGGTCGATGGAACGACGTAAATCGTCGATATGAGCCTTAATGTTATCGATAGTATCGTCGACAACGATATCATCAATTTCATTTAGGTTAACCTCATACTTACCAATTAGTTGTTGTTTTAGACTAGCAAGTTGCTTTTCCAATTGATCAAACTTATTAATTTGTTTATTTAGATAATTTTGTTGGTTAACAGAATCCATTGTTTGCTTATCAATTTGGTCTTCGACTTTCTTGATTTCAGCTTGGTGTTTATCAATGGATTCTTTGCATTCTTGTAGATTACTTTGGATTGATTGAATTTGTTGGTTAACTAACTTAATTTCGTCATCTTGGTTTACTGAAAGCATATTATTACTAATTGCTTCGTTTAACCCATCAATGTTTTCTTTTTCGTCATCAATGTCAGCATCTAATCGGTCAAAATCTTCAATTAGATTTGCTTTTTGGTCACGGAAATTGGATAGTTTTTCCTTCAAGACAATCAACTTTTCACGAGTTGATTGTACCTTTGAAGAGTTATTATCCTTCATTGATTCCAAAGTTTCAATCTTTTCTTGAATATCTTTTGATTTAGTTTGATTATTGACCAAATCAATATTCAATTGTTCTTTTAGTTTCTTGTTTTGACGTTGTTTTTCATCAATATCATCATCAAACAATCCACCATTAGACATTCTGATTGCCTTTAGTTCACGTTGTTTTCTAACTAGGGATTCCTTGGCAAATGTCAATTTGTTATTGATTGAGTCTAATTGACCATCGTATTGACGCTTGTTGTCATAGAAAGAGTCTGACTTCGCATTTAACTCTTTTAGTTGATCTTGTAATTCAACCAGCTTAGCCTCAGTTTGCTTAGCAACCTCTTGGCTTTCCTTAAATTGCTTTTCTAAATCTTCTAACTTATTCTTTTGGGTCAAGACACCATCATATTGACGTTTGTTAGAACCACCGGTGATTGAACCACCAGCATTAACGATTTCACCCCTTAGGGTCACAATTCGGTTAGAATGTCTAATCTTGTTACTAATATCAGTAGCAGTATGTAAATCTTTAACAATTAAAACATTACCTAGCAAATGACTAGTAACAGATTTAAGCTTGTCATTAATTTGGACCAATTCATTGGCTACACCAACGAATCCATCGCTATTTTGGCAGGTACTTAAAACGTTATTGTTAACGCTGCGTTGTGAAATCTCATTAACGGGCAAGAAAGTAGCTCTTCCCAAACGATTATCGTTTAAAAACTTAACCGCTTGTCTAGCAGAAGCATTGTTAGTGACCACAATTTGTTGTAATTGATTACCTAAAGCAGTTTCAATTGCTGTGGTATATTCAGCAGGTACTTTGATAAAGTCGGATACTGAACCCAATACACCATTAAGATGGTCTTTATTGTTTAAGACACTTTGGGCACCACGATAGAAGTTACTGTGGTCGTTTTGCAAATTATTCAAACTATTGTATTTAATTTTTAAATTTTGCGTATCTTCTAATTGTTTATACCAGATGGCTTGTTGATCATCTACTTGTTTCTTTAAACCGTTCACCTGAGCTTGATAGTCGTTAAAATCGCTTTGCACCTTTTGAACTTCTTCGTTCTTCTTGTTGTAGGCTTGATTTAACTCTTCAACTGATTGTTCCAATTGATTGATTTCATCGTTTACTCCAGAAATCTTTTGACGATTGGAATCATTTTGAACATCAGCTTGTTTTTGGGTCTTTTCTAGATAAGTAGATTCATTGTTAACATTAGCAATCTTTTGCATAATTGCTAAATATTCACCACGAACATCTTCATACTCTGCTTTTTTATCAGCAATCATTTGGTCAATCTTATCTTCATCGATTTCTTCAAGATATTGTTTATGCTTATCAATTTCTTGATTTAACTTGTCGATTTCAGAGTTGATTTCTTTTTCTTTTGCTTGTAAATCAGTAACTTGTGAATTTAACTTTTCTAGGTTGGACTTATGTTCCTTCAAGCTAGTCTTTTTAAATTCAATTTCTTGCTTAGAAAGATTTTGTTGACCAGATAACTGTTCAATCTTCTTAGAGTAGTTCAAAAGATTATCTTGTTGTTCTTCCTTCTTGGTTAGAAGCAACTCAAGTTGTTCATTCAATGACTTCTTTTGACCGGTAAGCTCATTTAAGTGTTTGTTAATATCTTCGGCGTTTTGCTTTTCTTCAGCAATAATCGCCTTGGTATTATTCCAGTCAGCCCCAACTTGATTTAATTCAAGCGCAATTCTTGAAACATCGTATTTTTTCAATTCTTTTTTTAAATCTAAATACTTAATTGCTGTTTCACTTTGCTCTTTTAATTGGTCATTTCGATCTTTAAGTTCGAAAATAATGTCTTCAACACGATCAAGATTTTCATGAGTTTGTTGAAGCTTTAAGTTGGCATCATGTTTTTGTTGTTTATACTTAAAAACACCGGCTGCTGTTTCAATAATAGAACGACGATCTTCAGGTTTACTGTTAAAGATATCTTCAACACTACCTTGAGAAATGATTGAAAATGAACCAATTCCCATCCCTGTGTCCATAAATAAGTTATTGATATCTTTTAATCGACATTCAGAATTATTAATTAAGTATTGGCTTTCACCACTACGATACAAACGTCTTGTAATGATAATTTCTGAATATGAACTATTAATGTATTGGTCGGTATTGTCCAAGGTTAACTTAACTTCGGCACGATTGACCGGTTTATGAGTACTAGAACCAGAAAAAATAACGTCGGACATCTTTGAACCACGTAAAGTCTTAGAAGATTGTTCCCCGAGTACCCATCTGATAGCTTCGATAACATTACTTTTACCACTACCATTAGGACCAACAATCGCAGTTAAACCATCTGTAAAGTTAATGGTTGTTTTGTTTGCAAAGGATTTAAATCCAGCAATCTCTAATGATTTTAACTTCAAAGCGATTTCCCCATCCTGTTTTTATTCTGTAAGGTTTTTAATTGCCTTCTTAGCAGCACCTTGTTCTGCATTCTTCTTGGAGTGACCTAGGCCAACACCTTTTTCAACACCATCGATGGTAACGGATACCTTAAAGCGACGGTCGTTTTCCGGACCATTTTCGTCTAATAAGTGATATTCAATATCGACTGGTCCATTTGATTGTGCTAATTCTTGTAATTCAGTTTTGTGATCAAAGAATTCGTCGAACCATCCCTCGTCTAATTTAGGGAAAATTACTTGATGACAAAACTTAACTACAGGTTCCATTCCTTGGTCAAGGTATACCGCACCAATGAATGATTCAAAAATATCACATAATAGTGAATCTCTAGTTCTAGCTTGAGCTTTTTCTTCACCCTTACCTAAACGAATGTATTTATCAAATTCACATTCTCTAGCAAAACTACTAAAGCTGTGTTCATTTACCATTGCGGCTCTTAATCTAGTTAAGCGGCCTTGTGGTAAATTTGGATAACGTTTGTAAATGTATTCTGATACTACTAGTTCGTATACAGCATCACCCAAAAATTCAATTCGTTCATAAAATTTTAAATTCTTACCTGGATGTTCATTAACGTATGAAGCTTGAGTAAAGGCTTCATCTAATAATGATTCATCCTTGAACTTAATGTTAAATCGTTTTTCTAATAAATCATCAAATTCTTTTTCCAAGTCTTTCCCTCCAGTGAATAATACAACAAAAGACGATTACTATTGAGTAATCGCCTTTTTAATTATTTGTTATCAGCGTTAGACATAACGTAGTCTACAGCTTCATCAATAGTCTTAATGTTTTCTGCATCTTCATCTGAGATATCAGTACCAAAAGTACTTTCTAGAGATAATACAAACTCAACAAAATCAATTGAATCAGCGTCTAAATCGTTTTGAAAGTTTAAATCACCTTTGATGGTATCTCTATCAATACTGAATTGATCAGCAACCATATCAGCAATTTTGTTAAATACTTCTTCTTTTGTCATAATCTATCTCCTTAAAATCGTAATTGATAATTCTAATTATAACAGATTTTTAGTTATTTTTGGCGTTTTGTTTGATTTGTTGCATATCATCAGCATGCTTATCAAAGTATTCAACAACGTCATCAATAGTCTTATTATCAATCATTGTCTTAATTTGGAAAATAGTGTTCTTGATTGTAACAGCTTCACTACTACCGTGAGCCTTAACAACAGGAGCCTTAGTACCCATTAATACGGCACCACCATATTGTGAGTAATCCATTTCCTTAGCAATCTTCTTAAATGTTGGTTTAAGCATTAAAGCACCAACTTTTGACTTCACGCCACCAGACATGATTTCACCCTTGATTAGAGTAAGTAATGAAAGTGCAGTTCCTTCGATTGCCTTCAATGCAGCGTTACCAGTGAAACCATCAGTAACAACAACATCAGCAGCACCATTTAATAATTCACGTGATTCAACGTTACCAATGAAGTTTAGGTTTTCATCCTTAGAAAGCATTTCGTTAGCTGCCTTATGTAATGAATCACCTTTATCTGCTTCAGTACCGTTGTTTAATAGACCGATACGTGGGTTTTCAATATGTCTAACAGTTTCAGCATAGTACTTACCCATGAATGCGTATTGGTATAGGTTGAATAGTTTTGATTCAGCATTAGCACCAACATCTAGCATAACAAAGTTATCATGATCTTCATCATTTACGATTGGTAAAGTAGTTGCAAGACCTGGACGGTCAATTCCCTTAATTCTACCAATAATAAATAGACCAGCAGCTAGGATAGCACCAGTGTTACCAGCTGAGAAGAATGCATCTGCTTCTTTGTCCTTAACAGCTTGAGCAGCCATGTCTAGACTTGAGTTTTTCTTCTTCATAACAGCCTTAACAGGTTCTTCACCCATTTCAATAACTTCGTCAGATTGAACTAGTTCAATTCTTTCTTCATTTTGAATTAATGGTTTAACTTTATCGATTTGACCGAATAACTTGAACTCAATATCAGGATATTGGTCTCTTGCCATTTCTACCCCTTTAACAACTTCTAGTGGGGCGTTGTCTCCACCCATGGCATCAATTGCGATTTTCATTTATAAAACTCCTTTAATCAAACATTTTCTTATTATTTTTTTGGTGAACGTAACTATATAATTTACTATACATTGGATTGTTTTGCCAATCATTTGTACTTACGATCTGAATTGCCTCTTGTTGAGCAACACTTAGCATCGTTAAATCTGCAACCGGATCTCCTACCTTAAAATCAGGAAGACCAGATTGTGCTTTCCCCATGATATCACCAGGTCCTCTAAGTTCTAGGTCCTTTTGCGATATAACGAAACCATCGTTACTTTCGACCATGACATTCATTCGTTTAACACCTGTCTCAGTTTTGGGATCAGATACTAATAAACAGTATGACTGACTACTTCCTCTTCCAACTCGACCTCGTAATTGATGTAACTGAGCCAATCCAAAATGATCAGCATTAAATACGATCATCATAGTGGCATTACTAACGTCCACACCTACTTCAATAACTGTCGTAGAGACCAAAATTTGAAACTCATTGTTTTTAAATTCTGTCATCACCAAATTTTTATCTTCATCTTTCATTCTACCATGAAGTAGACCAACTTTGAATTCTGGTTCAAACATATTCTTAAAATTGTCATAGATGTTGATGGCATTCTTCATGTCGACAGCTTCTGATTCTTCAACCAATGGTGTTACCACGTAAATCTGTTCTCCGGCATTCAATCTTTCTTTAATAAAACCAACAGAATTATTGAATTGACCTTCCTTTATCCACGCTGTTTTAACCGGTTGGCGACCATTAGGAAGTTCGTCAATAATTGAAACATCCATTTCTCCATAGGAAGTAATGGCTAAGGTTCTAGGAATTGGGGTTGCCGTCATTGCTAAAACATTAGTTCCATCGTTTTTCTGCCTTAACTTGGCACGTTGGTTTACACCAAAACGATGTTGTTCATCGATGATAGCTAAACCTAAATTCTTGTATTCAACGCTATCCTGAATCAAGGCATGAGTTCCAATAACCAAGTTAATTTCACCAGACTTAATTCTTGGTAAAAGTTCTTTTCTGGCAGCTTGTTTCGTATCTCCAGTTAACAACGCAACATTCACTTTTGTATCTTTAAAAAGTGTTGCTAGTTTATTGGCATGTTGTTCAGCCAATATTTCAGTCGGTGCCATTAAGGCTGCTTGATATCCGCCATCAATACATGCCAGGATTGCTAAAGCAGCCACAATTGTTTTACCAGATCCTACATCCCCTTGAAGCAAACGGTTCATCTGACGAGTAGATGATAAATCGTTTTGGATTTCATTTACCACACGCTGTTGCGCGTTTGTTAATGAAAATGGAAGTTGATTAATAAAAGTATCCATATCGTCTTGATTAAACTTAATGGCTAAACCAGCATCCTTTTGTTCTTCACTCTTTAATGCTTGCAAACGCATTTGAAATAAGAAGAATTCATTAAACTTTGCGGTTCTTCTAGCTAGGTATGCATCCTTAGTGTCATTAGGGAAATGCATATCCTGAATAACTTGCTTTTGTGATTCCAATTTATATTTTTCAATGATGTCTTCTGGAACGACATCATCAATTACATCCTTGTATTCATCAAACGCCAACTTCACCAAATCACTGATTGTCTTTTGACGAATATGCTTATTAGCCGGATAGATTGGATTCATTTCATTACCATCAACGGCTGATAAAATCTTGATTCCAGATAATGACGCTTTGGCCTTATCAAACCGACCGTATATAAGAACTTCTTTTCCAACAGGAAGCTGTTTCTTTAACCATGGTTGATTAAAAAATGTAACCTTTACGACATCGTTATTAACCAATAGTCTTATGTTCAATAGATTTCTTTTCCGACCGAAGTGTGCAACCACTGGATCAGCTGCAATCTTACCTTTAATCGTTACCTTTTCTTGGTCTTCAATTTGCGATAAGTCTTTTACTTGAAAATCATCGTATCTAAATGGGTAATATGTCAATAAATCATATATAGTATCGATACCCAATTCATCCAAAGCTTCGACCTTTTTAGGACCAACACCCTTTAAAACGGACACACTATCGTTTAAATCTTTCAACATATCACCTCATTTTACTTATGTAATAAAAAAATCGGAGAAAACTCCGACATTTTATTCAACAGAAATTAAGTATGGGTAGACTGGTTGTCCTCCCGGATGAACTTCAACTTCTAAGTCATCATCAATTGCTTCAACTTGTTCAGCTAATTCATCAGCTTGATTTTGTGTCATGCCTTCACCATAAATAATGGTTACGACTTCACTATCTTCATCAAGCATTTCCTTAATCATATCGATAGTAGTTTCATTTAAGTCGTCTTTAACAACCTTAATCTTACCATCGATAATTCCCATGTAATCGTCTTTCTTGATTTTAACACCATCAATTTCGGTGTCTCTAACAGCGTTAGTAACATCTCCACTAACTACAGTGTCTAACATATCTTCCATTTCAGATACGTTATAGTCTAGACTAGCATCAGGATTGAAAGAAAGCATTGTTGTTAAACCTTGTTGAATTGTCTTTGCGTGAACAATTTCAACAGGAATTTCGGCAACATCAGCAGCTTGTTGAGCAGCCATGAAGATATTACCGTTATTTGGAAGAATAATTGCTTTCTTAGCATTGCTATTATTAATAGCATCTAGAATGTCTTGAGTACTTGGGTTCATGGTTTGACCACCCTTGATAACATCAGTAACACCTAGACTGGTAAATAGTTCACCAATTCCGTCACCAGAAGCGACTGCAATAATTGCTGTTTCTTTTGGTTCTGACTTAGTTTCTTTCTTAGATTCATCGTCTTTTTCAATAATTGTTTCTTGTTGTAAACGCATATTATCAATCTTAACGTTGGCTAAGTCACCGAACTTTTGTCCCCATGAAATAACTTCACCAGGTTGTTCAGTATGAACATGGACCTTAACAATTTCATCATCATTAACAACTAATAATGAGTCACCTAAACCGGCTAAATGATCATAGAACTTATCGTAGTCAAAGTCGTATTCAACTTCCTTACCGCGACCAATTCTCACCATGATTTGGGTACAGTATCCAAACTTAATGTCGTCTGGGTTTAACTTACCTTGTGCACTTTCATGACTTTGTTCATGGCTTGCATCAATCATTTGATCCATTTCACCAGTATTTGGTTGATGGCTAGTTTCAATTTCTCGTCCATTTAAAACATCACTAAATGCTTTAACAACGAAAACTAAACCTTGTCCACCTGAATCAACAACACCAACTTGTTTCAATACTGGTAACAAATCAGGTGTTGATTGAAGAGCTTGTTCAGCAGCATCAGCTAAAATATCAAATAATTCAGCTAGGTCGCTTGTGGTTGCACTTTGACCTGCTTCAGAAATCCCTCTAATAACTGTTAGAATTGTTCCTTCAGTTGGTTTCATAACTGAACCATAAGCTGTTTTTTCACTGTTTTTAAAAGCTTCTACGATGTCTTGAGCAGAAAGGTTATCCTTTTCAGCAACAGACTTTGAAAAACCTCTAAATATTTGTGACAAGATAACTCCAGAGTTACCTCTTGCTCCCATCAATAGCCCTTTAGCTAATGATTGAGCTAATTCTCCAACAGATTCGCTAGTATCACGACTAACGTAATCAGCCCCACTTTGGAAAGACATACTCATATTAGTACCAGTATCACCATCTGGAACTGGGAAAACATTAAGTGAGTTTATAAATTCTGCATTATTATTAAGGGTAGTAGCAGCGGCTTGCACCATTTGATCAAATTTTGATCTATCTATATTTGAAATAGACACAAAAATGAACCTCCTTTTAGTCTAGAACTCTTACACCTTGAACAACGACATTAACAGAACTTGCACTAATGCCAAGCATAGATTCCAAATTGTACTTAACCTTGCTTTGAACATTTTTACATACTTCTGAAATTTTAGTACCGTAGCTAACAATAATATTTACTTCAATTGCAACATCATTGTCTTGTTGTGTTACCACAACTCCACGGGAATAGTTATCTTTTTTCAAAATATCGTTTACATTGTCTCGAATTTGATTTTTACTTGCCATACCAACAACTCCGTAGTTATCAGTAGCAGCTCCACCAACTACGGTGGCAATTACATTGTTATCAATATCAATTAATCCATAATCAGTTCTCATTTTTACGGCCATCACAATAGCCTCCTTAAAAGATAGATTTCTTAATATATTCGTAATATAATATTACCACATGTTTAAAAAAAGCTAAAGTATTGATATAATGAATATCGAAGGCTGTCAAGTATATTCACTTGAAAGAAAAGCATTGCAAAACAGGCTTCAATATGCTAAATTATTAGAGTGAGATGTAATAAAAGCAACGCTTTTGACTAGAAATCAATTAAAGGAGGAATTTACCAATGGCTAAAGATTTTATTAATGGTAAAAGAACTCATTATGGTAACAAACGTTCCCATGCTTTGAATTCTTCACGTCGTAGCTGGAAGCCAAATCTACAAAAGGTTCGTATCCTTGTAGATGGAAAGCCTAAGAAAGTTTGGGTTAGTGCCCGTACTCTAAAATCAGGTAAAGTTACTCGTGCCTAACAATATTTAAGTCTGACTCTTAATGTCAGACTTTTTTTATACCCTAAATAACAAAAAAGAGAACTGATATAATCAGTTCTCTTTTTTCTATGCATCTTTACTTTGGATTACACATAATACCCCATCATCAAAATCGAAGTGACATTTATCACCATCGAATTGATTGCTGGAATAAGCAAACGGTCTTTCAACATAGTAGTTAGCCAGTTTATATACCGCATCAAGAATTGATAAGTGCATTGCATTCATTGGAATAAACGCTAAGTAATGCATCATATCAATCTTTGTAATTTCATGTTCTCCCGGAGTAAAGTATTGAATTACATTTTGTTTATCAATAATTCTAATTTTTTCAACGATATCCCTAAATTTAGGTTCAGTCGCCAATAAGTAGTTAGAAATAAAGTGATCAATTCTACCACCAGTAGCACCAAAGATATTAATAACATCCGCCTTTAATTCATCAGAAGCAATTTTTAATGCTAGTTGGGTATCAGTATAGTCTTTATCAGGATTATAAGTTCGAATATCAGAAACGTTGTTTGAAATAATTTCAAATTCCGATTGATCCATTGAATCAAAATCACCAATTGAAATTAATGGTTTAATTCCCATTTGAACTAACCACACATTTCCTCGATCGACTCCAATCCAATCACCATTGATTTTGCCTTGTCTTAAACTATCAGGCCATAAATCAGTTGGCCCACCGACTAATAAATTGATCGTTTTCATAATTATTTAGTAGCGTCCTTAATTGCTTGAATTCTTTCAGCAGGATTTTCAGCACCGAATACGTATGAACCAGCAACTGCAACAGTTGCACCAGCTTTGGCAGCAGCTTGAACAGTTTCGTTGTTAACTCCACCATCAATTTCGATGTCAAAGTCGTATCCTTCAGCCTTCTTGATGTCGTCTAATTGCTTAATCTTCTTAACAGTTTCGTCTAGGAACTTTTGACCACCAAAACCAGGGTTAACAGTCATTACTAGAACTTGGTCAACCATGTATAGTACTGGTTTGATAGCTTCTACAGGAGTACCTGGGTTGATTACTACTTCAGCCTTAACACCCTTATTCTTAATCATTTGTAAAGCACGGTGAATGTGTGGAGTTGCTTCAACATGCACACCAATAATGTCCGCACCCTTGTCTGCAAATTCATCAACGAATCTTTCTGGGTTAACTACCATCAAGTGAACATCTAATACTAAGTTAGAAATCTTTCTGATTTGTGGAACCCAATTTGGACCGTATGAAATTGCTGGAACAAATGAGCCGTCCATTACATCAATATGTAATAGTTCTGCGTCCTTTTCAACTTTTTCAATATCTCTTTGTAGGTTTAAGTAATCTGCACTTAAGATTGATGGTGCTACTTTAATCATTATTAATTCCTCATTTCTTTTTATTATAAATTGGTTTTTTATTCTTTAATAAATCATATAACTGAACATAATCATGATAGCGTTCATGTGATAGTTCATCTTCATCTAACATTGCCTTGATTGCACAACCAGGTTCGTTGATGTGAACACATCCCCTGAATTTACACCTATCAGCATTTGCTCTGAATTCAGGGAAGTAATCCCTTAGTTCTTCAGGTCTGATGTCAAAAGCTTCGTAAGATGAGAAACCAGGTGTATCAGCTACTAATCCATTATTAATTTGAATAAAGCTAACTTTTCTAGTTGTATGTTTCCCACGGTTTAATGCCATGGAAATTTCACCAGTTGCTAAATTTAAATCTGGAGAGATTTGATTCAACAATGTTGATTTACCTGCCCCTGTTTGACCCATAAAGACAGTTTCTTTATTTTCAAACAATGATTTAATTTCATTAACTGATTCGACTTTATCATCGCTGTTGCTAGGAAGGATAACCTTATATCCAGCTTGTTCATAAACCTCTTTAACACCCTTAAAGTACTCAAACTGTTTATCATCTAATAAATCAGTCTTAGTAAAGTAAATGATTGGTGTAATTTTGTTAATTTCAACCGCAACTAATTGACGGTCTAACAAATTATATGAAAAATCTGGCTGAACAGCGGAAGTAACAACTACGGCTTGATCAATGTTTGCAATTGGAGGTCTCACCAATGAATTTTTACGGTCAAAAATCTTTAGTAAGTATCCTTCTTTTTGTGAACTAGATTCAAACTCGACGTCATCACCAACTAAAGGAGTTATTTTTCTTTTTCTAAAGTTACCTCTAGCTCTTGTTCGGTATATCTTTCCGTCACTAATAATATCATAGAATCCACTTAGGGATTGGAAAATTTTTCCTTCAGCCAATGTATCACCTCGTTAATTTATTTACTATTTTTATTATACCTTGCATTACTTCATTATCAAATCACCATTTCGATAAATTCGATATTGTGGTTTTTGATTTTTCTTTAAACTGTAAGGAATGCTGATGGTAGTATCTTTATTTATATAGACGGTTCGATAAAATTTTTCGTTACCGCCATCCTTATTAGAGTAGATTGTGATCTTATTTAGTCCACTGCTATCAACCTTTTTATAAGGTAATTTTACCGATACGTTAACGCTTCTTCTTAGATTTTGGTTATCAGAGCTTCCCTTCGATATCCAAAGTTCTACCTCGTCTCCGTAACTTAACAATAAACCAGTTGATGGACTTTGTTGGTAGACTTTTCCGGCAGGTTGACTCTTAGAATTTTCGTAGAAAACCTTAACATTTAAATGGTTTCCCTTCGCGTAGTTTCTTGCCTGTTCTTCGGTCTTACCAATTAAATTAACCATCTTAAAATTTCTAGTGTTAATTGCCACTACCAGGTTAATTGTTGTGTTATGTGGTTCCACCAAAGTTCCAGGGCGAATGCTTTGGCTAAGAATGGTGTCAGACTTAAATGAAGTATCATAACTGTATGATTTTTTAACCGTGAATCCCATTGTTGTCAATGAATGTTCAGCAGAATCGATTGAATCACCTAGGTAATTATCCATCTTGACCTTCTTATAACCACCCGAAACCTTCAAAACGATTCCAGAATGGTTAATCATCTTGGTTCCCTTGGCTGGATCAGTACCAATTACCTTATTCACAGCAACGTCAGTATTATAAGTGTATTTCACCTTGCTGACGATTAAGTGGGACTTCTTTAAAACCTTCGTAGCTTTACTAATTGACATGTTGGAAACGTTTGGTACCGTTACTCGGGTGAAGAAAGTGAAGTTAAAGAATAAGAATATTCCCGAAATAAACGCAAATAGTATCACAATTAATGTAAGTAATTTAAAGATACGATATTTATCCTTATATTCATGTTCTTCATCTACATGATGATCATGATATTTGTTTAAATCCTTTAGGTCCAAGACCTTGGTTTCACCATCATCGATTTCAGTCTTCGGAATCATAAAGTGTAATTTCGCTTCATCCATTCTTTCTTTGCTCATTGAAGTAAGAAGGTCTTCCTTCATGTCTAAAACAGAACTGTAACGATCCGATAATTTTTTGGCAGTTGCCTTAATCACAACATTTTCTAGCGCTTGTGTAACTAGACTGTTTTGTTCAATTATCGAAGGCAAGTTTTCCTTGGTATGCTTCATTGCAATGTTTACTGGTGAATCACCATCAAAAGGAACTTTCCCTGTAAGTAATTCGTACAAGATAATTCCCAATGAATAAACATCCGATTGGGTAGTAACCTTCTTGCCCAATGCTTGTTCAGGTGAAATATAGTGAATTGAACCAACAACTGCATTGGTTTGAGTTAATGCATTTTGACTTTCAATTAAGGCAATCCCAAAGTCTGTTACCTTAACGACACCCTTCTTATCAATTAACACGTTCTGTGGTTTTAAATCACGATGAATAATTCCATGACTATGCGCTTCATAAACCGCATCAATTAGTTGCGTCATGATTGCAATAACTTTATCAATACTGATTGGATAGTGCTTTTGAATGTAATTCTTTAAGTCCTGTCCATCAACGTATTCAGTTACCAAATACTGTAAATCACCTGATTGATTCAAGTCGTATACCTGAGCAATATGCTTACTATTTAATTTATTAATAGCTAGTTTTTCATACTTAAAATGACGTTTAGCTTTTTGACTACCTTGAAAATCAATTCGAATAATTTTAATTGTAACAAGACGGTTTTCCTTCATATCATATGAAAGATAGACATTAACCATCCCACCTTCACCAATCTTATCGATGATTTTATAGCGGTCATTTAAAACGTATCCTTTTTCCATAAACGATCACTCCTAACCCAAATCATCGATTAAAATAGCGGAAATATTATCTTTTCCACCGTTATCATTGGCAGTATCAATTAAACTATCAACCTTTTGTTTCCCACTTAATCGCATGTTTAAAATTTTTGAGATTGTCTCATCACTAACCATTTTGGTTAAACCATCACTACATAATAATAGTTGATCACCTGGTCTAAATTGAATGTTTGAGATGTCGACATCCGCATCTGAAGAAACTCCCAATCCCTTTACAATTACGTTTTGTAAATTGGAATCGATGCTTTCTCCATCTTTAACTTCGCCTTTTTCAATTAAAAAGTTAATGTATGAATGATCAACGGTAAGTTGCTTAAGTTGACTACTTCTTAATAGATAACAACGACTATCACCCAGATGGGTTAGTAGATATTGATTTCCAAAGAACAATGCGACAACAACAGTGGTTGCCATTTTACTTAAACTTTCATCCTTAATTCCCATTTCAACAATCTTATTATTTACATCGCTAATCGTTTGAGATAGCCATGATTTAGTATCAATAATTGAACTAATATGATGATTTTGAAAAGCTTGTCCAATAAAATCAACCGCTGTTGAAGCAGCAATTTCACCACCATTGCTTCCCCCAACTCCATCGGCTAGTATTGCAATTAAAGCGCCCTGTTGATTTTTAAAATAGCCAACATAATCTTCATTACTAATTCTTTGTTTACCAATAACAGAATTAGCAGCAACTTCCATTTCTATTCACCACCATTTTTTATTAAATTACATACGAAGAATCCGTCTGAATCGTAATCATCTGGGTAGATTCGAATGTAACCATCATTTAGCGGAATACCCATTTTGGAAAATGGATCAACACGTTTAAAATCAGGATTTTGCTTTAAGAATTCAGCAATCACGTCTGAATTTTCTTGATTTAGGATGGTACAAGTACTGTAGACTAGCTTACCACCTTTTTTAAGTTTTTTGGCCGCAGAAGTTAAGATGTCCAATTGGATGGATGCTAACTTTTTAACATCTTCCATCTTCTTTTCGTATCTAATTTCTGGTTTTCTTCTAATCAAACCAATTCCTGAACATGGTGCATCAATTAAAATTTGGTTGAATGTTTCATCATCATATAAATCATCAAGCTTTCTAGCATCACATGCTTGAGTGGATAAAACATCACTAACACCTAGTCGTTTAGCATTCTTTTGCACTTGTTTCAAACGATTATTGTGCAAGTCCAACGCTTCAACGTGGCCACCAGCTTCTTTGGATAGGTGTTCTGCAATTTGAGTGGTTTTTCCACCAGGTGCTGAACAAGCATCCAGAATTACATCGGACTCTTTAATGTCCATGGATTCCACTGGTAGCATTGCACTTTCATCTTGAATTGTCATTTGACCGTTCTTAAAAGTATCACTGTAACTAGCAGACTTCTTGGTTAAGATTAGTCCTGAATCAACCAGCTTACTGTTTTGTACACCATAACCATCAGCTTTTAGTTTATCTGATAATGATTGCTTACTAATTAACTTAGAATTAAAACGCACTGACTGCTTTGAAGGTTGATTAATACTCTTTAGGATGGAAAGTGTCTTCTCTTCACCCACTTGTTTATTCAATTCTTCAATCATCCATTCAGAAATACTGTATTCGATTGAAAGTTTCTTAATCGGATCATCAATGTCAGAAAAGTCCGGTAACCCTTTTCTTTCAATTTGATGGAGAACACCGGTAACTAAGCGTCTAATACCATCATGGCCCATTTTCTTCGCAATCTTGATGGTTTCATTAAAGACGGCTCTAGTAGGAATTTTATCCAAGTATTCCATTTGATAAATCGCTGAATACAATAATTCCTTGACCCAATCATCAACCTTATTGGCATTCTTTAGGAAGCGGTTTAACTGGTATTCTAATGTTAAACGATGTTGAATAACACCGTAAACAATGTTGGTAAGCAATGCGATATCACGACTGCTTAAGTCACTATTTTCAATGACTTGATTTAATTGTAGGTTGGAGTATGCTCCGTTTGAAATTTTACTAAGCGTCTTTACAGCCAGTAATCTAGGGTTACTTGACATCTTCTATCACCATATCTCCTTGTTGAATTGATTGACCTGCACCATTTAAGAAGGCGTTAATTGGTTGTTTTGGTTTACCTGAAGGTTGGATTTCCAAAAGTTGTAGAACAGTTCCATCTCCACAGGCAATCTTCAAGGCTTTCTTTGTCTTTTCGACCACTTGGCCAGGTTTTAAGTCAGTGGTTTCGTCTAAAGGTTTAGCACTCCAGAACTTAGTACGTTTGCCTAACATCATGGCAAATGCATTTGGTGATGGACGTAGCGCTCTAATCTTTCGATCGACTAGAAAGGCTGACTTAGAAAAGTCTAGTTCTTCTTGTTCTCTTGTGATGTTTGGTGAAAATACCACCTTGTCTTCATCTTGCGGAGTTGGGTTAACATCCCCAGCTGCCACCTTAGGTAAGGTTTCAAGAAGTAAATCTCGTCCAATGATACTTAACTTATCAAATAATGATTGGGTATCATCATCTGGTTGAATATCCAATGCTTGTTGAGATAATACATCCCCCGCATCCATCTTCTTAACCATGTACATGATTGAAATTCCTGTTTGCTTATCACCATTAATCAATGAATATTGAACTGGTGCACCACCGCGGTACTTTGGTAACAATGAACCGTGAACGTTAACTGCGGCAATCTTAGCAGCATTCAATAGCTTTTCCGGTAAGAATTGACCAAAAGCAGCAGTGATAATGAAATCAGGATTAATTTCTACAATCTTAGCCATTTCATCGCTACCACTAATTTTTTCAGGTTGTAGCACTGGAATCGATAATTCTTGTGCCGCTTCCTTTACCGGTGATGGTTTTAATACTCTTTTTCTTCCGAAAGGTCGATCTGGTTGGGTCACGACAGCTTGTACATCATAGTCGTTACTTTCCACTAACCCTTTTAATACAGGAACTGCAAACGATGGAGTTCCCATAAATACAACTTTTTTCATTTTATCTACATCCTTACATAAAGTTCAAAGGATCAGGGTCTATGTTTACATATAGTCCCTTTTGAGCATCCTTTTGATAATGATTTAATATATATTCCAAACATGGCTTCATATTTGGTTCGTTTTTATACTTAATAATAATTTGATAGTAGTACTTATTCTTTAATTTTAAGATTGAACTAGGAGATGGTCCTAACATAATTGCTTGGTCACTTAGCTTGGCCTTTAAAATCTTCGCAATTTCGTACATCTTTGCAGCTGCCTTAGCTTCGTTGACATCAGAAGCTGATATCTTAACAGTGAAATAATAAGGCGGATAGTTAGTCTGATGTCTAACATTCATTTCCTTACGATAGAACAATTCATAGTCCTGTCTTTGCGCTAGTCTAATTGCATAGTGATCCGGATTAAAGGTCTGAATATAAACCAATCCTTTTTTCTCTGCACGACCAGCACGTCCACTCACCTGAGTTAACAAATTAAATGTTCTTTCACTAGAACGAAAATCAGGTAAATCCAGTGAGGTATCAGCATTTAAAACACCGACAAGTGTAACGTTAGGAAAGTCTAGTCCCTTCGCAATCATTTGAGTTCCAAGTAAGATGTCGGCTTCACCGTTACCAAACTTTTGTAAGATTCGTTCGTGTGAACCTTTTCTTCTTGTGGTATCAACGTCCATTCTTAGAATCCGAGCGTTGGGTACCAATGATTGAAGTTTTTCTTGGACCTTTTGAGTTCCAGTACCGTAGTATCTGATTTTTTTACTACCACAGTTTTTACACTTATTAGGAATTGGTTCCTCGTGACCACAGTAGTGACACTTCATCGTTCTTGAATCCATGTGTAGAGTAAGTGAGATATCACAGTTTGGACAATGCAATACGAAACCACAACTACGACACATGACAAATGATGAGTATCCTCTGCGGTTTAACATCAACACAATCTGTTCGTGTTTTTGTAAACGATTGTTAATCGCAGATAGCAATTCAGATGAAAAATCTTCTTGACCGCTATTTTTAACCTCTTCCTTCATGTCAATAACCCTAACCTCTGGTAGGGCTTGGTTATTTATTCTGTGTGGAAGTTTGATTAGTTGATATACGCCCTTGGTAGCTCTTGCTCTTGATTCCAATGAAGGAGTCGCACTACCTAAAACTAACGGACAGTTGTGAAAAGTTGCTCGCCATTTAGCAACGTCTCTTGTATGGTATCGAGGTGAATCATCCTGCTTATAACTAGCTTCATGTTCCTCATCCATGATGATGATACCGATATTATCTAACGGAGCAAAGATGGCAGAACGGGCTCCAACGACCACGTCAGCTTCACCATTATTGACTCTGCGCCATTCATCGTACTTTTCACCATTTGATAAACCACTATGTAACATCGCTACTCGATTACCAAATCGACCTTTAACTCTTTTTACCATCTGAGGAGTTAACGAGATTTCAGGGACTAGCATTAATGCCGTCTTGCCTAATTCAAGCGCCTTTTGGATTGATTGAAGATATACTTCAGTCTTTCCAGAACCAGTAACACCTTCTAGTAAAAAGACCGTATCCTGGTTCCGCTTAGTTGCTGCACTAATTCTATCGACAGCACTTTGTTGATCGGCGTTTAATTTTAACGGTTTGTTTGTGCCAACTTTACCTTGGTATGGATTACGGTATTCTTCTTGCAAGAACCTAGTAAACCATCCCTTGTCAACCGCACTTTTAATCGCAGCTTCAGGAATATCAAAGTCATGAACCAACTTACGTTGAGCAATCTCTTTATCATTATGATTGACGATAAAATCTAGAATTTTAATCAGGTTCTTTGAGTTCTTACGGACCTTAGTTAACTCTTTTTTTGCTTGTTCAGTTGTTAGACTTGGTTTAATGGCATAAATCTTTTTAGCCTTTGCACCATCTGAAACCTTGTATTCGACAGAAAGTTTATTTTCTTTACGATATTGAATAATCTTCTTTAATACTGCTGCTGGATATTCATCCACGTCAAAATCAACGACAGTATCATCACCAAAAATGGCTAAAATATCGTCGTCGATTTCACTTGAAGCATTTAACACTAGTTGTTTTTGATACTTCGCTCTCATTACACTTGGGAGCATTGTTAAAATACAACTAATTTGAAAGGAATAGGTGTTTTCTGCCATCCATTTAGACATGTCCAGTAATTCAGTATTCAATACCGGATCCAAATCCAATAGTCCTGAAATTTCCTTTAATTCACCGTCAAAGGTTCCATTATTATCGATATCCCAAACGATTCCCTGGATTTTGCGTCCACCATTTCCAAATGGAACAATGACACGCATCCCTTTTTGAAGCTTATCGCTTAACTCATCTGGCACTAAGTAAGTATATGGTTCGTTAGTTTGCATTGTTGGCACATCAACAATTACTTTTGCTAAATTCAATCTAACTCCCCCTTTAATTTAATCGATTTTTTCACTAATGATATCAATCAATTCATTAGCAATTTTATCCTTACTTTCTACATCGCTTTTCTTAAATACCCCGTTTTCATCGATAAATGAAACTTGGTTATTATCACTGTTAAATCCGATTGCCTTGTTGCTAACATCATTAGCTAACAATAAGTCTAATTTTTTCTTGGCTAGTTTTTGTTTGGCGTTATCCAATAGGTTTTGAGTTTCTGCAGCAAAACCTACGACAAATTGATCATCCTTTATCTTTGATAATTCCTTTAAAATATCAGGTGTTTTTACCAAATGGATGTCTAATTCATCACCATTTTTCTTGATTTTTTGTTCTGAATATTTGGCTGGTGTGTAGTCAGAAACAGCTGCAGCCATTACTAAAACATCAGCATCATTGAAGTTATCCTCAATCGCACTCTTCATTTCACTGGCTGAACTAACATTGATAACGTTCACATTACCGTTGATATGTTGAGTTTCTGAAGATGAAATTAAAGTCACATCGGCGCCAGCATTCATGGCCGCTCTGGCAATCGCATATCCCATCTTACCTGATGAATTATTACTAATGTATCTAACCGGATCAATGGCTTCTCTTGTTCCACCAGCTGTGACAATCATCTTCTTACCAGCTAATCGATTATCTTGTTCAACCATTAATTCTAGTCTTTCGATAATCTCTTCTGGTTCAATCATTCTACCCTTGGCTTCGTATCCTTCAGCTAAGAATCCTGAAGTTGGATAGATAATTTTACAACCATCAGCCTCGATTCGTTGAATATTTCTTTGGGTTGCAGGATTATCCCACATATTATTGTTCATTGCTGGAACAATCACTTTTGTAGAAGGTGTTGCAAGCAGTGTCGTAGTAACTGCTTCGTCACCAATCCCATTAGCCAACTTGGCAATAGTGTTTGCTGTGGCTGGGGCAACAATTGAAATATCAGCCCATGTTGCAATATCAATATGAGTGATTTCATTAGCATCCTTTTCGTCAAAAGTATCAGTGAAAACAAAGTTTTTAGTCAATGTTTGAAAAGCCAATGGTGTAACGAATTGTTGTGCACCACCGCTCATAACGACTCTGACATCGTTTCCATTTTTAACTAATAATCGCGCTAAGGTTAATGACTTATATGCGGCAATACTTCCGGTAACATATAGTGCTATTTTTTTATTATTCACCAATCAAACCTCCCATATCTTAAGAACTTATTACCTATATTGTATCAAAAAATCAAAATAAAAACCCTTGCATTGCTGCAAAGGGTTAATTTATTTATTATTTGTTATCTCTAGTTAGTTCAACCTTGCCGGCAACGATTTCTTCGAAAGCCTTACCAACAGATTTTCTAGATTTGTATGAGTCTAATAATAATGGTGATCCAGCATCAATATCATGAGCTCTCTTACTTGCTAGCATGATTAATGAGTATCTTGAATCAACTCTTTCAAGTAGTTTGTCAACAGATGGATATAATAGCATTAGTCTTCTTCTCCTAACATTGATAGATAATCCGGCATTACGCGGTTAACTTTTAGTCTTTCGCTGTTAACGATAGTCTTAATTCTATCTACAGCATTTTCAACTTTGTCGTTTAATACAGCATAGTCATAATTTCTCATCATCTTGATTTCAGAAACGGCTGTCTTGATACGCTTATCGATAACGTCCATGTCATCAGTTCCACGACCAATTAAACGATTCTTTAGCACAACTAAATCAGGTGGGGTTAGAAATACAAATACTGCTTCTGGGCAATTAGCTCTAACCTGCATTGCACCATTAACTTCGATTTCTAAGAATACGTCATGACCTTCATCCAAAGTCTTATTAACATAGTTCAATGGAGTTCCATAGTAATTGTCAACGTACTTTGCATATTCTAGCATTTCACCATTTTTGATATGGTCTTCGAATTCTTCTTTACTAACAAAGAAATAGTCTTTACCGTTTACTTCACCTTCACGAGGACTTCTAGTAGTCATTGAAATTGAGTACTTGAAATCAACGTCTGGTTCGTTAAACAATGCTTTTCTAACAGTACCTTTACCAACACCAGAAGGTCCTGAAAGAACAATTAGCATTCCTCTTTTTGCCATTTTAAAACCCCTCAAAATTTTATAATACTACCATTATGGCCTATTTTACTGATTTTTTCAAATTTATTTTTTGGTTTCATCAGCTAACTTTAATAATTCGTTAGCGTGTTGAAGTGTTAAATCAGTGACCGTTGTACCAGATAACATTCTAGCAAGTTCATCAACACGTTTTTGAACTGATAACTTGATGATACTTGTCTTGGTACGATTCTTATCAATCTTCTTTTCAATAAAGTAATGATGATCAGACATTGCAGCAACCTGTGGTAAATGCGTAATACATAGAACCTGAGATTTTTGCGCAATCTTGCTGATTTTTTCGGCGATTGCTTGAGCAACTCTACCGGAAACACCAGTATCTACTTCGTCGAAGATGATTGAAGTAACACCTTGCATATTAGTGAATAAAGTCTTTAATGCCAACATAATTCTAGATAGTTCACCACCGGAAGCAATCTTTGATAGTGGCAACATTGCTTCACCTGGATTGGTTCTCATATAGAATTCAACACGTTCTGTTCCGTATCTGTGAAATTCACCGATTGGTAACTTTTCAAAGTTAACTTTGAATTCGGTCTTAGCCATGTATAAATCAGATAGTTGATCATGCACTGCTTCTTCAAGCTTGGTTGCGACAGCGTGACGCTCTGTGTTCAATTCATCAGCTAAATCACTCAACTTGTTTACGGTTGATTCATATTGTTCATTTAAATCTTCACCAGTAGTTTGGTCGGCTTGCATGGTTGAAAGTTCCTTAACCACATTATCGTAATGCTTTAGGATTTGTTCAATTGAATCACCATACTTACGTTTTAAACCGTAGATGACATTCAATCTTTCTTCGATTTCTTCTAAATGACCTTGGTCGAATTCTTGTAAGTCCATTTGATCAGAAATGTTGTCAGAAGCATCTTGTAGTAAGTAAAAAGCATTCTTGATGTTGTCAGAAATTTCTCTAAATTGAGGGTCAACTTCTTCAATTGATTCCATTGAATTCTTGGCTTCACCAATTACATCTAAAGGATTGAATGTTTCATCACCGTTAATGGCACTAAAACTCATGTTTAAGGCATCAACAATTTTTTGATAGTTAAGCAAATGGTCTCTTTGGCTAACTAGTTCTTCTTCTTCGCCAACTTCTAGATGAGCATTGCTAATTTCATTTTCCTGAAATTCCAACATATCAAGACGTTGTGACCATTCTTTTTCATTACCACGTTTTTCTTTGATTGATGCTTTCAATTGCTGGTAGTGATCAAAAGTTTCTTGGTACTTAGTTAAATTATCGCCAATTTGTTTATGACCAAATTCATCAAGTAAATGAACGTGTCTTTCTGGTTGCATTAATTCTTGATGTTCATTTTGACCATGGATGTCAACGATTGTCTCACCAATTTTCTTTAGCATTGTGGTATTAACAAGCATCCCATTGACACGACAAATATTACGACCATTTCTATAGATTTCTCTTTGTAAAATGACGCTATTATCGCTATGATCAATTCCCATGTCATCTAACACTTTATAGGTTAGACCATCTTCAGGAAACACAAATAAACCTTGAATTAATAACTTGTTACTACCAGTTCTAATAAGGTTTTGTGAACCTCTGCCACCAGCTAATAGGCCAACGGCATCGATAATAATTGACTTACCAGCACCAGTTTCACCAGTTAAAACAGTCATTCCATTGGAAAAATCAATTTCCAAATGGTCGATAATCGCAAAATCGCTAATTGATAGGTTTTCAAGCAATCAAAAGACTCCCTCTCATTACTTTAGTTCGTCAGCTCGTTTGATAGTATCTTCAATCGAAATATCTGGATTAATTGAAGGATTATCAACAGACTTTAAGTCTACTAAGAATTCAATGTTTCCTTCGCCACCCTTGATTGGTGAGAAGTCTAATCCTTCAACTGAGTAACCAGCGCTAACGGCAAATTTTATAATATCTTCCAAAACTTCGGCATGAACAGCGTGATCTCTAACGATACCGTGTTTACCGATTTTATCTCTTCCGGCTTCAAATTGTGGCTTAATTAACGCCGCAACGTGGCCATTTTTTACAAGAATATCTTTTAGTGGTGGCAAAATCAAGTGAAGTGAAATGAAAGAAACGTCAATTGAAGCAAATTCTGGTTGACCTTCTGTAAAATCATCTAGCTTTGAGTATCTAAAGTTGGTGTGTTCCATCACAACAACTCGTGGATCTTCACGAAGCTTCCATACTAGTTGGTTACTACCAACATCCAAAGCGTAACTTTTTTTAGCACCATTTTGTAACATCACATCAGTAAATCCACCAGTGGATGATCCGATATCTAAAACAGTCTTATCTTTAACATCAAGATTAAATACCTTCAAGGCTTTTTCAAGCTTTAGACCACCTCGACTAACGTATGGCATTGGTTTTCCTTTTAAATGCAACTTTGTGTCTTCAGGAATCTTAACACCTGGTTTATCCAAACGTTCTTCGTTTTTACCTAAAACTTCTCCGGCCATTACGGCTCTCTTGGCTTTTTCTCTTGTATCAAAAATACCCTGTTGAACAAGTAGCACGTCTACTCTTTCTTTTTTCATGCGAACTACTCCTATTTTTCTATTTTAAAGTAATCTAAAAATGATGATAACAATTTTGTATCGACATCATTTTCATCTTTTAATTCGTCTAAAATTTGACGGCTATGGCTAATTGTGTCTTCTAAGTAAGAATATGCCTTATCTAATCCTAAATGATTAGTATAAGTGTTTTTGACGCCATCTTGGTGCACTGGTTTTCCTAGTTCTTCTTGACTGGAGACAACATCTAAGATGTCATCGTAAATTTGAAAGGCCAAACCATAGTCGGCACCAAACTGATCTAACTTATCAATCACATCATGATTAGCATTTGCCAAAATACCACCAGAAATCATGGCATATCTAATCAATGCACCAGTTTTTCCTTCGTGTAATTTCTTAATTTCATGCAAGGAAAGCTGTTTGTTTTCATTCAAAATATCCATTGATTGACCGGCAACCATCCCTGATGGGCCAGCAAATTTAGATAGATAATAAACTAATTGAGCCTTTTTATGCTCATCTAGGTCATTATCGGTTAACCATTGAAAGGCTAATGTTAATAATCCGTCACCGGCTAATGTGGCTAAACCGGCACCATAAATAACATGATTAGTCTTCTTACCACGTCTTAAATCATCATCATCCATAGCGGGCAAGTCATCATGGATTAATGAATAAGTGTGTAGTAATTCAAGTGCACTAATCGCCTTTAAATCATCGTCTGTCATTTCGTGATTTAAAGTATTTAATGTCGCAATGCTCATTAGTGGTCTTAGTCTTTTTCCACCGGCCATCAATGAATATCTCATTGAATCAGCCAGTTGATCATTGCTAACATCTTTTTTTACTTGATTAGCTAGTTGACTTTCAATTTGTGGTTTATATTCATCAATAAAATCAGATAAAACTACAGATTGACTCATTACTTATCTTCACTTTCTTTTTCGAACGCAACTTCAGAATCATCATCTGTCATTTCTTTAGCTAATGTCTTTTCAGCATTCTTCAAAGTACTTTGTAGTTCGCCACTTAGCTTAACACCTTTTTGGAATTCACTTAGTGCCTTTTCCAAAGGAATGTCACCTTGTTCTAATTCGGAAACGATTTGTTCTAGTTTGTTCATGTTATCTTCAAAACTTGCTTTTTCAGCCATTATTTACTCTCCTTTTTCACTTCGTTAACAGTTGCTTTCGCATATCCATCAATTAATTTTAGTTCAATATCATCATTTTGCTTAATGTCGTCAACTTTCTTTACGACCTTGCCTTCGCTGTTAGTTGTAAAACTAAATCCACGAGACATAACTTTTAATGGGCTTAGATGATCTAACGCATCAACTCTTTGTGTTAGTTGATTTTGTTTATTTTGAATCAACAACATAATGTTTCTCTTTAATTGGTCATCTTTTACCTGTAAAACTTGTTGTTGTTCTTTGATTAAGTTCTTTGGTGAATTGATTTTTAGATTATATACTAAGTCATTTAGCTTTCTATCGGACTGGTTGATTGTTTCCTTTAGGGCGTTCATCAATCTTTCGTTTAGCATGTCAATCTTTTGGACGTATGAATCATACAAGCGTTCAGGTTGCTTGAAAATGTATGATTGTTGGATTTTAGCTAAACGTTGTTGTAATTGATTTAATTTGTTTCTAAAAGCATTAAAAATTCGTACTTGGTCATTTTTAATATCAGTCATGACATCAGTCAATACTGGTACCGCTAGTTCGGCAGCGGCAGTTGGTGTCGCTGCTCTTACATCCGCGACTAAATCAGCAATTGTTGTGTCTGTTTCGTGTCCAACTGAAGAGATCACTGGAATCTTACTATCAAAGATTGCTCTGGCAACGATTTCCTCGTTAAATGGCCAAAGGTCTTCAATCGAACCTCCACCACGTCCAATAATCAATGTGTCAAAATCACCGCGTTCATTCACACGATTAATTTGTCTAACAATATCGGAAGCGGCTGCATCACCTTGCACGACGGCAGGATATAAAACGATTTGAGCAATTGGATATCTTCTTCTAGTAGTTGTAATAATATCTCTAATAACAGCCCCACTAGGTGAAGTAACTACCGCAATTCTCTTTGGATACTTTTCCAAGGCCTTTTTAGGGGCGTTGAATAATCCTTCATCAGATAGCTTTTTCTTTAATTGTTCATATGCTTGATACAAGGCACCAACACCATCTGGTTCCATGTGATCAATATAAATTTGATAGTTACCGGTTGCTTCATAGACTGAAATTCTACCAGTAACTAATACTTTCATTCCTTCTTCGGGTTTAAACTTAACCTTATCGAAAGCGGATTTAAACATGATAGCGCTAATCTTGGCGTTATCATCCTTCAAGCTAAAGTATTGATGTGCCGGTCTCAATCTAAAGTTAGAAATTTCACCAGTTAAATAAACCTTATCTAAATAAGGATCACGATCAAACTTTTTCTTAATATAGCTTGTTAAATCGCTAACACTTAGGTAATCATTACCCATTAATATCACTCCACTTTGATAGTTCTACGGTTTGTCTCATCAATGTAGCGATGGTCATTGGACCAACACCACCAGGTACAGGAGTTATGTATGAGGCTTTTTTAGCAATACCATCATAATCAACGTCTCCAACTAATTTACCTTCATCATTCACGTTTTGACCAACGTCAATTACAACTACGCCATCTTTTACATCACTTTCTGTTACTGTATTAACCTTACCAGTAGCAGATACGATAATATCCGCGTCTAATGTGTATTCTTTAATATTTGCATAATGATTTAACACTGTTACTTCTGCACCAGCATTGATTAATAAGGCTGCCATTGGTCTACCAACGATGGTACTTCTACCAATTACAACTGCTTTTTTACCCTTCAAATCAATACCATATTCTTCAAACATAGTCATGACACCCTTTGGTGTACATGCCACGGGATAATTACTTTGTTCATTTAAGAATAATTTACCAGAATTAATCACTTGGAATCCATCCACGTCTTTATCTGGGTTAATTTGACTCATAACGTATTTTTCGTTGATGTGTTTTGGTAGTGGTGATTGAATCAAAATTGCATCAATATCATCGTCATGGTTGTAGTCGTTCAATATGTTCAATAATTCGTCTTCAGTGGTTTCTGCAGGAAGAGCCTTAACGATTGACTTAATTCCTAATTGTTGAGCTTTCTTATGCTTGCTTCTCACATAGCGGTGGCTAGCTTGATCATCGCCGACGATAATCACAGCTAGACAAGGGTTCTTACCTTGTTCGTTTAATTCTGAGACCATATCTGCAGTCTCTTGATTAACTTTCTTTGCTAAAGATTTTCCATCAATAATATTGCTCATCGTAAAACCTCCAAAGGATTATTTAATTCTCTTTTATTTTAGCATATAAAAAAATGTTTATGTAATAAAAAAAGACTCGCTTTTACGCGAATCATTTTTCTTAAGCAATTGTGTTTGATAAAACTCCATTAACAAATTTTCTCGAGTGATCATCACTGTATTTCTTTGTTAATTCCAACGCTTCATTGATTGCCACCTTTGTAGGGACATCGTCAACGTATTTAATTTCAAAAAACGCAAGTCTTAGAATTGCAAGGTCTGTCTTAGCAATTCTGTTAATGGACCAACCGGAAACAAGATATGAGATTATACTATCGTCTAAGCTATCCTTATTTTCGATAACTCCATCTACTAAAGTGTTGTAGTATGATGGAATTTCTGTTTCTTCATCGGTTCTTGAGATAGCATGAAAAAATAGTTCTTTATCGGTTGTATCATTTGCATTGATAGCAAACAATGTTTGAAATGCATACTCTCTTATTTTATGTCTAGTAAATTCCACTATTTTTCACCCTTATCGCTACTATTGCCGTTTAATAAACTTTTTGAATTAGCTCTTTTATCTTGTTTTTCATGAACGACACCTTCTACATGAACATTAACTTCACCTAAATCAAGTTCGGTCATGAATAGAAGTTGTTGTTTTACTTGTTCTTGAATTTCTAGAGCAACTTTAGGAACAGAAACCCCGTAATTTAGATATACGTAAACATCAACGATTAATTTTTCATCTTTAAAATTAAGTCTAATGCCCTTACCCATTTCTTTACGACCGAATAGTTCATTAACACTTGTTGCCAATGAGCCACGCATGCGCTTTACGCCCTTTACTTGGACAGAGGCAATACTTGCGATTACTTCCAATACGTTTGGTGAAATTTGAATATCCCCAAACTTTGAACTAGCCTTTGGTAAAGAAATATTTGTTTGTTCTGCCATAAAAATTACCCTCCAATCAAAATAAAAGCATCAATTATTTATTAATTAAGCTCTTGAGATGTATGTTGCATCATTGGTGTTAATAACTAGCTTGTCACCAGCGTTAACAAAGAATGGTACTTGTACAATTAAACCAGTAGTCATAGTAGCTGGCTTGCTTCCACCTGAAGCAGTGTTACCTTTGATACTTGGTTCAGTTTCTGCAACTTCTAGAGTAACAGTGTTTGGTACTTCGATACCGATAACTTCATTTTCGTATTGAACGATACTTACGTCCATGTTTTCTTGTAAGTAGTTTAAAGCATCCTTGATCTTATCACCAGGTACAGTAATTTGTTCGTATGAATCCATATCCATGAATACGTAACCTGCACCATCTTCGTATAGGTATTGCATGTTTCTAGTGTCAATTTGTGCTTGTTCCATCTTAGCACCGGCACGGAAAGTCTTGTCTTGAACAGCACCTGTTCTTAGGTTCTTAAGTTTAGTACGTACGAACGCACCACCCTTACCTGGCTTTACGTGTTGGAAGTTGATGATACGCCAAATTGCGTTATCTACTTCAATAGTTAATCCTGTTTTAAATTGGGCAGTTGAAATTGTTGCCATGATTAAAACTCCTCCTAGTATTACTAATATGTTTTATATGATAGCAATGTTAGTGCAGCGATTGCAATCGTAATCGTTACTACCATTGTATCATGTTAGCTTTATTTAAATAAGTCTTTGGTAATAAAAAAAGCCTGAAAATAAATCAGGCTTTTTCTACATTATTCACTAATTACTTAGCAACTGCTTCAGATACTGGGTATACTGAAACTTGGCGCTTGCTGCGGCCCATACGTTCGAAACGTACAACACCATCAACTAAAGCAAATAAAGTATCATCACCGGCACGCTTAACGTTTTTACCTGGGTAAATGTGAGTACCACGTTGACGGTAAATGATTGAACCAGTAGTAACTTTTGATCCATCAGCAGCCTTTGTACCTAGACGACGACCTGCAGAGTCACGACCATTGGCTGTTGAACCTCCCCCTTTATGGTGAGAGAAGAATTGTAAATTCATTTCTAACATTGGATTACACCTCCGTACAATTTAATCTATTGTAATATCTAATTTAATATAATCAGCATAACTTTGAGAAATATCCCACATTCCATTTTGGAATGTTGATAAAATTGCTTGAGCAGCAATCTCATCTTCGGAAGAATTAGCCTCAGGAACTGTAACTTCCATAAAACCACCTTCGATGTCATCACTGACAACTTTAGGTTCTAGGTTAGCAACTTCGGTTAACCCATTTACAGTAGAAATGGATAAAACAGAAACCGCAGCGCATACAATGTCCTTACCATACTCACCTGAATCAGCATGACCGGATAAACTAAAACTAGTAATTCGATCACTTTGCTTATCATGAATAATATTTGCTAATATCATTTTTAATCCTCTAATTAAGCCTTGATTGAGTCAATCATAACCTTAGTGTATGGTTGTCTATGACCCTTCTTAGAACGAGAACCCTTCTTAGGCTTGTAACGAAGAATAGTAATCTTCTTACCACGGCCTTGCTTTTCAACAGTACCTTCAACTGAAGCACCGTCTACAAGTGGAGTACCAACCTTAGCTGAGTCACCACCAACGAAAACTACTTGATCAAAAGTAACCTTTTCACCTTCGTTTGCGTTTAGCTTTTCAACGTAGATTGCTTCACCTTCAGCAACTTTGTATTGCTTTCCGCCTGTTACGATAATTGCGTACATAATGTGCACCTCCTTGAATAATATGCTTAGACTCGCCGAACATAAGCGCTTCAATAAGAAGACTTAATACTCAGTCCGTGCGGTTGTAGCTGTGAAAGTCCACAAATACAACAAAGTAAGTATACATATTTTGAATAATTTAGTCAAGAAAAAAAGCATATCATAAGTGATATGCTTCAACAATTTATTCAAATGTCGCGAGAGAGATTCGAACTCTCGACCTACGGTTTAGAAGACCGTTGCTCTATCCAGCTGAGCTATCGCGACATCAAAACTCAACAAAAAACATTATATCGGATAATCGACATGGCGTCAATATCATTTTTAAATCAATTAAAATTTTTATAATGAATTAATTTCACTAAATTGAGCTGACAATGATTTATCATCAACGCCAAGGTCTACTATACCAAATTTTAGGAACATTTTCCAGGAAAATTGGAAATCTTTTTTAGAATGATTATAAAAACCGTTAAACATCATTCGTTTAATTGATAAATATACTTGGTTAAAGTCACGATCAGCATCAATGTTTGTGATTTTGTTGTAATCTTCTTCATCAATAACGATTACGTCCAACCAGTTATGAACGCTAGCAAACAACAAGTAATACTTCATTACGTTGGCAACGTCTTTAGTAATCATTTCCTTATAGTTTTTTACATCAATATTTTCTTGATCTTTTTTGTATACAGAGAAACGCTTTGAATCCTCTGCTAATTTAGCTAAAGATAAATCCAATTGGATAAATAGCTTTTGTTGCTTATTATTGCCGTTTAAGAGCAATTGTTGCTTTTGCCCCATGTTATTGAACTTGGCAACAGCTTGTTGAATCATTTCGTCAAATTTTAGCAATCTAAACACCTCACATTCTATTTTATCATTATGACAAACGTTTGAAAAATAAAAAAGAGCCGGCAAAAAGCCGACTCTTTTTAAATTGTTATTAGTATTTTTCCATGTATTGGTTACGTTCCCAATCAGAAACTTGAGCACGGTAAGCATCGTATTCTAAATGCTTAGCAGCTAAGTAACTGTTGAAGATCTTTGAACCTAATGCATGTTTCATTGTTTCATCAGCAGATAATTCTTCTAGAGCATCTAGTAAGTCATCTGGTAAGTTAACAATTTCATTTTCTTTTCTTTCTTGAGCATCCATTCTGTAGATGTTACGGTCAACACTCTTAGGAGGTACGATACCGTTCTTCAAACCATCTAGACCAGCTTCTAGAACAGAAGCAATTGCTAGATATGGGTTTGCTGAAGCATCAGCACTTCTTAATTCAAGACGTGTAGCTTGTCCACGAGCATTTGGTACTCGGATAAGTGGAGATCTGTTTGAACCAGACCAAGCAACGTAAACTGGTGCTTCGTATCCAGGAACAAGACGTTTGTATGAGTTTACTAATGGGTTACAAATTGCAGTGTAACTCTTCGCATGTTTGATTAAACCACCTAAGAAGTGGTAAGCAGTTTCTGATAACTTCAAGTCACCATTTTCGTCGTAGAATACATCACCACTGTCGTCAAATAATGACATGTTTAAATGCATTCCAGAACCATTGATACCACTTAGTGGTTTTGGCATAAATGTAGCGTATAAGCCGTATTTTCTTGCGATTGTTTTAACAACTAATTTAAATGTTTGAATATTATCAGCAGCGTTTAGAGCATCTGCATATTCGAAATCAATTTCATGTTGACCAGGAGCAACTTCGTGGTGAGCTGCTTCAACGTCAAATCCCATTTCTTCCAAAGTTAGAACGATTTCACGACGACAGTTACCACCTAAGTCAAGTGGTGCCATATCAAAGTAGCTACCTTCGTCATTTAATTTAACAGTTGGTTTGCCATCTTCATCCATCTTGAATAGGAAGAATTCAGGTTCAGGTCCAATGTTAAATGATGTAAATCCAGCATCCTTCATGTCCTTTAGAACACGGATTAAGTTATTTCTTGGATCACCTTCAAATGGTGTTCCATCAGTCTTGTAAACTTCACAAATAACTCGAGCAATCTTACCGCGTTCTGAACTCCATGGGAAAATCATCCAAGTTGATAAATCAGGATGTAAATACATGTCACTTTCTTCGATTCTTACGAATCCTTCGATTGATGATCCATCAAACATAATCTTGTCATTTAATAAATCATCTAATTGACTGATTGGAACTTCAACATTCTTTAAAGTTCCTAAAACATCAGTAAACATTAAACGTAAGAATTTTACGTCCTCTTCTTTAACAATACGACGAATGTCGTCTTTTGAATAATCATGCTTTGTAGCCATATACACCTACTCCTAACGTATTCAACATTAAATTAGTTAAAAAGAATTATTTGCAGCATCATGTGAATTTAATCCACCGATGTTCAAAAGTTCATCAGATAAAATTTTACGTGCTTCTTGATCAGTTAATTCCTTCGTATCGTTATTCTTGTTATCTTCTTTACGCTTCTTGTAGATTTCTTGAATCTTAGCAATATTTAAACCTTCGTCTAAATAATCCTTAATTTCTAAAATCACATCGATATCATTCAAAGAATACATACGGCGGTTACCATCATTTCTTTCAGGTGAAACCAATCCCTGTTCTTCGTAATATCTAATTTGTCTTGCGGTCAAGCTAGTTAACTTCATAACAGTTCCGATTGGAAGTACTGAAAGCGAACGTCTTAAATCCTTTTCTTTCATATCTAACTCCTTCTAACAACATTATAATAACATTATATTTTAATATGTCAACATTTAATGTAACAACTTCTAACATATTATGGCACTTTTTTATCATTTAGCCAATTAAATACATCTTTTTCGATGTTTTTTACAACTTCCATGTTAGATATTATGTCATACCAGTTAACTTTCATCTTATTTCTAAACCAAGTTAGCTGTCTTTTAGCATAATGTCTAGAATCTTTCTTAATTAATTCGGAAACATCCTCTAAGTCTAAATCACCATGGAAATAGTTGATGAATTCCCGGTAACCAATTCCCTTATATGCTGGTAAGGAAATGTCACCTTTTTGATTCAACCATTTCGCTTCGTCGATTAAACCTTCTTTAAACATAATATCAACACGTTTATTGATGCGATCATACAATACCTTTCTATCGGTATTAAGTGCAATAATATATGGATCAATTGATACGGCATTATTGGTTTGTTCTGAGAATTTAATACCTGTGTTGTGATAAACTTCTAGAGCTCTAATTACTCGGCGTTCATTTTCTTCACCAATCTTTTTGGCGGATACTTCATCAACGTTCTTTAATTTAAGCCACAATGCATGCTTGCCGTTTTCTTCGGCAAACGCATGCATTTGATTTCGATAGGCTTCATTATCATAGTGATCACCGCCAAGGTTCAATCCATCGACAAGTGATTGAATATAAAATCCAGTTCCTCCCACAATAATTGGAAGTTTTCCCCGTTTATGAATATCATCAATTAATTTATTAGCCGATTCAACAAAATCAGCCGCTGAATATCTTTTGTCGACATCAATAATATCGATTAAATGATGAACAATTCCCTCTGATTCTTCTTTTGTCACTTTGGCTGTTCCAATGTCTAAGTGTTTGTAAACCTGCATAGAATCACCAGAAATAACTTCACCATTTAATTTCTTAGCCAACTTAATTGATAAACTTGTTTTTCCGACCGCTGTTGGTCCGACAATTATTAGCACTTTTTGCATATTATCCCACCATTTCTGCCTATATAAGTTTAGCATATAAAATATTGAATTAAAATATACTTAAGACTGGATAAATAAATAAAAAAACATCATAATGGTAAGTGTAAAGCAAATTATTATATAGGAGGACTTAAAATGAAAAAATTCGCTAAAGGATTCTTTGTTGGTGCATTAGCAACTTCAAGCGCAGTTGCTGGAGCATTATTCTCTTTCAAGAAAAAAGTTGTAGACCCTGTTGAAGGTCAAGCTGATAAACTAGAAGAAAACAGAAAAAGAGTTGTTCGTAAACAACGTTCCGCTCATTTAAACTAATATGAAATAATAAAAAAAGCACTTTACGAATTGTAAAGTGCTTTTTTTATTTACTTCTTAGTCTTTCCATTCCAGTTTCTAAAACCTGATTTTAGGATATAAATATCTTTGTATCCATTCTTACCAAGTAAAATAGCTGTCTTAATACTCAAAGTCTTACCTTGGTCGTATAAGTACACTGGCATGTCTTTTCGAATGTTCTTATAAAACATCTTGATTGTTGAGTAAGGAATACTTCTGGCACCTAAAATGTGACCAGATTCAAAGTCTCTGTTTTCTCTTAAGTCAACAATTTGTCCCCTGTGACTACCTTGCTTGAATTCTTCTTCATCAACAAAAGTAGCAACACGGTTTGCTCTCATTCTAGTAATGCTGTTATAGATTAGGATTGCTAATAGAATAACAACAATTAAAAGCATGGATGGAATCATGTGTTATTACACCCCTAATGTTATTTGTTAATGTTTCTTAAAGCTAATGAACCAGCACCAATTACCCCAGCATCGTTACCTAATTGAGCTAGACGAATCTTGGTAGAATCTCTAACAGGTCTAAATGCATTTTCTTGGAAGTACTTAGTTGTTGGTTGTAATAATGTGTTTCCAGCGTTTGAAACACCACCACCGATAACAATGTTGTCAGGGTTCAATGTGTTACCAACGTTAGCTAATGCAAGACCTAAGTAGTAACATACGTGATCTACGACTTGGTTTGCAAAAATATCACCGTTGTCAGCTAGGAAGAAGACAACCTTTGAAGTTACTTCTTCACCTGAATTAATCATTTCCTTTAGTCTTGATTGACCAGTGAATTCGCTTGAAAGGTTCTTAGCAACCTTAACAACACCAGTAGCTGAAGCGTATTGTTCTAGACAACCGCGCTTACCACAAGTACATTCGAATCCACCTGGTTCAACAGTAATGTGACCAATTTCACCGGCACCACCGTTAACACCGTGAGCTAATTCACCGTTAACGATAACACCTCCACCAACACCAGTTCCTAGTGTTACGAATACAACGTCTGAGTCCTTACTTCCGGCACCCTTCCAGTATTCACCTAGTGAAGCAACGTTAGCATCGTTATCTAAAGCAAATGGTAGGCCTAATGCTTTTTCGATTTGATCCTTAATATGTTGGGTAGTCTTCCAGTTTAGGTTGTAAGCCCCAATTACAGTACCTTCCTCACGGTTTACTGAACCTGGAGTTCCCATTCCAATTCCAATAAAGTCGTCAATTTTATGATCAGAGTCCTCCATCTTTTTTGCGATAGAGTTAATGATATTTGGAACAATATTTTCTCCGTTAGCGCTTACATCGGTGGTAATAGCCCACTTATCTAAGATTTCACCGCTATCAGTTAGGAATGCCAACTTAGTTGTTGTACCTCCTAAATCGATTCCAATTAACTTACGTACCATTTTAGTTTCCTCCTAAAAATTGTATTATTTCTTTTCTTCGATTCCATGTTCATGTTTTAATACAAGCTTTGCCTGTATGAACTCTTCTTTAGTTACGAGTCCAGCATCATGTAGATGATCAAGCTCTAATGCCATAACCTCTATATCCCACAATCTTTTGCCAACGTAAACATAGATTCCAAATTTTTTTAAAAGTTGTTGAACATCGTACAACGTCTTCATTTTCCCACATCCTAACGAAAAATGCACTAATTAATTTGCAAAATAACCAGTTTTTAAGCAAAAATATGCAAATACTAGCAATACAATTAATGCCAATATTTTCTTTACCATTGGAATTTTAAACTCTGATGGTAGTCCTACTACGTAAGGCAATAAGAACCCAGCAATTAAACCACCAATATGACCTATTATATCAATATCTGGTGACATTAAGTCGAATCCAATGTTCAAGACGATTAGTAATAGAAAACTTTGTGACATTCTTCTGACATACATATTATCATGAAATGTTTCACCTAACATCAAAAATACACCGAACAATCCAAAGATAGCGGTACTTGCACCAGCACTTGCTCCATTTGAGAATGCAAATCCGGCAATGTTACCAAATATTCCTGACAACATGAAAATCACAAGAAATCTAATGTGTCCAAAAATCTTTTCAAGCTGAATCCCTACATAGTATAAACTAATTCCGTTCATTAAAATATGTAGAAATGATAGATGAATAAATATTGGTGTGATGAATCTCCACCATTGACCAAATTGGACTAGTGGACGATACATAGCACCATAATTAATAATTGCATCCGTTGAATTTGTAACGATACCAAATAAATATACGAATATAATTATTGCTAAAATTCCTTCAGTCATAAAAGGAACATCATCTATTTTTCGATATAAACGATTATTTGAAATTTGAGTGAATAATTGTTTCAACTTGTTGATCAAACTCATCTACTTTCCATATTGATTTTTCATACATTCTAATTCTATCAGCAAGTGCAATAGTATTTCCAGGATAATCAACTAAAACTCGGTCATAGTATCCACCACCATAGCCAAGTCGATTATTATTAGACATATCAAAAGCCATTCCCGGAACAATCAACAAATCAATATCATTGACGTCGACGCCTTGACCATCAACTGGTTCAGAAATCCCCATTTTATTAACAAACAACTTGGTTTCATGGTTGTACTCAATGAAATCCATATCGCTCTTATTAATCACCTTGGGAACATATACTCTTTTGTTATCACTTAGTGCTTTTTCAATGATTGGATCAGTATCAATCTCGATATCAGTACTAAGGGTTACTCCAATTGAAGTTGCCGCAATCCACTCATTAGTTTCAAACAACTGATTATATAAATATTGTACATCTTCTCTATTATCTAAATTTTTAAGTTTATTTAAAATTTCACTTCGAGCTGCTGATTTATCCATCTATTCACTTCCCAGAATATAAAAAAAGGATTTGGGCCTTTAAACCCGAATCCTTATTTTGTTTCACGATGTAATGTAACTTTTCTTTCACGTGGACAGTATTTCTTTAATTCCAAACGATCAGGGTTGTTACGACGACTCTTAGTTGATAAGTAATTACGTTCGTGACATTCTGTACATTCTAAAGTAATGTGTACTCTCATCTTAGTTACACCTCCAAGTTAGTTGTATTTTTAATTTTTATATAAACAACTTTCAACTCTTAATATATTATCATTTTTTCTTTGATTTGACCAGAGTTTATATAAATATTGTTAAGGAAAATTACTTAACAGCAATTATTTCAAGCCACTGTCGGATTGAACGTACTTCCAGTATGCTTGATAAATCTTTTGAGCTAAGTCAATATTATTGCTTTCTGCGTTACTTGGCAAGTTTGGAATTGCAACTACAACTACCACTTGTGGATTATCTGAAGGAGCAAATGATCCCAAACTCAAAGTAACAGTTTCAACTGGTTTTGAACCCTTCTTTCCACTTGAGTAGAATGTTTGGGCAGTACCAGTCTTAGCTGAAATTGAAGGTTTAACAGTATTTAAAGTAATACCGGTTCTGTATTCGTTAGTACCATGAACCACCTTGTAGAAACCATCAGTAACAACTTTTCTTTGTGCAGCTGTCATATCAATCTTGTTTAGTACAGTTGGTGTAACAGTGTATTTAACTCGACCTAACTTACCACTCTTATTTGAAGCACGGATGCTTTGAACGATGTGAGGTTCAATTCTGTATCCACCATTAGCAATTGTAGAAATGTATTGAGCAACTTGCATTGGTGTGTAAGCATCATAGTTACCGTAAGATAAATCAAGTGCCTTACCAATGTTTGCTGAACCACTAGGACCTTGAATACCCTTTGTTTCACCAGGTAAATCAATTCCAGTGTATACACCTAAACCAAATTGGTTGAAGTAACCTCTCATAATATTGAAGACATCTGGATTCATTGTTAATGCTCCACCTTCAACGTAGTTGAACTTAGCTTCTTTCATTGCTAATTGCATCATGTAAGAGTTAGATGAAACTTCAAGCGCTGTTGAAGCATCGAGTGCAATATCATGATTACCATTTTGGTTAAACCATGATGCCTTTCTGATTCCACCAGTTAAAATTGGCTTATCAGTTAAAGTAGAGTTAGTTGGTGTAATAACCTTGTCCATTAAAGCACCAGAAATCATGGCACCTTTAACAACAGAACCCATAACGATTGAACTGTTAATTGTTCCAAGAGCATTTGGAGTTTCTTTTCCAGTTTCTGGATCACGACTAACCCCAGCTAAACCGATAATTCCACCAGTATTAGGGTTCATAACAACTGCGTATGCACCTGTTGAATTACCAGTACCTTGATCAGCTTCTTCAACTAGTGATTGAATCTTCTTTTCGAATTCAGAGTTAATAGTTAATTGAAGGTTATCACCCTTTTGACCACCATATTGTTTAACAGCTTTATCTAAGCTACCACCCTTGATTAAGGTTTGTGATTTTGAACCACGTAAAGTAGCTTCGTATTTTTCTTCTAGGTAACTTTGACCAACACTATCATTTCTGGAGTAACCTTCTGCTAATAGTGTATTGATTCTGTCACTTGGCAAACCAACCTTTTCAGAAGAAACAGTTCCAACAATACTTTGAATGGCGTTTCCATTTGGATATTCTCTTGTCCAACTATCACCAATTTGGACACCAGGCATTTCATCTAAATGTTCACCAATTTCGGCAATTTCCTTATTAGTAACATTGGTTGTCTTGATGTATGTAGTTGATAATTGGTAAGAACCACTCATCTTTTGGAAGATTGATGCAGCATTCTTAGTTGCTTTATCTGTGCTGTATAGCTTGTCATTCATAACTTTTTGAAGTTCTAGAGCGTATTCTTCACTAGTACTTGCGCCCTTAGGAAAAGTAATACTAGAGCTTACTTTCTTAAGGTTATCGGCATTAGCTAAGTAAAAATCAGCTTCTTGTCTAGGAGTTAATGCTGAAGTGTCAACAGTTAAGTATTTGCCTAATGTGTTGGCAATCTTATATAAGTCAGCACTAGTTACTGATAATCCCTTAGTGTATTGAATAGCTTGGTGGGCTTTATTTCCAACAAGTACACGACCGGTAGAATCGTAAATCATCCCTCTTTGCACATTTCCATACTTAACGGAATTATCAGATCGGCTAACTTCAGCCTTATATTGGTTTCCATTAATAACTTGTAAATAACCCAACTGGATTATTAGAATGGCAAATAAAACTCCGACAACTGTCAGAATAATATTTAATCTAAATGGTACCTTTGAATTTTCCCCACGATCACTGTGGTGGAATATTTTTTGCAAAAAACTATTCAAAACAATCTAACTCCTTAATTATTATATGTTAATCAGTCATTTAGTCTGGTTTATTGTATACTATAGTTGGTTACTTTATAAGTAACAATCAAAATACATAGGAAGTATTAACTATGATTAATTCAATTAAAAAAATCATAAAAAAACACCGCTTATACTTATTAAGCTTTTTTATTCCATTTATTATTATGTCATGTTATTTTGCTTACCGCAATATGTTTCCATTTGGAAATAGTAGCATTTTAACTGTAGATCTAGGTCAACAATATGTAGATTTATTCGCATATTTCCGTCGAACAATTCTATCTTTAGACCTACATAGCATATTATACTCATTTTCAAACGGATATGGTGGAGAAATGATTGGAATTTGGGGATATTACCTATTAAGTCCGCTTAATATCATTTTATTAATCATCCCTGCTAAGTTTATCAACTTCTCAATTCTTTTGATAACGCTATTTAAATACGGTTTATCAGGATTAACTTTCAGCATTTTTCTAAAACATAAAGGTATCAAAAAAGACCTAATTATTTTATCAATGGCAATTACCTATGCTCTTAATGGATGGATGATTGCTAACCAATTAAATGTAATGTGGTTGGATGGTGTTATCCTACTACCAATTATCATTATGGGTATTGATCGAATTTTTAAACACAACAAATATAGTTTATTCATTATTAGTTACACGGCAATGTTAGTCATTAACTACTACATTGCATACATGATTACGATTTTTTCGGTTATCTATGTAATTGGTAAGTTAATCAATGATGATCATTCATTAAAGATGCGTCTTGGTAGATTAATCTCGATTGGTGTTAGTTATTTCGTATCATTACTGCTTTCAGCATTCATTTTTTTACCAAACCTAATCGAACTTAAAAACGGTAAAGGTGCATATACTCTATCAACATTTAAGTGGAAGGTTGAATATAGCCCATTGAAAATGATAAGTAAGCTTTTCGATGGTAGCTTCAACTTTTCTCAAATGCCAAGCGGTTACCCTAACATCTTTATTGGTGCGATTGCCGTAATTGGTTTCATAATATTCTTCTGCAATAAACAAATTCAGTTAAAACGAAAAATCACTGCACTTGCCATCACAGTTATCCTAATTGTTTCGATGTTCTTTGAACCATTAGATTTACTATGGCACGCAATGCAATTTCCAATTTGGTATCCTTACCGTTTTTCATTCATTTTTTGCTTTTGGATTATTTATATCGCTGCAATTGGTTTGGATAAGCAAGCTGGACACATTAACATCAAAGAAATTATCATCTCCGGGGTTATTTTGATTGCTGGTTTAATTTATACAGCTCTAAACATTAATAGCTTTAACTACTTATCTCTAACCAAGTATTTAATTTCATTGGCATTTGTTGCCATTAGTTTTATCGTTATCCATGTATCAAACAAAGACAATAAGTACTACCTACTTTGCTTGGTAGTTATTGCAATTGGTGATACGGGACTGAACGCGTTTAATTCCTTAAACGCCATTAGTTATGTATCAAATGATGATTATATGAAGTACACAGCAACATTAAATCGTCACGTGAATGATATTAAACAAAAGGATAATGGTTTCTATCGAATCAGTAAAGATTTCTATCGAACTAGAGATGATCCAATCGAATCAAACTTTTACGGTGGTTCGACATTCTCATCGACACTTAGAAAATCAACACCGGATTTCAACCAAAAGATTGGTAATGCATATACTACCGGATCAATTGATTATTCAAACGGAACCATCGTAACTGACTCATTACTTTCATTTAAGTACTTCATTAATACGATTAACTACAATAAGACATATCCGATGATTCAAAAGAGTAGCAATCGTTATGATATCGTCAATAATGATGTGCAAAAGATAGATATCTTCCAAACCTTTAAATCAAACAATGCATTCCCACTTGTTTACACAGCATCTGATAATGTATTTTCAAAAATCATTGCATCAGATCCTATTAAGTACCAAAACTCGATGGTTAAACAAGTCACTGGTAATAATAGCGACGTGTTCAATGAAAACATGCACTACACTATTCTTTCTGAAAACACTAATGCATTAACTGGCTTAAACAACCAAGTAATCGCTAAAAACAATCTTCTAAAAGATGGCGAAATCGTAATCAAGTATAAGCACCAAAATAACAAGGTGCCTTACATGATAGTTCCAGCTTCAATGAATCAACAAAAATGTAGCATTAAGGTTAATGGTGAAGAATTAAACCTTCCAAGCGAATTTCAAAGTACTTTCGTTGTAAGCTTGCCAAACAACAAGGATAATAAAATTACCATCAAGCTATTAAACGGCAAAGTATACACTAATGAGTTTAATATCGCTTCCTTAAACCTACCTAAATTCCTAAGTGAAACAAAGGCAATTAGAAAACAAAACAACAATATTAAACTTAACGGTAATACCGTTTCTGCTGATATTAACGTATCTACAAAGCGTCAAGCCGTTGCAACATCAATTCCATACTCCAATGGATGGACGTTGACTGTCGACGGTAAGAAACACCCTATTAAGGTAATCAATGATGAATTCATTGGCTTTGATAATCTTTCAATCGGCAAACACAAAATCCAGTTATCATTCTATCCTTCAGGATTAAATGCTGGAATAATAATCTCAGCACTAACATTGATGTTTGTAGTTGGATTTTATATTTACAAGAAAAAAAGATAATAAAAAGGACTCGTCTAAACGAGTCCTTTTTATTTTATAAAATTATTCAACAGAAATAATCTTAACTTTCATGTCACCGGCAGGAATTTCGATAACTACTTCATCGTTAACCTTGTGGCCTAATAGCCCTTTAGCAATTGGTGAATCGTTTGAAATTTTACCTTCCAATGGATCTGCTTCAGCAGCACCAACGATTTGGTAAGTTTCTGGGTCTTCATCTGGTAGTTCTTTAAAAGTAACCTTCTTACCAACGTTTACCATATCACTTTCAACGTCATCGTTATCAACAACGTCAGCGTATTGTAGCATGTGTTCTACAGTTGTAATACGGCTTTCTAGCATACTTTGTTCGTTCTTAGCTGATTCATATTCAGAATTTTCTGATAAATCACCATAACTTCTGGCAATCTTGATTCTTTCAATGATTTGTGGACGTTGATTTAATCTTAAATCTTCCAATTCAGCTTCAAGTTTTTGTTTACCTTCGACTGTCATTGGGTAGCTTTCATCTTTAGCCATTATAAACTCTCCTTTAAATTAATTAGATTGTTGTATCAATATTATTGAAAACCTTGTTGTTACCGTGTTTTACCAAGATTGATTGAATCTTAGTTGTTAATAAATCAATCGCAACTTGGTTCTTACCACCTTCTGGAACGATGATATCTGCGTAACGCTTACTTGGTTCAACAAATTGGTTGTACATTGGGCGAACAGTTTCCAAGTATTGTTGGATAACTTCATCCAATGTTCTGCCACGTTCCTTGGTATCTCTTTGAATTCTTCTTAAAATACGAATGTCGTCGTCAGTATCAACGAACACCTTAATGTCCATTAAATCTCTAAGACGCTTGTCGTCTAGGATTAAGATTCCTTCTAGGATGATAACATCACGTGGTTCTTGAGTAACTGTTTCAGTACTACGATTTAATTTAGTGTAGTCATAAACCGGTTTTTCAATTGCTTCATAGTTTAGAAGCTTATTCAAATGTTCTAGTAATAAGTCACTATCAAAAGCTAATGGATGATCGTAGTTAGTTTCTTCTCTTTCAGCCATTGTCTTATGTGATTGATCCTTGTAGTAAGAATCTTGTTGCAAAATCATAATTGAATGACCCAATAGTTGGTTAAAGATGGCACGACTAACAGTAGTTTTACCACTACCTGAACCACCAGTAACACCAATAACAACGGGACGCTTTTTCTTTTCTACCATAATAATCTCTCCATAACCGATTTATCTCATAACACTATCATTGCCGATTAAGTCATCGACATCTTTATCTGAATTATAATACTTAACCTTCTTATCATTCATATTAACACTATATGCTAAATAAAAAGTAGTCATATCCTTTGGATTCAAAATTGAATCTAGTGACTTAACCGTTGGGTTATTAATTGCACTAGGTGGGAATCCAATATTCTTATATAAATTATAAGGGGTATTAGCATCATAATCTTTCTTTGAAAGTTTTTGTCCAGAAACTTTACCATTAGCATACCTAATAGAAGATTGCACTTCAAGAGGTAAATTACTATTTAGACGATTATATAATATTCCCGCAATCTTTTCTTGATCTTTTTTATCAACATGATTGTGTTCAATAAATGAAGCCAAAGTAATTGCTTCATCGACTGTTAGGTTTTGTTTCTTTATTTCCTTGAAATATGGACTAAATTCATAATTAGTCTTTGCAACCATTTGGTTAACAATTTGTTTCAAGGTGACGTTCTTTTGTGAATTGTATGTGGCTGGATATAGGTATCCTTCTAACACATACTTTCTATTCTTAGCCTTAAATGCTGAATCTAAAAGCTTAGGATATTTTTTCTTCAATTGATTCAAGAAATCAGTATCCTTCATTAGCTTTTTGAAGTCAGCACTTGAATATTGACTGCTTTGTTCTACTGATTGGGCAATTTCATCGATGTTATCACCTTCACGAACAAGCAAGCGACCATATTTACCTTGTAGCGGTTGAGCTGTTCCACCCTTTTTCAACTTGTCAGCAATCTTTTGTAAACTCATTGAAGGTGAAAGTTCATAATAACCCGCCTTTAGACCAGAATAGTTATGACTATTAACAAAATAGTCGAATACTAAACCACTTTTGACAATTTTACTTTCTTGTAAGATTGATCCAATTTTCTTATCGGAAGCACCCATTGGGATTTGAACTTGAATTAATTCTTTATCCTTAGGATTCAATGGTTTTAGTGATTCTTTAACGTATTGATGTCCAAGAATAAATATAAAAATTCCCAAAACTATTAAGATGGCGATAATACTTAGTGAAATCTTTTTGCCTAAATTAGTGTGCTTCTTTTCGAAATCATTGGAGTTCTTTTCTTCATTCAAATCCATTTCCTCCATTTAAAAATTAACGTATTTCTACATTGAATTCTTTTTCAAGATTTCTTTGCACTTTGTCCATTGCATTATTTACATCATCATCAACCAAAGTATCATGCTTGTTTTGGAATGTTAATGAATATGCTAATGACTTCTTGTCTTCAGGAACATGTTCACCTTCGTATAAGTCAAACAACTTAACATCTACTAAGTATGCTCCACCACGTTTTTCAATTACCTTAACGATTGAATCGTTTTCAACATCCTTATCGATTAACATTGCGATATCACGCTTGATTGAAGGATATTTTGAAACTAATTCGTAGCTTTGTTCTTTCTTAGGTAAGTCAATGATTGTTTGTAGGTTTAGGTCAAAAACATAAGTTTCATTAATCTTAAATTGCTTTGCAATCTTTGGATGAACTTGTCCCACAAAACCAACATAGTGACCGTGAACAAAGATATCAGCAGTTCTACCTGGGTGCATTTCTGGGTAAGATTCGTTAGCAACATAGCTAATTTCACCGTTTAGACCAATTGTTTCCAAGTATTCGTTAACAATTCCCTTAATTTGGAAGAAATCAACGTTCTTTGCAGGTTGGTTCCATGAATTATCAACTAGTGAACCAGTCATTGCACCAGCTAAATGTTCAATTTCATCTGGTTTAACAACATCTGCATTTTCCTTATGGAAAACACGGCCTTGTTCGTATAAGGCAACGTTATCAACTTTTCTAGCCTTGTTGTAAGCAATGTCATCTAAAAGTCCTGAAACTAGGTTCATTCTTAATGTAGTGTGATCACTGCTCATTGGGTAACTTAAATCAGTTTGTGCTGATTCACCCATCATGAACATCTTAGCTTTTTCTTCAGTAGTTAAAGCATATGAGATGGCATGAGTTAAACCTAAACCTTCTAGAATATGACGACTGTCTCTGATTAATTGTTGTTCAGCATTTAAACCACCAGTCGTCATAGTAGTTGTTGGTAAGGTGCTTGGTAGGTTATCGTATCCGTAAATTCTAGCAACTTCTTCAATTAAGTCAGCTTGAATATGGATATCACCACGTCTAGTTGGAATTGTAACAACTAAATCATCACCATTAGCCTTAACTTCGAAACCAAGTCTTTCAAAAATATCTGTCACATCAGCGGCACTTAATTCCATACCTAGGACATGGTTAATACGAGAAACTGAGATTTCAATAACAGCCTTCTTGGCATCGTACTTGCTACCAACTAAAACATCACTTGTAACTGAACCGTTGGCAATTTCTCTTGCCATTTCACTAGCTGAAGATAAAACATCTTCAACAGCCATTGGATCTACACCACGTTCGAAACGTTGAGATGCTTCAGTATGAATAACGTGTTTTCTAGCCATTTTTCTAACTTTAATTGGGTCAAAGATAGCACATTCGAACAATACGTTCTTAGTATCAGCAGTAATTGAACTATCCATACCACCAATTACACCAGCCATTGCGATTGGGCCGTTGTCATCAGCAACTACTAAATCGTTTGAATCTAATTCCACTTCGTTTTCATCTAAAGTAGTAATCTTTTCACCGTCATTAGCGTATCTAACTGATACATTGCCTGAAAGTTTATCTAGGTCATATGCGTGCATTGGTTGACCAAACTTAAGCATTGAGTAGTTTGTGATATCAACGATGTTATTTACTGGTTTAATTCCGGCATTCCAAAGTCTAACTTGCATCCATAGTGGACTTGGTTTTACTTCAACATCATTAACAACACGGTTTAGGTATGTCCAAGCAATTTCTTCGTTAACATCACTTTGGATTTGATCAGATGTTAATTTATCTGAAGTTTCGCTAACTTTATCTAAATCAAACTTGGCTGGCTTGTTGTAGATAGCAGCTAAATCATGAACAGTACCGTAAATGCTTAGCATGTCACCACGGTTAGGAGTTACATCTAAATCAATTAGTGCGTCATCCATACCAAGGTACTTGTAAACATCGTCACCCAAGGTAGCATCTTCTGGTAAGAAGTAAATACCGTCGGCCCATTCCTTTGGCACAACATCTTTAGGGTAACCAATTTCATCTAGTGCACAAAGCATCCCATTGGATTGAACTCCACGCATCTTTGATTTTTTAATCTTCATGTTATCAGCAACTCTGGCACCAGATAATGCTGTAATAACATTCTTGCCTACTTGAGCATTTGGAGCTCCACAGACAATTTGAACTGGTTCGTCTTCACCAACATCAACTTGGCAAATGTGTAAGTGATCTGAATCTGGATGGTTTTCCATTTCCACAATCTTACCTACAACGATTTTTTTAAGTCCATCGCTAGGTTTGATAACAGAGTCAACTTCGACTGATGAACGTTCAATTTTTTCGGCTAATTCGTCAGCAGGAATATCTAAGTCAATGTATTCCTTTAGCCAATTGTATGAAATTTTCATTAGTATCTCTCCTTAATTAAATTGCGATAAAAATCTAACATCGTTTAGGTAGAAATCACGAATATCTTCTACACCGTATTTCAACATTGCAAAACGATCTGGACCTAGTCCAAATGCGAAACCACCGTATACGTCAGCATCTACACCGGCCATCTTCAATACGTTTGGATGTACCATTCCGGCACCTAGGACTTCAATCCATCCTGAGTGCTTACATACATCACAACCCTTACCATCACACTTGAAACAAGTAACGTCTGCTTCAACTGATGGTTCAGTGAATGGGAAGTAACTTGGTCTCAAACGAATATCGTACTTGTTACCAAATAATTGGTGTAGTAAGTATTCAAGAGTTCCTTTTAAGTCACCCATTGTAATGTTCTTATCAATCACGATTCCTTCTACTTGGTGGAATTGGTGTGAATGAGTAGGATCATCTGTATCACGTCTGTATACGACACCTGGTGAAATCATCTTCAATGGACCATTACTGAAGTCGTGTTTTTCAAGAGTTCTTGCTTGCATAGGAGAGGTTTGAGTTCTCATCAAGATTTCTTTAGTAATGTAGAAAGTATCTTGCATATCTCTGGCTGGATGATCCTTTGGTAGGTTCATCATTTCAAAGTTATACTTGTCTTCTTCTACTTCTGGACCACTTTTAACTTCGTAACCCATACCGATGAACATGTCACAAATTTCATCAATAATTGATTGGATAACATGTGGATGTCCCTTAGCCACTGGAGTACTTGGAAGAGTAACATCGATTTTTTCAGCAACTAGTTGTGCTTCTAAGGCCTTGTTTTCTAATTCTGTTAACTTTGCATCCAAGGCATTTTGAATTTCATCTCTGATTTCGTTGGCATAACTACCAACTTCAGGTCTTTTTTCAACTGGTAAGTCCTTAATACCTCTTAGTGCCTGAGTAATTGGACCTTTTTTACCAAGTAAATTAACTTTAATTTCTTTAGTAATTTCGTTAACGTCGGTTGCTTGATTTATTTGAGCAATTCCATCATCACGCAACTTGGTTAAATCATCTTTTAATGACATAGTATTCTCCTCTCATTTCAACAAAAAAAGCCTCATCCCAAAAGGGACGAAGCTTCGCGGTACCACCCTAGTTTATAAATTGCGGTTCGCAATTCATACACTCTAAATCCATAACGGTGGAATACCGGATTATTTTTCGTTAATTGTAACTCCCAATATCAGTTCAGAAAATGAATTCAGCTGACTTGTGACTACTCTCATCAAATGCAGTCTTTCTGTATTGTTTGTCGCCTACTAATTTTTCTTCAACACATTTAATTAAATAATATCTTAAAAACATTAGTCGGTCAAGATTAATCGTTAATATCACACCATTGATCTGACCAGTCATGAATTTGTTCCATGATTGGACCCAATGCTTCTCCTTTTTCAGTTAATTCATATTGAATTAATGAAGAATCGCAAAATGTTTTACGAGTAATGATACCGTCTTCTTCAAGTTCCTTTAGTCTTTCAACTAATACACGATCACTGCACTTATAAACCACGTTTGCGATACATTTGAAACGTTGTGGTCCATTGACCAATAGTGTTTCAATAATTAAACCATTCCATTTCTTACCTAGCATTTGAAAAGTTTGTTCAAACTTAGGACACAAATGAAAATCGATTGTGGTGCTCATTTGACTTTCTTTTGCCATGAACTAACCTCCTTTTTATAGTGTCTATTTTTAATTTTGTTTTTTAAATTTTGGTATTTTGGTGCGAAATATTCTCGAATAGCATCGTAATCATCGATAAGTGAAACGACCACACTCTCAGCATACTTGGGCTTGGTTAAAGTCAATCCCCACATATGCTTAGTGATAATATCTCTTTCCTTATCGTTTAGCTTAGTTATTTTTTCAGCATTTCTAAGCGCCACTCTTGGGTGCATATAAGCATGGGAACCCAAGCGGAACTTGCTTACTCGCCAATCGTAGAAAAACAGGTCATGCAGTAATCCTCCACGGGCTGTGGCTTTAGCATCTAAACCGAATTTCTTAGCGATTAAATAACTTTCATATGACACATGAATACAATGTTGTAAACGAGTTGATGAATGATGTTGGATATAGTTATCTAGTCTCAAGACTTCTGGACTGCTTAGTAAATCAGAAACATAGCTAACATATTCTTTATCATTTCGCCATGCATCTTCTTTCAATATACTATCTCCTAACTCAATAATTTATTTTTTAAGATGGAACATTGCGATTCCAGCAGCAATCGCAACATTAAGTGATTCTGCCTTTCCCTTGATAGGAATATATAAATTTTTAGTGGTTTGGTCAAGTATTTTATCTTGCATACCATTACCTTCATTTCCCATTACTAAGGCAAAAGCATCCTGTTTTTCAATCTGATCATAACTCACTGCTTGAGGATTTAATTCTGTTCCATAAACCGGCACATTGTTTTCCTTAAACTTGCCAATCCAATCAAGTAGGTCACCTTCCAGTAACTTCAAATGGAATTGACTGCCTTGCATTGAACGTAATACCTTTGGATTAAATTGACTGGATGTTCCTTCACCAAAGATAACGCCGTCGAAACCGGCAGCATCTGCAGTTCTAACCATTGTTCCGATGTTACCTGGATCTTGAATTTGGTCTAGCAATAGCCAAGAACCATTCATGTCTAATGAATCAAAATGATCCTCTTTTGGTAATTCAACAATTCCAAAGATTCCTTGTGGAGTTGATGTTGAACCCAATGCCTTTGAAACATCGTCGGTAATTTCAATTACTTCACCGTTAAAAGCATCAATTTCAGCTTGATGTAGTTCGTATTGCTTGTTTGTAGTTAATACAACTTCAACGTTTTGGTTAGCATTAATCGCTTCAGATACTAGATGCCAACTTTCCAAAATGTATTGGTTACTATTTAAACGGCCCTTTTTAGTTTTTAACTTTGACCATTTTTTTACTCGTTCATTTTTTGCAGAAACAATTTTTTCCATTACTGGATATGACCCCTTTAAATTATTTATCTTTCCTATTATTTTAGCATAATAATCGAATAAAACATATATGTTACTATTGTTTAGTAAGGAGGAATCAATATGACCAATAAAAATATTGAAATCATTGTTTTAGGAAGAGTTCAAGGTGTTGGTTTTAGATACAGTACCAAGAAAGTCGCAGATAGAATGAATCTAAATGGTTTTGTCCAAAACTTAAGAGATGGAAGCGTCTTGATTCACGTTAACGGCGAAACATCCATAGTTGATGAATTCGTTTCTAAAATTAAAGATTCACCTACACCTTATGGACGAGTAGATAATATGAAAATAACTAATATCAATGAAATTCACGATAAAGGGTTTATAATAAAATAATTCGGGTTTTTATCTGATATAATTCCAATTTTCTGGTATTATTGTAAATGAAATTTACAGGAAAGGTTTTTTGTAATGAAAAAATTAAAGAGATTCAGTGCCCTATCTTTGATTGGAGTAATGGCTTTAGTCTTATCAGGATGTGTACGTGTGGATTCAAACGGTAAACCATATGGTCTTACATATGAATACCTTGCTCTACCAGGTCAACACATTCTAGACTTTATTGCTAGATTCTTCGGTGGATATGGTTGGGCGATTATCATTTTAACTATCATTGTTAGAATGATCTTGCTTCCTGCAATGATTAGTCAAACTAAGAAGTCTACTATCATGCAAGAAAAAATGAGCTTCATCAAGCCTAAGATGCAAGAAATTCAAGAAAGACAAAAAAATGCTTCTTCAAAAGAAGAACAAATGAAGATTCAACAAGAAATGATGCAACTATATAAGGATAACAACATTAGCATGGCCGGTGGTATTGGTTGTCTACCATTAATCATTCAAATGCCAATTTACCTTGCCTTATATAACGGAATTCGTTTCTCACCAGAAGTTTCACACACTATGTTCTTAGGTGTAAAACTTGGTGACAAGAGTTTAATCTTGGTTGTATTGTCATTCTTAGCATACGTTCTTCAAGGATACTTGATGACTTTAGGTCTTCCAGAAGATCAAAAGAAACAAATGAAGATGATGGCATACTTCACACCAATCATGATTGTATTGGTAACATTCAGTGCTCCTGCCGGATTAGGTATTTACTTCTTCATTAGTGGTTTGTTTGCTTGTTTACAAACATTAATCATTAACATGTACCGTCCAAAGATTAGAGCAGAAGTTGCAGCACAAGCAGCTGCTCAAGCGCAAAGCGATGAAAAAGTCATTCTACACGATGTAGAAGAAGAAGATTCATCAGATGAACCTGAACAAATCGAAACAGTTGATGAACATGATACTCATGACGATTTGAGAAAACGTAATTCAGGAAAACAAAATAGATAAAACAAAAAACACCTTTTAAAAAGGTGTTTTTTTGTTACATATTTTTTAGAAGAATAATAAATCATACTTAGCAGTGAACTTTTTGTCTGGGCTAATCTTGTTAATGCCGACTTTATGTTCAATCTTTCCATCTGTATGAACATCGTCTGCAATTCCCCACCATGGTTCAAGACAAACGAATGGTGCGTCTTTTGCAGACCATAATCCACCGTATTCAATATCGTAGGCAGTCATAGATACTCCATGATCTGAAACGTCGTTAGATAGAATAGTGGTAAACTCTTTATTCTTAATTTCAACCACTTTAGCATCATCATAAAACAATTCATGCGATAGTTTAATTGGTTGATCTAATTGAATTTTTTCGACTTTTTCAAGGTTGGCATATGGAACATCAAATTGAATTTGATCATATGTTCCTTTGTTAGCGAACTTAACTGAATAATCGTCATATTGTTCACTTCCATCCTTCACCAATGGCACGTTGAATGCTGGATGGGCACCGACTGAAAAGTACATTTCTTTAGTGTCGGTATTAAACACGTTAATGTTAGTAGACAACTTATGATCATCCAATTGATAGTGAATAACTAATTTGAAAGCAAATGGATACATCTTCTTAGTTTCTTCGTTACTAACAAGTTGCAAGTCAATCCAATCACTACCTTGGTCTAAAACATCAAATTCCATATCCCTTGCGAATCCATGTTGACCCATTTCATAAGTCTTGCCGTCATATGTGTATTGATTATCCTTTAGACGTCCAACAATTGGAAACAAAATTGGCGCATGACGAGCCCAATACTTTTTTTCACCGGACCAAATGTATTCTAATCCATGAGTACTTTTAACGCTGTTAATTTCAGCACCATGCGTATTAATTTTCACTTTTAGGTATTCATTACTAATTGTTTTAATCATAGTCTCCCCCCTAACAAATTTATAACTATATTTTACAATAAAGCGCTTTCATTATGCAATTATTATGTTAAGATCTTGGAAAAAACTTATTATAATCACGCAATAAATGTTCATTAGAAACGTGAGTATAGATTTGTGTCGTTGACAAACTGCTATGTCCTAATAATTCTTGGACTGTTCTTAAATCAGCACCATTATTAAGCATTTCGGTAGCAAAAGTATGTCTTAACATATGCGGATGAATATTGGTTGTTAAAGATGTTTGTTTAACAATCTCATCTAAGATGTATTCTACTCCACGACTCGTTAATTCGTCTCCGTATTGGTTTACAAAAACATAATCATGGTGTTTGTGATACTTATTAACTAACAAATCACGACAGTTAGTTTGATATTGCTTTAACGCTTTAATCAAATAGCTACCAAATGGTAAGTATCTTTGTTTATTTCCTTTACCAATTACCTTAATAATCCGATTATCAAAGTCGATATCGCTAAACTGTAAGTTCACACATTCGCTTACACGCATCCCCGTATCGTATAGGATTTCAATAATTGCATAGTTTCTGTAACTAAGCATCTCATTTTTACCATGCTTGGCTGCTTCAAATAGCTCATATAGTTCCTTTTGATAAAAGAAACGAGGCAAATGATTAGGATGCTTTTTTAAGTTCACCTGATCAAACGGATTTTGTGAGACGACATCATTTCGTTCCAAAAAATGGAAGAAAGAACGAAGTGATGAAATCTTTCTGATGACAGTATTTCTACTTTCATCGCGTTTCTTCAAAATCGTAAGATAATTACTAACATCCAAATCATCGGTTTGCTGTAGGCTACGATCTTCTTCCTCTAATGTTTTTACAAATTCATTGATATCAGATTGATAAGCAATTGCTGTATTATCAGAATATTGACGTTCATTGATTAAATATTCCATGTACCATTCAATTAATTCTTCATCTTGATATTTTTTCATTGGCTATCTCTCTTATCTTATTAAACTAATAGCCCCTAAGAGTTTTAAATCTTTAGGGGCTATTAACTATTTTTGTACGGCTTCTTCGTAATCACCGTTAGGACATACCACTTGGGTACCACCTTTAATCTTCTTTTCTACCAAGAAGTTTCCATCCTTAGGACAGTCTCTTCCGATTGGTTTATCCCATGTAACAAAATCACATTCAGGGTATCTTGAACAACCATAGAAGATACGATTCTTCTTTGATTTACGTTCAATAACATCGCCCTTCTTACATTTTGGACATGTAACGCCAATCTTTTTAACGATAGCTTGTGTGTTTCGACAATCTGGGAATCTGGAACAAGCATAGAACTTACCATATCTTCCCATCTTGATAACCATTGGAGCACCACAGACTTCACAGTTGTAACCAGCTGGTTCGTCTTTAATTTGAACATCTTCCATGTTCTTTTCGGCGTTCTTAACTTCTTTTTCAAATGGTCTGAAGTACTTATCGACCACTTCAACCCAGTTTTGCTTAGCTTCTTCGATTTCATCTAAGTTATTTTCAAGATCGGCAGTAAATTCAATGTTAACGATGTCAGGGAAGTATTCTTCGATGATGTTATTAACGATTTCACCTAATTCAGTAGGTTCGAATCTTCTACCAACTAACTTAACATAGTATCTCTTTTGGATCGTACTCAAAGTTGGAGCGAAGGTAGATGGTCTACCTACACCGTTTTCTTCAAGTGTTCTGATTAGCTTAGCTTCACTGTATCTGGCAGGTGGTTGAGTGAAGTGTTGATCTGGATTGTTCTTAGCCATCTTCACTTCGTCACCCTTGGCTAGGTCAGGTAAGATATTGTCTTTTTCTTTTCCCTTGTTGTAAACCTTTAGGAAACCTTCGAACTTAAGCTTTGAACCGTTCGCTCTGAAATCAACACCGTTTTGTTCCATGTCTACTGTCATGGTATCCATGATAGCAGGTGTCATTTGACTAGCCATGAATCTAGACCAAATCAAATTGTATAACTTGTATTGATCGTTGGTTAGGTATTGCTTTAGGCTTGCTGGAGTTCTCTTAACAGAGGTTGGACGAATTGCTTCATGGGCATCTTGGGCACCTTCTGGTAACTTACCCTTAACTGGCTTAGTTGCAGCAAACTCTGCACCGTACTTATCATGAATAAATTCGGATGCTTCGTGCTTAGCTAAAGCAGAAATTCTAGTTGAATCAGTTCTCATGTAAGTAATCAAACCTTGGTTACCATCTTTACCAATATTGATACCTTCATACAATTGTTGAGCCGCCATCATTGTCTTACCTGTCTTGAAGTTCAGCTTAACGTTGGCGTCTTGTTGCATTGTACTGGTAGTAAATGGTGGTTGAGGTTGTCTCTTACGTTCCTTTTTAACAACGTTTTGAACCTCAAATGGTTTGCTCTTATCGAATTTAGCTAACACAGCTTTAACTTCATCATTACTGTTTAGTTCAGCCTTCTTAGCGTTCACTCCGTAAAAACTAGCCTTGAATGCTTCTCGACCCTTCTTCATGTCGGCGTCAATGGTCCAGTATTCCTTTGGAACGAATTCTTTGATTTCACGTTCTCTTTGGATGATCAACCATAAAGCGATTGATTGAACACGTCCAGCACTTAGACCCTTTTTAACCTTTTTCCATAGTAATGGAGAAATGGAATAACCAACTAAACGGTCTAAAACACGACGAGCTTGTTGAGCATCAACTAAGTTCATGTCAATTTCTCGAGGGTTCTTAAATGCTTCCTTAACGGCATCCTTGGTAATTTCATGGAAAGCAACACGATTCTTATCGTCTTCTTTCAAGCCAAGTAAGTGTGATAGATGCCATGCGATAGATTCTCCTTCTCTATCCGGGTCAGATGCAAGGTAAACATTTTTGGCTTTTTTAGCTTCAGCCTTTAGTTCCTTGATTGTTTCACCCTTACCACGAATAGAGATGTAGTGAGGTTCAAAATCGTTGTCGACGTCTACACCCATCTTACTCTTTGGTAAATCTCTAACGTGACCCTTACTAGCAATAACACGGTAGGTTCTACCTAGGTATTTTTGAATGGTTTTAGCCTTGGTTGGAGATTCGACAATCACTAGTTTCTTTTTTGCCGACTGTCTTTTTTTCTTTGTTGTTGATTTTGTAGTAGTCGCCATTTACATCCCTCGTCATTTTATTTCTTTTTTAATATCTCCCAAAGGCTAATTATTAATATTTATATTCTTCTAATATGTCTTTGGCAGTAATTACTGGTTTGGCACCAGCTTGAATTAAATCATTACAACCAACCGATAACGGACTATCAATCCTCCCTGGGACTGCTAAGACGTTTCGGTTATTTTGTAGTGCTAAATTAGCGGTGATTAAACTACCGGATCTATACTTGGCTTCCGTTACCAGTATAGAACGTACCAATCCAGCTATAATTCGATTTCTTTCCGGAAAATGGTACCTAGCTGGTCGACAGCCAACTGGATATTCGCTTAGCAACAAATGATTTTTGGCAATTGTTCGTTGTAGCGATTCATTTTCTCTTGGATAATATTGATCTAAACCGGTTCCAATCACAGCAATCGTTTTACCATGATTGGCAATTGCTGCCAAGTGAGAAAGTCTATCAACCCCCTTGGCTAGTCCAGAAACAATCGTTATTCCGTTACTAACAATCTCAGGCACTAATCGCCTAATGACCTCAACGGAATATTCAGTATTATTTCTAGAACCAACAATTGCTAATGCTTTATTTTCTAAAAGCCTTAAATCACCAAAATAAAATAACACAATTGGTGGCAAATATGCTTCTTTTAAATTCTCCGGATATAAGTCATCTATAATGGTTATCCATTTAACATGATTTATATGATGATCAAGTTCACTATTTAATTTATCACTATTATAGAAATTAATAAATGTTTTTGATTTATTTTTAGATAACATTAATGTTTCTGCAATCTCTTCAGCAGTCATATTCAACTCGTCAGGAATTACGTCATAAGCGCTTTTTAACCATCGATAAAATCGATATTCAGATTTAATACCGATGCCCTTAGCTAATTTTAGTTTTAATAATAATTCTCTTGTTTTCATATATACCTCCACTTTTACAAGGTATATACGATAAAAGTGATTATAATAAATCAGAAACTGGTTTAAAACTTCTTCGATGAATTGGGGTTGCGCCGTACTTGTGTAAAGCGTCTAAGTGCTTCTTGGTACCATAACCGGCATTGTTAGCAAAATCGTATTCTGGATATTGCTGATCGTATTCTTTCATTAAGTCATCACGATAGGTCTTAGCTAAGATGCTGGCAGCAGAAACACTAGCACTCTTTGCATCCCCCTTGATCAATTTAAGTTGATGGATATCAACATCAATTTGCATTGCATCAACGATGATTTCCTGTGGTAATGCCTTTAATCCTAATACCGCTTCTTTCATCGCTACTCTAGTTGCTTCATAGATATTAATATCATCAATTAACTTGTTATCAGCAATTCCATATGAATAATCAATGGCCTTAGCTTTAATTTGGTCAGCTAATTCATATCTTTTCTTTTCAGAAAGTTGCTTTGAATCATTAACTTCGTAGACATCAAAGTCATGGGGTAATACCACTGCACATGTAACAACCGGTCCAGCGAGTGGTCCTCTTCCAACTTCATCAACTCCCGCAATGACATTAATTCCTTCATTCCAAAATTCATGTTCATACTTTAAGCGTTGGTGAAATTCCTCTATCTCATGATTTCTTTTCTCAATCTGTTTAACACGCTGTGTGATTAATTTTTGCACGCCGATTCTACTATCATCTTGATATTTTTGCAGTAGTTTGGAGTTTACATCATCAACAGATTTTAAAATTTCTTTGATATCTTTGATTGATTCAGCCATATTTATTCTTCCTCTTCTGTAGATAGGTCGTTAACATCATCTAGAGTAAAACGGCCGATCTTACCTTTTCTGGAATCTAAAATAATTCTCATTGAAGCTCTTTCGTAGTCATCTTGCATGCCGACTTTTTTAGTAATCTTTAGTAGTAAATCAACATCAGATAATTCCATATCATCTTCTGATAGATGGTAACGATCGATTAACTCTTTTGGATTAGTGCTTCTAAAGAAATGAAGAGCAAACAAACCAACATCATCACTGTGGTAAATGCTATCCTTAATCGCTCCTGTCATCGCTAGCTTGTTAGCAATGTCGTCATTTTGGAACTTAGGCCATAAGATACCTGGGGTATCCAATAGTTCTAGCTCGTCACTAGATTTTAGCCATTGTTGACCCTTAGTAACTCCGGCACGGTTACCAACTTGAGCGGCACGTCTCTTAACAATTTGGTTCAATAATGTTGACTTACCAACGTTTGGCACCCCAACACAAATTGCACGAATAACCTTCTTATAGAATCCTCTTTCCTTAGCATCATCAATCTTATCGGCTAAAAGATCCTTAACAACCTTGGTGATGTACTTACCTGTGGTGTTTTTCTTTGAATCAATTGCGATTGCTGCATATCCTTGATTCTTAAAGTATGATAACCATTGGTTGGTAATGTTTGGGTTTGCCAAATCTGCCTTTGTAAGAATCATTAATCTAGGCTTACCTTGACTAATTCTTGCTACTTCCGGGTTGATTGAACTAAATGGGCATCTTGCATCCACCAGTTCAAATACAATATCTACTAAATGAATATTTTCTTCAAATTGACGAATTGCTTTCGCCATATGTCCTGGAAACCATTGAATCATATTTTATCCGCTCCTAACTTATATATATTAATTGTACTATATTAATCACCAAAAAATGAACCTAAATTCATAGGTTCATTTTTTTAGTGTTTACTATTTTGAAAATCCATCCAAGCATCATCAAAAATTGTCATACTTGGTAGATAACTAGCATTTTCTTCCAAGTATTCTGAAATTTCATCATAATCAGTCGATTGCTTGGGAAATGATTGATCGTAAAATGCGTTGTTTGCAAATTGAGCAACCGCTTCGGTACTCTTAGGATTACGTTCAGTCATTAAATACTGGTAAAAACTTTTCATAGTTGCTCCTTTATTGATTAGGAATTAAGACTTTAAATTCAAAGTCACCGTCACCATTCATATCAATTTTATTAGCTTGGTATGAAAGTTCTTTCTTACCACCTAATTTGTTGACATGTAAGATAATGCGACTGTTCTTACTATCTAATTCAACCCACTTTGGAATGTTGTAATGCTTACCAACATAACCAATTACAAAACGAGGTGGTACGTTTAACTTACCAACTTCAAGCTTACTTGCGGTTAGTTCTACATCACCGTTGCTTAATAGATGTGGATCCAAACTTAAAAGGTATCCAACTTTGGAACCCAAGATGGTAATCTTACCATAAACGTAGGCTTGTTTGTCTACCCAGAACTTGTAGTCCATGTTTTTTTCTTTCTTTTCGAACTTTTCTAGGTAGTAACTTGATAATGCGTTAATTTGTTTTTTATTCAAACTAACACTAATTGGTGTATTATTTTTTGACGCTGTTCCCATTTGTGGATTTACGGTTTCACTATTCATTTCTTTCCAAGCATAGAATGCACCACCAAGTAGTACGATGACTAATAAAATAAATAGGTACTTAAATAGTTTTTTCTCTTTTGCTTTTTCCATTACAATTGCCTCTAATTCCAGTCATTAAATCTAAATAATTGTGATACAAGTCTGTCGGTCATGTAGTTATATCCCTTATCATTTGGATGGAAATGATCATCTGGGGAAATATAATTATTTAACTCACCCTTTGTATCATCTAATTTTAAAATGTCCAACGGATCAAAAGTTACTTCATCACTTGATTCAACTAATTTTTCTTTTTGAGCCTTACTCTTATATTGTCCATATGATAACGGTGTGATGTCAACAAAATGTGCTTTTTTATTTCTTAGCACAACACCAGAAGTAATTTGATTATACTTCTTAACGTATTGATTAATCACATCAACGTTTGCAAAGTATACATAGATTGGATTATAGATACCAAACACATAGATTGGTGCTTTTTTATTTTCTTTTCGAATATCATTCATTAATCTATTCACTTTGGCTTGATAAGTGATAGAAGCTTGCTTCATCCTGCTATTAAACTTAGTTTTACCATCAACTAAAGCGTTACTTTGTAAGCTTTGTAGTAAGTCATTACCACCAACGGTTAGAACAATAATGTTGGCCTTTTTCAAACTACTTGAAAGACCTTTAACATTGTTTTGAACACGCTTATCGATTTGATCACTACGTTGTCCCGCAATTCCGTAGTTAACTGTTGTGACGTGCTTATACCCCTTTTTATTAAATGCCTGTTTAGTTCTTGAGACATACCCACCGGCCTTTTTAGGGTCACCAACTCCTTGTGTTAATGAATCACCTAAAGCAACGATTGATACTTTTTTGTTCTTGCTAACATTCGTAATTTTGGCCTTATGTCTAACGTTTGAATATACCTGGTAGCTCACACCGGCAATTCCAAATACTACAATCAAAAATAGTATGAATTTAAATATTTTTTTCATAATAATCACCCCATAAAAAAAGGTTATGCAGCAATCCATAACCTTTCTTTATTATTTTATTTACGTTCAAATATTTCAAAACGGTATGGATAAATGTTCTTATCATCAATGATTCCTTCTTTGGTTGATACCAAATCAAATTGACTGTAATCAATTTCTGGCATTTGAGTATCACCTTCAAAGTCGTGGTCGATTACTGTCTTGTATAAACGATCAACGTATGGAAGTAATTCAGCAAAAATCTTAGCACCACCAACAACGAAAATTTCCTTATCGCTAAACTTTTTAGCAAAAGCTAGAAATTCATCTAGAGTGTTAAAGACAACAACGTCGTTAGGATATTCACTTTTATCATGACTGGTTAATACTGTGTTTAAACGATTTGGTAGTGGTCGCTTAAAACTTTCGTATGTTGTTCTTCCTGCCATGATGATTTGATGTGTGGTAGTTTCCTTAAAGTACTTCATATCAGCTGGTAGATGCCATGGCAATCCACCATTTAAACCAATAATATGATGATCTGATTCAGCCCATAAAAATGAAATCATTAGTAATAGTCCCCTTTATTATTTATACAGCAACTGGTGCCTTGATTGGATCATGGTGCTTATAATCGATTACCTTAATGTCGTCCATATCGTAATCAAAAATACTTTCCTTGTCAGGGTTTAACCATAACTTAGGAGCTTCGTATGGTTCTCTACTCAATTGTTCTTCAATTTGAGAAACGTGGTTTGAGTAAATATGAGCATCCCCTAAAGTATGGATAAATTCACCAGGTTCTAATCCACATTCCTTAGCGATTAGTGAAGTTAATAATGCGTAACTTGCAATATTAAATGGTACTCCTAAGAAGATGTCACCAGAACGTTGGTATAATTGGCAGCTTAACTTACCGTCGTTCACGTAGAATTGGAACATTGTGTGGCAAGGTGGTAACGCTACAAATGGAATGTCTTCTGGATTCCATGCTGAAACAATTAATCTTCTTGAATCAGGATTTGTCTTGATTTGATCAATTACGTTTTGAATTTGGTCGATGGTGCCACCAGTAGTGGTCTTCCATTTACGCCATTGGCTACCGTAAACAAGTCCTAAATCACCGTATTTCTTGGCAAAGTCATCATCTTCAACGATTCTTTGACAGAACTTTTTCTTTTCAGCTAGGTATTGTTTCTTAAATTCTGCATCCTTTTCAGCTCTCAAACCGAAATCGGTCATGTCTGGGCCAGTGTATTCATCTGATTCAACCCAGTTTTTAAAAGCCCATTCATCCCAGATATGGTTCTTGTGCTTTAGTAAGAATTGAATATTAGTGTCCCCGCGTAAGAACCATAATAATTCACTCTTGATTAATCCAAAAGGAACCTTCTTGGTAGTTAATAAAGGAAATCCTTCTGATAGATCAAAACGCATTTGGTAGCCAAATGTACTAATTGTCCCTGTTCCTGTTCTATCTTCCTTACGATGGCCATTTTCTAAAACGTACTTGGCAAGATTTAAATAAGCATCTTCTAACATGTCATTACCCCTATTCAACATATTCGCTTAAATATTCCCAGCGACTAATCTTTTCGTCGGACTGTTTATTTAAGTCGTCAATCTTTAATTGTGTTTCAGCTAGTTTATCATAATCATTTCCCAAATGGGTCATTTCTTCTTTCAATTGACTGATTTGTTGATCTAAATCATCAATGTCTTTTTCTAACTGATCGTATTCCATTTGTTCAGCATAAGTTAGTTTCTTCTTGGTAGTCTTTTCTTCTGCTGGTTGTTGCTCTTCTTTTTTCTTTGCAGCATGTTCAACATGTGCTTGTTTCTTTTCTGTCTTGTTTTGTTCGGCTGCTTGCTTCAAGTAGTCAGTGAACAATCCGACATGACTTTCGATATCACCATCACCGTTAAAGATTAATAGACGGTTTGCAACCTTATCTAAGAAGTATCGGTCATGAGAAACAGTAATTACAGTTCCACTAAAGTGTGAAATATAGTCTTCTAGCACCGTTAATGTGGAGATATCCAAGTCATTGGTTGGTTCATCAAGTAGTAAAACGTTTGGTTGTTGCATCAATAGTTTTAATAAATACAAACGACGTTTTTCACCACCGGACAACTTACGAATCAATGTTCCGTGCATGAACTTTGGAAATAGGAATTGTTCCAATAAGTCGGTAACACTAATCTTATTTCCAGTGTTATCTGTAACGTGTTCACCAACATCTGTTAAATAGTTAATTACACGCTTGTCTTCTGGAATTGGTTCGGTTTGTTGTGTATAGTAAGCCATCTTAACGGTTTCACCAATTTCAATGGTTCCACTGTCTAGTGGTAACTTCCCGGTAATTACGTTTAGTAGTGATGATTTACCAGCACCATTTTCACCTGAAATACCGATTCTTTCGTTTCGTTGAACCAAATCACTGAAGTTCTTCAAAATCGTCTTATTGTTTAGGGTTAGGTTAGCATCCTTAATTTCGATAACCTTTTTCCCTAGTCGTTGTTGGCCTAGGTTGATGTCGATATCTTCTTCTGTTTGTAGGTTACCAACATTTTCCTTTAGGTCATTAAAACGATTAATTCTGGCTTGTTGCTTGGTGGTTCTGGCCTTAGCACCCTTTTTCATCCAAGCTAATTCTTGTTTGTAAAGCTTTTGCTTTTTATGTTCGGCAGCAACTTCTAGGTCAACTCGTTCGGCCTTTTGTTCCAAGTAATCTTGGTAGTTACCTGTGTATTCGTAAAGACTTCCAAATGATAGTTCCCAAATCTTGTTAGCAATTTGATCTAAGAAGTATCTATCATGGGTTACGAATAGTAAAGCACCCTTATACTTAGCTAGGTATTCTTGTAACCATTCGATTGAGTCAAAATCTAAATGGTTGGTAGGTTCGTCTAAGATTAACAAATCAGGTGATTGAATTAATACTTGGGCTAAACCAACACGTCTCTTTTGACCCCCTGATAGTGTGCTAACCACTTGGTTAACGTCATCAATCTTTAGTTGGGTCAAGATGGTCTTAACGTCGTTTTCAGCATTCCATGCATCTTCTTCGTTCATCTTGGCTTCGGCATCAAGATATTGTCTTTCTGCCTTTGGATCATCTGGATGATTGGAATAGTTTTGTAAGGTTTGTTCATATCTTCTGATGGTGTTAAAAATATCCTGACTTCCGGCAAACACAGCTTCTAAAATGGTTAATGATTCGTCCAACCTAGGTTGTTGTTTTAAGTAACCAATTGTGTATGTCTTTGAGGTAATAATTTCACCAGTAGAATCAATATCTTCCTGTGATAAAACATTTAAAAGTGATGACTTACCACTACCATTGGTCCCAATTAAACCAATTCGATCTTGTTCGTTGATGATGAAATCTAGATCCTTGAATAAGGTCTTTTCACCATATGTTTTAGTTAAGCCTTCCGCTCTTAACGTTTGCATGTAATCACTCTTTCACAATTTTTTTCGCAGCTTCAATTAATTCAGCTTTTTCGTTTTGGAATTCTCCGTTCACGATTCCAGTTTCAATTGCATATAATATTTTACCCAATGCTGGACCCGGTTTGACAATACCGTTCTTAATTAAGTCGCCACCATTGACTGCAATTTCTTTTTTGTTTTTGATTGGTAAAGCATCGTATTGAGATACTAAATCTTCTTCGGATTCGGCAAAACCATACATTTTAGCAATGTGGTTAGCCAAAACTAGAAGTTCCTTACCAGTTTCATACATCGCCCATTTGTCTAAAGAATCATCCCTTAGCTTTTCTACGGCCTTTGTACAAATTTCTGTATTCTTAATGATGTCATTAGAAGCCTTCCATGACTTTAGAAAACTGGTAATACCAGTTCTATCAAGGCCAAATTCAAAAGATAGCAATGACCATACTGAAACTTCATCGGATAAGTCTAAATCATCAATCTTAGCAATTGCTTCTAATTCGTTTTGATGACTAGCAAATCCGGGAACGTATTTATACATGTCTGTATTAAGCATGTCTGAGATACCTTGCTTAGGTCTTTTGGCCATCATCATCTTAACAAATTCGGTATAAATTCGTTCTACCGCAATTTTTTCTAACAACGCACTGTTTGATTTGATTGCCGCTAGCGTTTCTGATTCGATATCAAAATCTAGTTTGCTGGCAAATCTCACCGCACGCATCATTCTTAATGCATCTTCATGGAAACGTTCATTGGGGTTGCCAACCGCTCTAATTAGATGATTTTTTAAGTCGGTTAAACCATCGAATAAATCAGTAACATCCCCGTTTTCTCTCATCGCGAATGCATTAATTGTGAAGTCACGACGCTTTAAGTCTTCCGCTAGTGATCTTACAAATTCAACTTTGTCCGGGCGTCTATAGTCTTGGTATCCTGACTCAGTTCTAAAGGTTGTAATTTCATAACCCTTTTTTTCATGAATTACCATTACAGTACCGTGTTCAATTCCGGTATCCACAGTTTTTTTGAATATCTTTTTAATTTCTTCTGGGTAAGCACTCGTTGCGATATCAACATCATGAATGTCTAGTCCTAATATTGTGTCACGAACACTTCCGCCAACAAAATAAGCTTCAAAACCAGCATCTTCAATTTTTTGCATCACTGGACGAGCTTTTTCAAATTCGTTCGGTAAGTTTTCTATCTTCATCTTTATACCTACTCTCAATACAATCTATATTAAATATTAACAGATTAGCATTACAATTTACAGATTGAAGTTTGCTAACTTTAGTGCTGTAATAGGAATAAATAACTATTAGGAGTTGAACTAGCCAAATGTCTAATGATTATCCATATCAAGATACTTTTGAGATTGATTTACAGAATAAAGGATTAGCAAAAGTAACTATTAACGAATACACCAAAATCCTTTCTGACATGTTTGACTACCTATCCGATTTCAATAAGGGCTATCAAGAAAATCATAAAGTTAGTAACTTGTTTAATCGTGATATTGAAGAATACCTTCAAATGCTTTTAGACGAACGCAAAATCAACCATAACACTTATAACAAGGTCCTATCACACATTAATGTCTATTTTAACTACCTGTTCACCCATCAATTGAATAATAATTTACCGACAATTGATATTAAGGGCTTAAAACACGAACCTAAGAGTGAATTAGATACTTCCTGGTTAGATAAGCTAAATGACATTCTAACTGACGCAAACGTCCATTTTTACGCTAGAATGACCGTTTTATTAATTAGTAAGGGATTCAAATCTGAGGAGTTCCTCCAACCTGGTTTTTATCGATTATTTAATCAGATTACATTCTCTGATGAAGAAAAAGTGTTCATCAACTTATTTGATAAGTTCATTGAGCCAATTCAGTTAAAGCAAAACAGTCAAGATATCTTTTTAAAACAACGACTTACTAAGGATCCACACATCACTTCTGCTGGATTGCATAAATACCTAACCCCTAGTGAACAATATCTAGGATTTTCACTTAGCCCATCTGAACTATTCAAGAGTTATGTCGTTGATTTTATCAAAAAAAATCCAGACCTAATTGACTCAAAACTATCAAGTCAATTAAATCTGGATTTATCATCGATTAATTACTACAAAGGATTAATCAAAAAAGACTAATCATCCATGTATTCATCAAGCATAAATGCAGCTTCATCATCATTTGGTTGAAGTTGAACATACTTTTTAAGAAGTTCATACGAATTATCGCGATCACCGTATTCACGGAAGAATAATGCTGCTTGTTTTAAGAAACTAGCATTATCAGAGAAATATGGCTTGGCTGCTAGGTAATTCTTGTGAGCTTCTTTTAGTTTATCTAACTTGTCGTATGAAACGGCTAGGTTCCAGTAGAATTGTGGATCCAATTCGTGGTTTTCAATGTAACTATTCAACAATTTAATGTTTTCTTCATAGTCTTCCTTGGCAACCAATAGGTTAGACATTTCCAAGACAATTTCAATATCGTCTGGATCAATTTCGTTTCCTTGTTGTAGGTATCCCAATGCTTCATCGTTTTCGGAAAGCTTAAGTGCTTCACGGGCTGTCGCTAAGAATAGCTTTTCGTTGTATTGGTCAACGCTTAGCCCTTCTTGCAATACACGATATGCTTCTTCTTGTTTATTTACGGCATCTAATGCTTGTCCCAAGTATGGGTAAAGTGTTGCGTATTGAGGATCTGAATCACGAAGTTCTTCAAATAAATCAATTGCTTCGTCGTATTCCTTTAGTTGTAGGTAAGTGAACGCTGTTTCGAACTTAACGTCTGAAGACATATCAATTGTCTTAATTTGCTTTAGGTATCCAATTGCATTTTCAAAGTTACTGTCATTAGCGTATGAAATCCCAATTCTTTCAACAATGTTAACAGCTGATAGATTGGTAATTCCCTCTTTGATCAAACTTAAATACAAAGGAATAGCCTTATTGTATTCACCCATTGTGTAATACAATTCCGCCAACGCAAATGTGATTACTTCCTCGTCAGGTGCTAATTTTTTAGCTTCTAGCAGCTTTTCACGGCTAACTTCAAATAACTCCTGAGTTTGGTATAAGTCGGCTTGAACCATCAAAGATTGAAGATAAGCAGGTGAATCTTTGCTAATCTTGCTTAATTGTTCCAAAGCTTCATCAGTATTACCTTCACTGATTAAAATATCAGCGATGTCGGTTCTTAGTTCGTCTTCATCAGGGAACTTCTTCAATAGCTTTTCATATAGTTCCTTGGCTTGGTTGGTGAAACCATATGAGTATAGTTCTTCAGCAAGTGAGTACACCATTTCATCGCTATCATGGTGTAATGCTAGATTATATTGTTTATTAAATTCATCGATTTTTCCTTCTTCAAGGAATTCTAGTGCTTTTTGTGAGTAGCTCAAAAATCTCGCTCCTATCATTTAAAACATATAAAAAAAGGCCAGCCCGTAAAACGGACTAGCCTAATTATAGCATACTGTTATTATTTAACAGCATCCTTTAAAGCCTTACCTGGTTTGAATGCAGGTACTTTGCTTGCAGGAATTTGAATTTCTGCACCAGTTTGAGGGTTACGACCCTTACGAGCAGCACGTTCACGTACTTCGAAGTTACCGAAGCCGATTAATTGTACCTTTTCGCCCTTAGCCAAACTACCTTGGATTGAATCAAATACAGCATCAACTGCTGCAGTTGCATCCTTCTTAGTTAAACCAGTTTTAGTAGCAACACTACTTACTAATTCTGCCTTGTTAGCCATGTGTGTTTCACCTCCCACAATGTTCGGAAAACAATCTATGCTTTTCGACTTATGTAATCACAACAAATTAATGTCATTACAGTTATTCAAGATATCACATAAATGCCCGCAATTCAACGATTTTTAATATTTTTTAGCATAAAACATTAAAATTTTTTGCTAAATAACCTTTATTACTTACGTTTTCTAGAAATGATTTTAATCGGAGTCCCAGAAAAGTCAAAGTGTTCTCTAATTTGATTTTCGATATATCTTCTATATGAGAAATGCATTAGTTCTTCATCATTTACAAAGATAACAATGGTAGGTGGTTCACTGGTAACTTGGGTTGCGTAGTAAATACGTAATTTTCTACCATTGATACTTGGTGTTGGTGTCATGGCAATTGCATCCATCAATACATCATTTAGCATTGATGAAGAAATACGCTTAGCGTGGTTGTCATAGACACGTTTGATCAAGTCAGGAATTTGGCTTAGACGTTGCTTAGTCTTAGCTGAAACAAACAAGATTGGAGCATATGATAGGTATTGGAATTGACTTCTAATCCCTGCTTCAAATTCTTGTTGCGTCTTACTGGTCTTCTTCAAAGTATCCCATTTGTTAACAATGATAATGACACCTTTCCCACCTTCGTGGGCATAACCAGCAATACGCTTGTCTTGTTCACGAATACCTTCTTCAGCATTTAAAACGATTAAGGCAACATCACTATTATCGATGGCTTTCATCGCTCTCATTACTGAGTATCTTTCAGTATTTTCGTAAACCTTACCACGTTTTCTTAATCCGGCAGTATCCACCATGGTGAATTCTTGACCGTCTTGTTCAAATTCAGTATTAATGGCATCTCTAGTTGTTCCGGCAACGTTTGAAACGATTACTCTATCTTCACCTAAAATGGCGTTAACAAGTGAAGATTTACCAACATTAGGACGTCCAATCAAACTAAACTTGATGTTGTCGTCATTTTCTTCTTCTGTTTTTTCATCGAAGTTCTTAATAACTTCGTCCAATAAGTCACCTAGACCTAATCCATGGGCACCAGAAATTGGATATGGATCGCCAAATCCTAAGGAATAGAAGTCATAGATGTTAGCGCGACTTTCAAAGTTATCAACTTTGTTAACTGCTAAAACGATTGGCTTATTGGTTCTGTATAAAATTCTGGCAATATTATCATCAGCGTTAGTAATTCCTTCTTTTCCATTAACCATGAAGATAATTACATCAGCTTCATCAATTGCGATTTCTGCTTGTGCAGTGATTTGTTTAACGAATGGTTGATCACCGATTTCAATACCACCGGTATCAATCATACTAAATTCGTGTCCTAACCATTCACCGTGAGAATAAATTCTATCTCTGGTAACACCAGGAGTATCTTCAACGATAGAGATTCGTTCCCCAGCAATACGGTTAAAAATTGTTGACTTTCCAACGTTTGGTTTTCCAACAATTGCAACTGTAGGTAAACTCATTTAATATTCACCCTTTCTTTCATAATGAAAAAATATCCTTCACCAAAAAATGAAGGATATTTTTAAAGATTATAATATATTATTGATTATCTTCGTCTAATCCTTTACCAACAATGTCACCTAAAGTGAATCCATTTTCTTCTTCAGGAGCATTTTCAGTAGCATTATCAGTAGCTTCGACATGTTCACTTGAATCTTGAGCATTTTCTGGTTCAGGTTCAAGAGCACGTAATGATAAAGCTAAACGATGTTCACTTGGGTTAACATCTAAAACTTTAGCATCAACAGTTTGACCAACCTTTAATACATCAGAAGGTGTATTAACATGTTTGTGTGAAATTTGAGAAATGTGAATTAACCCTTCAACACCAGGAATTACTTCAGCAAAAGCACCAAAATCAACTAATCTCTTGATAGTTGCCTTTACAGTAATACCTTGAGGAGCTTTTTCTTCAATTTCATCCCATGGTTGTGGCTTAGTTTGCTTGATTGAAAGTGAAATTCTTCCACGTTCCTCGTCCATAGCAATAACCTTAACTTTAACGTCTTGGCCATTTTCTAGAACGTCAGCAGGCTTGTTTACACGTTCGTATGAAATTTCTGAAACGTGAACTAGTCCGTCGATACCACCAAGGTCAACGAAAGCACCAAAATCAGTCATACGTGCAACTTTACCTTCAACAACATCACCAACATTTAGCTTGTCCATAACTTCTGAACGAGCTTCTTCTTGGTTCTTAGCTACAACATCACTGTGTGAAAGAACTAATCGGTTCTTTTCAGGAACGATTTCAACAATCTTACATTCGAATTGTTGACCGTTGTATTGGTTTAAGTTTCTTACAAAGTGGTTAGTAATCATTGATGCAGGGATAAATCCACGTACACCAGCGTCTACTACTAAACCACCACGTACTGCGTTTTGAACAGTAACAGTAATAGTTTCATTGTTTTCAGCTTTTGCCTTTAATTCGTCCCAAACCTTACGTTCTTCTAAACGACGAATTGATAGAAGGAAGCTTCCACCTTCTTTATCATCACCGATACGTGAAATTACAACAAATTTACCTTTGTCGCCAACTTTAAATTTGCTTTCAACGTCATCAACAGGTTGTGAGGATAGTTCACGACGAGGAACAACTCCTTCAACCCCGGTGTTGTCAATACCAATAATTAATTGATGATCCTTGTCAAAGGCCAAAATTTCACCACTGACAACATCGTTAATATTAACTTGGTCCACACTATCCAAGGCTTCTAATAAATCTTTGTTTGTTTGTTCATCTGATTCACTCATCTGATATTTCCTCCTTGAGACTACTATAACTTACATTCTAGACTATGTTATTAATAAAATCTAGTTTAATGATTAAATTATAGTGTTTGTTTTTTTGTTATTTCATCAGAGATGGCATCAACCACTTGATCAATTGACATCGAAGTAGTGTCAATTTCCTTTGCATCAGCAGCTTTTGTCAATGGAGACACGGCTCTATGAGAGTCTTTGTAGTCTCTTTCTTCAATTTCTTTTTTCAATTGTTCTAGTGGAACATGAATACCCTTTTCGGCATTATCTTTAAAACGACGATCAGCTCTTTCATCAACACTAGCAATCAAGAAAATTTTAACTTCAGCATCTGGTAAAACTGTTGTTCCGATATCTCTACCGTCCATAACAATACCACCCTTAGCTGCAATATCTTGTTGTCTTTGAACAAGTTCTTTTCTAACTGCACCTAGACTAGCAACAGTTGATACGTTATTAGTAACATCTTCTTGTCTAATATCGTTAGTAACTTCTTGTCCATCAAGGAAAACCTTTTGTTGTTTTTCCCCAGGTTCAAAAGTAATTTCAGTATCATTTAACATGTCTAAAATCACTTTTTCGTCATCCAAAGGATAGCCTAATCGTAAGGCCTTTAGAGTAGTTGATCTATACATTGCACCAGTATCACAGTAAATGTATGAAAATCTTGCTGCAACTAATTTGGCAACTGTACTTTTTCCAGCAGATGCTGGTCCGTCAATCGCTACTTGTAACTTACTATTATTCATAAACTTAAACACCACTTAATTTTATTTTACTAGAATCTTTTGGCCGTTTCTAACCTTGTTAGAATCAGCAATACCGTTAATTCTCATTAGACTTTGAACACTTGTACCGTACTTCTTAGCAACACGGTATAAATCAGTCATACCATCTTGGCCAATAACAGCGTATCCACTGTTGTTAGCAGTTGTTGATTGGTTGGTAGTTGTTGTTTGGTTTTGTGTGTTATTGCCATTAGTTTGACCTTGAGTATTATTGTTTGAGTTATTCATTGTGTTGTTCATGCTTGATGAACTGCTCATTGCTGAAGAACTACTCATTGAACTTGAGCTAGACATCATTGAACTTGAACTTTCTTTATCATTATCACTTGATTTCTTCTTTGAAGACATTGAAGAAGATGATGAAGAATTAGTTGTTGTAGAGTCAACATTGTTGCTACCACTTGGACTACTAATCATTCCGTATACTAGAGCAAATAATCCAATTACTACTAGGATTGTGATTAAAACGATTGCAACTGTCTTATGTCCTCTATGTTTTCTTCTACTTTCTACTCTTGAAAAATTACTGTAATCGTCGTTATTATTCAAAATAATGACCTCCTAATAATATCTTATGTCTTAATTATACATGAATTTTACTATTTAGAAAAAAGAGTTTGAATAATACTTTGCCATTTGACATTCTGTGGCCGCGAATTCAAGCTTTTGCTTTCTTGAACTAAATCCATCTGTTCTAATTGTAATTGGGTGTCTTCTCCATTACAACAATTTTCATCGTGTTCAGAAAAAATTTCGTTAAAGTATCTAAGTAAAAATGCACGCTTACATCCCTTTGTTTTCACATAACCCAACATTTGGTTTAAGGATGTTACTAATTCGTTTCTTCTTCCCTCAAATATATTAATTACTTCGTTTTTCGTAAAACCACTTTGAAAATAATAGTTAATGAGATTGGCTTTTTCGTCCAATTCATTGTTTTTCAGTTGTTGATAATGATCATAAAAGAAGTTAATCATATCCTCACTTGGAATTGTGTCATCAATAAATCGATATTGTAAAATTTCGTCTTTTTCTTTATACAAAATAACTGAGATGCTTTGTTTACCATCCCTACCAGCTCTTCCCATCTCTTGGACGTATGATTCCAAATTAGCGGGCATGTGGTAATGAATGACAAATCTGATGTTATCCTTATCGATTCCCATTCCAAATGCACTTGTGGCACAAATTATATCAATTTGGTCACTAATAAACTGATGTTGAATTCGATATCGACTATCAGCATCTAAATCAGCATGGTAAACCTCAACGTTTAATTTGGTTTTTTCTTTTAACCACTCACAAACTGCGTTAGCAACCTTCTTACTAGAGAAGTAAATAATCCCTGGCTTCATCAATTTATTCACTAGGTATAGCAAGTGATCATTTTTATCCTCATTACTAGTAAACGTATCAACGGCCAATGCAATGTTAGGTCGATTCGTCGAGTACTTAATCGTTTCTACGTTTGGTAAACCAATTTTTTCTTTAATGTCTGAAACGACATCATTAGATGCGGTAGCAGTCAGCATTAAGGCAGTCGGATGATTTAAACTGATGATTATCTCCTTTAAGTTTAGATACTCAGGTCTAAAATCTGGTCCCCATTGATTAATACAGTGCGCCTCATCTACCACAAATAAAGAAATTTTGTGCTGCTTAAAAGCATCTAATACATCTGAATTAGACAACATCTCTGGTGAAACGTAAACGTACTTGTAGTTATTTAAATTATTGATGACTCTTTTGCGATCAACCCAAGAAAGATTAGATGTTATCGCGACCGTTTGTTTTTCACCCAGGTACCTCATTCTATCAACTTGATCTTGCATTAATGAAATAAGCGGAGATACCACGATTACCATCCCATTAACCATCTTACCAACGTATTGATAAATAAGGGTCTTACCCGTACCTGTTGGCAACACGCCTAATGTATCCTTACCATCTAGGATTGATTGGATAACCTCTTTTTGCCCAGAACGAAAGTCATCAAAGCCAAACCATTTCTTTAGATGTTTCTTTAATTCTTCATCACTTAACATCTTGTTTGCTCCTTAATATTTGATAGATTCTGAACTCAAAAAAATTGATATCTGTGCTTTCACTGATCTGACGATATTGCCAATCATCAATTGGCAGGTTATCAAAAGATCGGCGTAATGTTCTTTCATCTTCAGCACTAACGATTTTAGTGTAAGGAAACTTACTTTCCGGTAACCAAATTGCCATCTCTAATAGATGTTCTCTCACAGTTGATAACTTTACGCTTAGGTTATTAGCGATTTGATCTAGCGTATTACCACTAACAAATTGTTTATACGTTTGAATCGCATGATGGTTCATCTTTAAAGTTCGCACGTCATTTATCAATGGTAATAATAACTGATCATCATCATTAATAATATAGTTAATAAAATCGACCCAACCATCGTATTCCATGAAGAATGCTTCAACATTTGAAATGCCCAGGATATCCGCCAATTGACCGTTTGTCATTCCATAAACATCATGGCCAATCATTTGTTGAGCAATGATATTAGCCTTCTTCTCATCGACTTGTGATAAGTACTTGGTTAAATAATCTTCTAGTCGACTTACGATTTCTGCCTTATTTTGAATAAACCATCTTTTAACAATCATCGCGCTCTTCATATCTGTTTTAACTGGATAATAGTTCTTATTTTGATAGCTATATTCTGAAACAGATTGAATGGCCAATAATATTCTTGCCTTAAACTCATTTACATCATAATCATATTGATACGATGTGTTCTGTAATATGTAAAAGGATTCCTTTACAGAATCCTTTTTAATTTGACCCTTTGTGGTCAATTGATACTGAAATTCATCAACTTGTTTTGCTAGACCGTCAATGATTAACTTTTTGAGTGATCCGTTGATAGAATTTAGATCATATGTTTTTAGAATTGCTGAGTATTGTAAGATACCGTAACGCATTGCCCAGAAAAGTGTTGAAACGGTTCTTTTCCCGTTTAGCAAGTTTTGAATTAGTTTAATTCTTCTTGGTTGCGTCGATGATAGAAGCAATAACAGCAAATCTTTGTTCATTGTTTATCTCTTTTCTTTATATTTTTCCCATGCATTGCTTCTGTTATATACAATCACGAAGACAATACCAATGAATAATCCCTTGATAATGTTAAATGGTGCGACTGTGTATAACACAGAATCCAATAGGCTAAAGCTCAATTTAAACCCAGTTAAATTGATGTATAGTGGTGTAATCACAAAATAGTTCAATACACTCATAACTAGAGCTAACATGACTGTTTCAAACAGAACCATAATAACGTATTTAGCGTTGTTTTGAACTAATTTATTAACCAATGTAACTGATAACACGATTGTTAAACTAGCGACTAATAACGCTGAAATTCCAATCAGATTAATCAAAGAAACACCGGTAAAGACGAAGTATAGTACCGCTCTTAGCAATGCTACGATCAAACCACTACGAGTTGATAATAACACAGTTGCTAAAAGAATTGGGATATCACCAAAATCTAACTTCATGTATGGTGCCATTGGTAAGATAGGCACTGAAAGATAGGTCAATAGATATGCCAATCCTCCTAAAATAGAAACCTGAACCAGGTTCTTCAAACTAAAACGACTACTTGTACTACTTAACATAATAAATCCTCCATATGAGGAATATCTTCAAAAAAAGCCCATTGATCCATCGAAGACCAATGAGCTTTTTGCGTACTCAAAAAGAGATCTTCTTTATACCAGACTGTACTGTCGGCTTTGGAATTTCACCAAATCAACTATCAAACGATAGGTAGCGGGCTGTAACCGCCGGTCGGGAATCTAACCCTGCCCTGAAGATAAACCAATTTTTATTTTTTCAAGAACGATTATAGCAAAAAAGGCCTGTTTTAAACAAGCCTTTTATCTCTTTTCAGTCATTTCGTATAGCTTTTCAACTTCGAATTTCTTTAATGGACGGTAATCACCTGGTTGTAATCCCTTTAAGTTTAGGAAAGCAAATGATTCACGTTTCAACTTTTTAACCGGATGACCGATTGCCTTGAACATGTTCTTAACCTCATGGTTTTTACCTTCATGAATTGTTAATTGTACAACAGCGGTCTTCTTACCATTATCGGTTTCTAAGACGTTTGTCTTGGCAGGTGCGGTCTTCTTACCGTTAATCTTAACACCTAGTCTTAGTTGCTTTAATTCGTCGTTAGTTGGAATTCCTTCAACCTTAGCTACATAAGTCTTTTCAACTTCGTACTTAGGATGAGTTAAACGGTTATCCAAGTCCCCATCATTAGTCATTAGTAAAAGACCGGATGTATCGTAGTCCAATCGACCAACTGGATAAATTCTTTGTTCAACATCTTCGAAAAAGTCTAGAACAGTCTTTCGATCCTTTTCATCAGACACTGAAGTGATAATTCTTCTTGGTTTGTATAACAAGTAATATACCGGTGCTTCCTTGTTGATTGGCAAACCATCAACTTGCACTTCATCAGAAACTTTAACCTTTGTTCCTAGTTCAGTAACAACTTGACCGTTTACCTTTACGCGACCGGCTAAAATAATTTCTTCTGATTTACGTCTTGAAGCTACCCCGGCTTTAGCCATTATCTTCTGTAGTCGTTCCGCCATTTTCTTCCTCCTGAAGTAAAATTTCATTATCAATTTTTGGTAATTCGTTTAAGCTCTTAATTCCAAACAACTTCAAAAAGTTATCAGTTGTTGTATAAAGCTTTGGATGACCCGGTACCTTCTTGTAACCGGCAGTGGCAATTAGACTTTGTCTCAACAATCTTTGGACTGTCTTACTGCTGTTCACACCTCTAATGTCATCCACTTCAACCCTCGTAATTGGTTGATTATAAGCAATAATCGTAAGTGTTTCTAGCGCTGTTTGAGTTAAAGAAATGCTTTCATCACTTTGTAAATATCCCTTAATTAGATCGTTTAGTTCTTCCTTTGTGGCAAGTTGAACCTTATCAGAATATTCCATCAACGTAAATGGTGAGTCTTCGTGTTCAAAAGACTCCTTTAGTTGATTCATTAATGTTTCTAGCTCACTAGTACTTAGTTTCAATAATGTGCTTAGATTGTCGTATGTTATTCCATCTTCACCAGATATATATATTAGGCTCTCTAGCTGCGCTAACTTACTAACCAATTACTCTTCACCTTGCTTTACGATTTTTTCTAAATATAGTTTGTCGTCGATTTGTCCGACCTTGACCTTTTGTTCCTTAACAAGTTCTAGTAGTGATAAAAATGTAGTAACTACAAATTCAACGTTACTAGTCTTATCAAATAAGGAATCAAACTCAACTGATTGCTGTTTGGATAATCTATCCATAACATATGTTGATTGGCCTTTGACAGTGTATTCCCATTCAATCACTGAGTGTACATATGGTTCATTTGATTTAATCTTTTCGATAATTCGATCAAACGCTTGTTGAATTAAATCGATACTGAATTTTTCGTTATCGTTAAAATCAATCATCTCATCGACACTTGGTAAAACGGGATCAACGCTGTGATATTGACTAGTCTTAGTCTCCATCTTTTTCAACACTTTTGATACTTCTTTATATTCTTGATAAATCAAAAGTTGATTTACTAATTCATCCCTTGGATCTTCGTAATCATCATCTTCGTTAATTTCATCATTTCTAGGCAACAATAGCTTAGACTTGATTGCCATCAAATTGGATGCCATTACAAAGTATTCACCTGCGATATTAACATTTAGGTTTTTCATCTCAGTCAAATATTCAACGTATTGTCTGGTAATCTTTTCAATTTGGATGTCATATATGTCCATTTCAGATTGCTTGATCAGATGTAATAGTAATTCTAAGGGGCCATCAAAATCATCAATGTGAATATTTATGTTGTTAGAGTTATTGAACTCTGGTTCCATTACGTTTCTCCCAAATTTCACAGATTGAAGTGGTATCCATTGTTCCGACAATCTTTTTACCCATGTATAGGTTATTTAAATCATCAATCATTGAACAGCAGTTATTAATGTTCCAAGAATCGGGTGTTAAGACTACTCTTCTTAGAACTAATAAATCATTTTTTTGTTCAATTGCGACTAATCCAGCCCAATTGTCATCTTGATTTTTCCATAAGTAAATAACACGGTTATCACTATCTTCATACCAGTTCATTTCATCTTCTAAATGATTACCCTTATTCATGTCTGGTAACAAAGAAAGCATATCCATAGCGATTTTTTTATATTCTGTTCTATATTTTAGTAGCATCCCAAATTCCTCCAATCTGTGCTTTAGGCGTGTGGATGAAAATCATCAAACGCCTTATTTAGATGTTCATGGGAAACATGTGTATAGATTTGAGTCGTCGATATATCCGAGTGCCCCAATAGCTCTTGTACAACTCTCAAATCCGCTCCATTTTCTAGTATATGAGTAGCAAATGAATGACGTAAAGTATGTGGCGTAACCTTTTTCTTAATACCAGCTAAACCAACATAACGTTTAAGCTTTTGCCAAATACTTTGTCTACTTAAACCAGATCCATGAGCATTTAAGAATAGATAGTCACAATGTCTTCTTTTTAGCAAAAGATTGCGACTGTTTTCCATATAAGTATATATCCACTTGATGGCCTGAGAGCCAATCGGAATAATTCTTTCCTTGTCTCCCTTACCAATAGTTTGAATAATTCCCATATCCAAATGTAAATTATCCATCTTCAAATTAACTACTTCGCTAACACGCAATCCTGTGGCATACATAACTTCTAATATCGCCCTATCTCTAATGCCATATTTGTCGTTTGTATCAGGCACTGCCAGCAACTTATCAATCTCCTTCATCGTCAATACATCTGGTAAATGATTGGCTGATTTAGGAGTATCTACATTGATCATCGGATCTTCGATGATGAAGTGATATCTTTGTAGGTACTTAAAAAACTTTTTCATCGTTGAAACAAAACGGATTATGGAATTTCTTGCCTTTCCACAATCCTTCATGTACTTCATATAATCTAAAATTGTCTTGGAATCGACTTTTTTAAATTCATTAATATGATTGCCTTTTAAGTAATTGATAAATCCTTTAATGTCTTGATGATAGCTCTTAATCGTATTATCTGATAATCCACGTTCTATTACCAAATAATGTAAGTAGTCCTTAACTTCGGAGTCCATAATATCACCCGATTTTATTCAATGTCAGTTTTGTTACCCTTTTCAGTTAACAACATTTCGCCATCTTTTTGTTCAATCAGACGGTTCTTCAAAAGATTACCTACCGCACGTTTAAATTGTCCCTTACTAATACCAAAGAAAGCCTTGATATCTTCAGGAGTACTCTTGTCAGTATAAGCAATTTTGCCATCTTCTGATCTCTTCAAAACAGCAAAAATCATTTTTGAATCGTCACTGATTGCTTCGTATGCACGAGGCTTCATTGAAAGGTTCAATGTTCCATCTCGTAAAATTCCAATTACTCGTACGTCGACTTGTTGACCCAAGCGTGGTTCCATTTCACGTTCGCTCGGATGAATAAATCCTAGTCGATAGTCATCTGTAATAACACGAGTTCCGGCTAGCTTCAATCTATAAGTTGTCGCCTTCATGTTACGGTTCTTTAGCTTGGGATTAGCTGGAATTGAAATGCTCTTGAAGATTTCTTCGTCAGCTAATTCACCCCAAATTCGATCTTTTTTATCGATTTTCAAGGCAATCATGACTTTATCACCATGTTGAGGCCATAACTTTGTTAATTCAGGAAGATCATCGATTGATACAGCGATGTCCTTGTTAGGTAATCCGATATCAACAAAAATTCCCAATCCATACTTGCTTTGGACAACCGTTCCAAATGCATAGTGATCCACTTGGACATCTGGAATGTTTCTTGTTATTTGCATCTTGTGATTTTCATTTTCATATGCAAATCCCTTAAAGTTACTACCAATCTTTAGTGGCTTTAATATTTCGTCCTTATCCAATAGGAATGTTGTTCCTTCAATTTGAACAAAATAGTTTTTGTCATTTTCGTCAGTTACTTTACCAGAAACAACACGGCCTAAAAAGTTATTCATTAATATTCCTCATTTCGAATCGTTATATGTCAATTCTACACTAATTTACATAATATTTCGATAAAAAAAGAGGATGCATTTAAAATGCATCCTCTTTTCGAGTAAATATTATAGTGAGTTAGCAGCGCCTGCGTAAACAATTCCGCGACGTGCATCTACTGTAATAGTTTGACCGTCTGAGATGTTTTCAGTAGCACCCTTAGCGCTAACAATAACAGGAATTCCTAGTGAAATACCTAATACTGCAGCATGTGATGTCATACCACCATCTTCAACGATAATTGCGCTTGCCTTCTTAATAGCTGGCAAGAAGTCTTTGTTGGTATTCTTAGCTACCAACACGCCACCGTCAACAGCCTTGCTGTTTGCATCGGCAGCGTTACTTGCTAAAAAAGCTTTACCGATAACAGTCTTGTCGCCAACACCTTGTCCTTGAGCAAGTTCTGAACCGATCAACTTAACGCTCATTACGTTAGTTGTACCCTTTTCGCCAACAGGTAAACCTGCAACTACAAGGATTAAGTCGCCTTCCTTAGCTAAGCCAGTTTCAACTGCCTTCTTAGCTGCAAAGTCGAACATACCATCACTGTTTTCTGGCTTGTCAACAACGATTGGTTGAACACCCCAGTTAACCATTAGACCACGACGTACACGGTCATCAAAAGTTAATGCTAAGATATCAGCATTTGGATGGTACTTAGAAATCATACGAGCTGAGTAACCAGTTGAAGTAGTAGTTACGATAGTCTTGATGTCAAGATCCTTAACCATTTCAGCAACTTGCTTACCGAATGCTTCAGTAACGTCACCGTTGTTGAATGCAGGACGAGCGTCACCGTATTCAGCGTAGTGGTTTTCAGCCTTAACGTCTAACTTAGCCATAGTAGCAACTGCTTCTGCTGGGTAGTCACCGTTAGCACTTTCACCTGAAAGCATAGTAGCATCAGTACCGCTTAATACAGCGTATTCAACGTCTGAAGCTTCAGCACGTGTAGGACGTGGGTTTTCAATCATTGAGTCCAACATTTGAGTTGCAGTAATAACTGGTTTACCCATTTCGTTACATCTGTGGATTAAGTGTTTTTGAACGATTGGAACATTTTCTGCTGGAATTTCAACAGCCATGTCACCACGAGCAATCATCAAACCATCAGAAACCTTCATGATTTCTTCAAAGTTGTCGATACCTTCTTGTGATTCAATCTTAGGGAAGATTTGAACGTCTTCTTTATGTTCGTCTTCAAGTAATTTACGGATGTCTAAAACATCTTCTGGTTTTCTTACAAATGAAGCGGCGATGAAGTTAATGTGCATTTCTGAAAGACCAAAACGAATGTCGCTTGAATCCTTTTCAGTAATACCTGGTAAGTTAATTGAAACACCAGGTGCAGTAACAGTTTTACGTGAACCTAGAGTAGCGTTGTTTTGAGCAACAACAACTAGTTCTTTGTTAGCTTCATCGATTTCTTTGATAACTGAGTCTAGGATACCGTCATCAAATAAGATGTGGCCACCAACGTGAACGTCAGCTAATAAGCCAGGGTAAGTAACGGCGATCTTTTCTTTAGTACCTTCAATAGATTCGTCCATTGAAATTCTAAATTCGTCGTTAGTGTGGAATTCAATCTTACCATCTTTTTGGATAGTAGTACGGATTTCAGCACCCTTAGTATCAAGCATAAGACCAACAGTCTTACCAGTTCTCTTTTCGGCTTCATGAACTTTGTTTAAACGATCAAAGTGTTCTTCATGGTCACCATGTGAGAAGTTAAATCTGAAAACATTAGCGCCAGATTCGATTAATTTGACAATAGTGTCAACATCGGTACTAGCAGGTCCTAATGTACTTACGATTTTTGTTTTCTTCATAAGTAAAAATCTCTCCTTTTATTTTGTATGATAAATCATCCCTAAAAGATGACTATCATGCATAACTAGGTTTCATCTAGAATTGTATCACTTTTTAAAATTTATGTCTTTTATTTTTGCGCAATTTTTTAATAATTCAAAATTATTTATAAACTACATTGCCATTGCCTAATAATTGAATAAGTTTATCGTGCAATTCCTTGCTATTATTCAAATTATTGTCCGAACTTAACAGCTTTTTGGTACCGTTTTGTGAATTATATATAACGACTTGATGATTTCCATGATTTTGTTTCATCAATGCATAAACATTTCTCAATACTTGATTGGAATTGTGGGCCTCATCAATCTTCAAATACCATTTTTCACTAGGCATTTGCTTTTTGATTTTACTCAAAACGTTTGCTGCAGGATACATCTTATCGGCAATCAGTTGATACTGACCGTTTCTCTTTTCGGGTTTACCACTTACCATAATTACCATAGATGTTCTAATCCAATTAGCAATAAGTTTGTAAGTTGATGGGAAGACTGTCACGTTAATATCTCCGGCAACATCTGTTCCATCAACGAACGCCATATTGTCACCCTTTTTGGTCCTAATGGTCTTAACTCTTTGCACAAACAATAGACAGTTAATTGGTTCATCATAACTACCCAATTCGTCTGAAGAAACAATCTTCATTGCACTTTGTAGTTTTTGATATTGTTCTACTGGATGTCCTGATAAATAAACACCAACGTATTTATTTTCCAATTTCAGTTTATCAACTAGACTAAGTTCTTCGGCAACTCGCTTTTTAGGCTTTAGTGTCTTGAATAAGTCCTGAGATCCGCCGCTTAAGTTAACTGATTCAACGTATTCATCAATCGAATTAGCTAATTCGGAGCGATTATCACTAAAACTATCAAAAGCACCCACGTAAATAAGTGGTTTTAATAAGTCGTTTTTTCTAAACTGTGGTGAAATTCTGGAAATGAACTCTTCTAGTCCCTTGTATGGACCATTTTGTTCACGTTCTTCAACAATTTCACGAATAAAATCACTACGGATTCCCTTGATGCATCTTAGACCAAAGATAATGTTTTGCCCATCGTCAATAAACTCTTCAAATGACTTATTGATATCAGGTGCCAATACATTAATATTACGTTTCTTAGCCTCCACAACATAAACATTAATCTTGTCGTGATTTCCCATTACGGAGTTCAACAATCCGGTAAAGAATTGACGACTAAAATGGGCCTTCAAATAAGCTAATTCAAATGCCATCTTACTGTAAGCCACAGCATGAGACTTATTGAAACCGTAACTAGCAAATCGTTCAATATATTCGAAGGTTTGACTAGCGGATTGCTTTGAGTAACCCTTCTTTTCGGCTCCAGTAATAAACTTATCTCTCATTGATTCCATTACGCCTTGCTTTTTCTTACTCATTGCACGACGTAACAAGTCGGCTTCACCAAGTGTGAAGCCACCCATGATTGATGCCACTTGCATTACCTGTTCTTGATAAACAATGATTCCATACGTTGGCCCTAACACATCAACAAGGGTTGCATCGATTCCTTCAACCTTTTCATTGCCCTTCTTTCGAGCAATGAAGGTGTCGATATTTTCCATTGGACCAGGACGGTACAAGGCATCAACGGCCGCAACCTCATTGAAGTTATCCGGATGTAATGATTTCAAAACACGTTTAATCCCGTCAGATTCAAATTGGAAGATTCCATTTGTATCACCCTGTTGGAATAATTCCAATGTTTTGGGATCGTTTAAATTAATCTTTCTGATATCAAAATTACTGTTAACATCTTTTCTAACTAGTTGAATGATGTCGTTTAAAATTGAAAGGTTCTTTAAACCAAGAAAATCAATCTTCAGCAAACCGATTTCTTCTACGTAGTTCTTAGAATATTGAGTAATCAATAGCTCTTCATTTCCTGATTGAAGCGGTGAAGTCTCAACAATTTTGTTTTGACTTAACACCAATCCGGCAGCATGCGTCGATGAATGTCTAGGGTTACCTTCTAGTTTAGTAGCCGTTTCATACATCAACTTATTCAAGGCATTGTCGTTAACGAGGTTCCTAAGTTTTAGTGAGTTATCGTAAGATTCCTTAAGCGTAATCTTTAACTTGTTTGGAATGGCTTTACTCCACTCGTCTTGTTCAAACTTAGATAAACCAAATGTTCTACCCACATCCCTTAATACTTGTTTGGTCGACATTGTATCAAAAGTAACGATTTGAGCAACGTTTTGATGCCCATACTTATCATGGACATAGTTTAAAATCACTTCACGTTTATCGTCTGGAATATCCAAATCAATATCCGGCATTTGAGCACGTTGGTCATTTAAGAAACGTTCAAACAATAGGTCGTATTCAATCGGATCAACATCTGTAATGTACAAACAAAACGAAACAAGTGATCCGGCTGCTGAACCACGTCCGGGTCCAGTCATGATATTTTGTTGATGAGCATAGTTAATAACGTCCCACACGATTAGGAAATAATCGTTGAAGCCCATGCCATCAATCACTTGTAACTCATGTTTTAAACGGTCACGATAAACTAGCCATTTACCTTTCGGAACTGCTAATTCCACTAAACGGTGCTTTAAACCAGTTATACATAACTCGGCTAGGAAATCCTTGGAAGACATATTCTTACCGTTTTCATAGTGAGGTAGTACCGGTTGTTTTTTACTAATCTTGACATGACAGCTTTGTGCTACTTTTTCGTTATTAGTTAAGCATTCTTCAAGTCCCTTTAGTTGGTAATCATTAATCACATCAGTACTTGGTTTTAACCAGTTCTGGGTTTCTTCATGACTTTCACCCAGTGGATTGGTTAGACGGCGATTATCATCTCGAATGCATTGCATTACTTTTAGAGCGAATGCATCATCGCTATTTAGATTTTGGACTCTAGATGATGCAATTAGGCCAACCCCTAATTGTTCTGATAATGGTTTTACTTGTTCAATGTAGTCATTATCTTCTAGTTTTTCTTCACTAATCGCCAAGAAGATATCTCCACCTTCATGACCATTCTTTAGATCACCTATAAAATCGCTCACTGTATCGACTTGGTGTTGTTTAATCAACGCTGCTACCTCGCCATAATCAGGAACAATGATAAAAGTATCTTTGGTAAAACTAAGTACATCATCTATCGAAAGATTTTCGTTTTCCCTTGTTTTAGCTAGAGTTGATAATTTCATGATGTTTTTGTATCCATCATTATTCTTTGCTAAAACAATCAATTGATTTGACTCCTCATCCGCTGAGACATTCTCAACGGAAAAAGTAAGTCCGATAATTGGATGAATATTATTTTTTATACACTTATCATAGAATTCAACTGCACCATACATAACTTTGTCATCAGTCAACGCCAGGTTAGTATACCCACGTTTAATTGCTGTTGAAATTAATTCATCTATTGAGATTGTACTATTCAACAAACTGTATGAACTCATTACGTTTAACGGTGTATAATCCATAAAAATCATCCCTTTCCTTCAACAATTATAACAAAAATATCAATTGGTTGGATTATTTATAACTGTTTTTTACTTCTTAACTGTGGTAAAATTTCTATGAAATGTGAGGTGGATATGATGAAATTCATTATTTCAAATCTATTAGTTATTTTCTGGGCTGTTATCTTCGGTGAAATCATCGGATACATTGCCAGTCAATTAACTGGACTAACCTATAACTTAACTGAAATTGGTGTCGTATCAGCCGTTGTTGTATTAATCGCTGTTAACGCTTTAACACTTATTTCAAAACACTCAGTCAAATAATAAAAGCTCAAGTTAATCAACTTGAGCTTTTTTTGTTTATTCAAATGTTAATTCGTTGTTTGCTAATCCAATCTTAACTGTAGACTTGGCTTTTACCTTATCTGCAATGATTAACTTAGCTAATGGGGTTTCGACATTTCTTGTCACAAATCTTTGTAATGGTCTTCCACCATATTGTGGGTCGTATCCATTATCAGTAATCCAGTCTAGTGCTTCATCACTGACTTCAATCTTGATTTGTTGATCATTTAAACGTTGACCTAATTGGTCGATTAAATGTTTAACAATTTGTCTTACATCCTTCTTGGATAGTGGCTTGAATGTGATGATGTCATCAATTCGGTTTAGGAATTCTGGTTTGAAGCTCTTCTTCAACAAGTCATTGACTTGTTTCTTAGCCTTATCAGAAATGTTTCCGTCCTTATCCAAACCATTCAATAAGATATCAGAACCTAGATTTGATGTCATAATCAATAGCGTATTCTTGAAATCAACTGTGTGGCCTTGGCCATCGGTTAATCTTCCATCGTCTAATACTTGTAGTAAGACGTTGAAGACATCAGGATGCGCTTTTTCTATTTCATCAAACAAAACAATGGTGTATGGATCTCTTCTAACGGCTTCAGTTAATTGGCCACCTTCTTCGTAACCAACGTATCCTGGAGCAGCACCGACAAGTCTAGAAACGGATTCTTTTTCCATGTATTCTGACATGTCAATTCTTACCATGTGTTCTTCTGAATCGAATAGGTTTTCAGCTAATGATTTGGCAAGTTCGGTCTTACCAACACCGGTAGGTCCTAGGAATAGGAATGATCCTAGCGGTTTACTTGGGTCTTGTAGACCAGCTCTAGAACGTAGTACCGCATCGGAAACAGCTTCAACGGCTTCATCTTGACCAACTACTCGCTTATGCAAGTTGTCGTCTAAATGAAGTAGTTTTTCTCTTTCACCTTGCATCAAACGGGCAACAGGAATCTTAGTTTCACGACTTAATACTTCTGCAATACCGTCTTCTGTAACTGATTCACTAACCAACCAGTCGTCTTCATGATCTTGATTTTCCATCTTAGCAAGTTCTTCTTCCAGCTTTGGAATCGTACCATGTTTTAGAATGGCAGCCTTATTTAAATCGTATGAGCTTTCGGCTTGTTGCAAGTCATTCTTAGCTTGGTCCAGTTCAGCCTTCTTGTCACCTAATGTCTTAATGGATGACTTTTCTTGTTGCCATCTAGCGTTTAACTTATTAACAGTTTCCTTTAAGTTAGCTAGTTCTGGTTCTAGCTTGGCCAAACGAGCCTTTGATTCGTCATCTTCTTCGTTCTTTAATGCGGCTTCTTCGACTTCGGCACGCATTAACTTACGGTTGGCTTGATCCAATTCAGTTGGATTGGAGTTCATTTCAACTTCGATTGTTGAAGATGCTTCATCAACTAAATCAATCGCCTTATCAGGTAAGAAACGATCTGGAATGTAACGGTCAGCCAACTTTGCAGCAGCAACTAAGGCATTGTCGTGAATTCTTACTCCGTGGTGAATTTCTAGTCGTTCTTTAATTCCACGAAGAATTGTGATGGTATCGTCAACACTTGGTTCATCAACGCTAACCTTTTGGAAACGTCTTTCAAGCGCCTTATCCTTTTGCATGTACTTTCTGTATTCGTCAACAGTAGTTGCACCAATCAAATGGAGTTCACCACGAGCTAACATTGGTTTTAAGATATTTCCGGCATCCATACTACCTTCTGATTTACCAGCACCAACGATGTTGTGAATTTCATCAATGAACATGATAATTTGGCCTTCAGACTTTTTAACAGCCTTTAAAACCGCCTTCAAACGTTCTTCGAATTCACCACGGTACTTGGCACCAGCAATCAATGAACTCATGTCTAATTCAAACAATGACTTGTCCTTTAGGTTTTCAGGAACATCGTTTACGGCAATACGTTTTGCTAAACCTTCCACGATAGCGGTCTTACCAACACCGGGATCACCAATCAAAACAGGATTGTTCTTGGTCATTCTGGAAAGAATTCTGATTACGTCTAGAATTTCTTCGTCTCTTCCAATAATAGGTCCTAACTTACCTGCTCTGGCTTCGGCAACCAAGTCGACACCATATTTCTTAAGTGCTTGATAATTATCTTCTTGATTCTTTGAAGTCACCTTTTCGCCCCCTCTGATATTTTGTACTACTTCTTCAATCTTTTGTTTTGTAATTCCTTGGCCTTTTACATAGTCGACAACTTTGTTCCCTGTTGTATCCATTAATGCGATTACTAATGTATCAACGGCAACATAGCCATCACCCAAGTTTGTTTTTTCTTTTTCTGCGTTTTGTAATAGTTCTAGCATACTGGATGAAATATTTTGTCCATAGGCCACGCCTTGGCCATCTACTGTTGCAATTTCATCTAGTTGTTGATCCAATTGCTTTTCGAAATCATCAACGTTCATCCCTGCTTCAGCAAAAATTTGTCTTGCTAATTCACCTGGTTGAACCAATACCTTGAATAAATGGGTAATTGTGATTTCTTGATGTTTGCGATTAGCAGCCACCTTTTGTGCTTCAGCTAACGCTTGTGATACTGCTTCTGTTAATTCATCTGGATTCAATTATTTCACCTACTTAATAAAAAATACCTATGAGAAATCAATCTCATAGGTAAATTTTACCAAAAGGTCACATTAAATCAAATTATTTTGACCTTTTTTGACTAATTATTTTTCTGCGTTTAACTTAGCGATTTCAATGATGACATCACATGCTTTTTCCATTGTTTGAACAGATACATATTCAAAACGACCGTGCATGTTTTCACCACCGGCAAACAAGTTTGGTGTTGGTAATCCCTTAAATGAGATTGTTGAACCATCAGTTCCCCCACGAACTGGGAAAATGTCTGGTTTAACGTCAACATTATTCATTGCTTCCTTGGCTAAATCAACGACTTCCATGTTCTTTTCGATCACTTCGGCCATGTTGTAGTATTGGTCTTTAACTTCAACGTGAACACGGTCATAATCAAAGCGTTTGTTCATTTCATCAGCAATCTTTTTGAAGTATTCTTTTCTTTCTTCAAAACGGTTTCTGTCATGATCTCTGATGATGTAAGACATCTTGGTGTTGTCCGGAGTACCATTAATTTCAAGTAAGAAGTAGAATCCTTCCTTGTCATCAGTGTATTCAGGTCTTTCGTATACAGGTAGTTTAGCATTGAACTCCATTGCTAATAGAGCGGCATTGACCATGACATCCTTGGCTTCACCAGGATGGACATCGGTTCCTTTAATTTCAACGGTTGCACCAGCGGCATTAAAGGTTTCGTATTGTAATTGACCCTTAGCACCACCATCAACGGTGTAAGCCATTTCAGCACCGAAATCATCAACATCAAACTTCAATGAACCAGTTCCGATTTCTTCGTCCGGACCAAAACCAACTTCGATTTCACCGTGCTTAATTTCAGGATGGTCAATTAAGTACTTCATGGATGAAATGATTTCGGAAACTCCTGACTTATCGTCAGCCCCTAATAAAGTGGTTCCATCAGTTGTGATAAGAGTATCACCAGAATACTTATGTAGACTTTCAAATACGTTTGGATCTAAGTTGTATTCACCGTCACCTAATTTGATGTTTGATTTTCCATCATAGTTTTCTACAAATTGTGGGTTCACATTTTCTGAATTAAAATCAGCAGTATCAATATGTGAAATGAAACCAATCTTCTTAACATCTTTGTCGATGTTTGAAGGTAGGGTTGCAAATACATATGCACTTTCTTCATTTGTTCTTACGTTAGATAAACCAATTTCTTTTAGTTCTTCCTTTAATTGGTTTAAAAATACTGTTTCACGGTTTGCTGATGGAATGGTAGTGCTGCTTTCATCAGAACGCGTGTTAATCTTAACGTATCTCAAAAAACGAGGTACTAAGTCTTCATACTTACTCATGGTGTTTCCCCCTAAATAAATTGATATGGATCAGTGTTTATAGAAGATTCTATCACATCTATTGGCCAATCATAATCTTTTGCCCACTCTTTGAACATTTCTGCCAAATATGGTTTGCAAATGCTTTCGATGTGATGGCCGGGATCAACAACTGACATATGGTCAGCAATCATATCATGACCGACGTGATAATAAACATCCCCGGTAACATAAACGTCTGCACCTTTATCCTTAGCAATGTTATAGAACTTACCACCATCGCCACCTAGAACGGCAACTTTTTTAACTGGCTTATTCAATTCATGACTAATTAGGCGAAGACCGGAGACATTGAAGTATTGCTTACAATTATGCGCAAACTGTTCGACTGTTGTGGTTTCCTTTAGTTCACCAATTCGACCCATGAAGTATTCAACTCCATTATAATCTCCTTGACTTACTAGTCCTTCAACGTTTCTTAGGTCCATTGCTTCAGCTAACCAATCGTTCATACCACCATCAGCGTTATCCAAATTGGTGTGTGCAGAATAAACAACGATGTTGTTCTTAATGATGTCGGCATACATCTTATTTTGTGGGACATCTAAGTCCATGTTTTTAACAGGTCTAAACATCGCTGGATGATGAGAAAAAATCATATCACAGTCGTTTTCAATCGCTTCTTCAACCACTTCTGGTCTAACGTCTAAGGTTACTAACACCTTATGAATTTCTTGATTAATCGATCCAATTTGCAAACCGATTGGGTCGTGTTCAACCGCAATCTCCTTTGGTGCAAATTTTTCAAACTGGTTAATTAAGTCGAATGCTTTCATTTATAACACCTCTTTAATTTCCTCAATTTCCTTCTTCATTGAATTAATCTTATCAACTGGTTTATCATGCTTGGCCAAGTTCATTTGGTCAATTACCATTTCAATTCTTTCAATTTCGTTTTCCCACTTCTCAACGAAAACATCTGAGTGTTGTTTTAGTAAAAATGGGCCAAACTTAATTTCTTGTTCTGTGTATTTTACTGGTTCGTCTGTCTTTTTCGCAACGATAATTTCATAGGTGTGACCGTCTTCTCTTAAGATGGTTTCATCACTAATTTCATATTGGTTATTCATTAACCATGTTCTCAAACGATCTTCTCCAACGTTTGGTTGAAGAATTAACAATTCATTTCCTGACAAGTGTGACTTACCGTTTTCTAGGATATTCTTGATTAAAGTTCCACCCATTCCGGCAATGGTAACACAATCAATTTTATCCTCTGGTTGAACTGATAATAATCCATCTGCTAGTCTAGTGTCGATTCGATCACTTAAACCTTCAGCTTTAATTTCTTGAATTGCGTTGTCTAGAGGTCCCTTAGCAACCTCACTAGCAATTCCAAATTCAATTTGTTTTTGTTTCATCAAATAAACTGGCAAGTATGCATGATCAGATCCGATGTCTGCTACTCGACTATTTTGCGGAACAAAATCTGCAACTACTTTCAATCTTTGAGATAACTTATTTGCGTCCATAAAAACACCTTTTCTACTTTGTTATTAGTTATATTATAACCGCTATAGAAAATAAAAAACAGATAGCAAATGCTATCTGTTTTAATTATTATTCAAGGAAATCCTTTAGTTGTTTACTTCTGGATGGGTGGCGTAACTTTCTCAAAGCCTTAGCTTCAATTTGTCTAATTCTTTCACGAGTAACACCAAAAACCTTACCAACTTCTTCAAGGGTTCTAGTACGACCATCGTCTAGACCGAAACGTAATCTTAAAACGTTTTCTTCACGGTCAGTTAGAGTATCTAAGACACCTTCAAGTTGTTCCTTTAGTAATTCGTATGCAGCGTGGTCGGCTGGACTAGTTGCATCTTGGTCTTCGATAAAGTCACCTAAGTGAGAGTCATCTTCTTCACCAATTGGTGTTTCTAGAGAAACTGGTTCTTGAGAAATCTTTAGAATGCTTCTAACCTTTTGAGTTGGCATATCCATTTCAGCACCAATTTCTTCGGGTGTAGGTTCACGACCTAAATCTTGAAGTAATTGTCTTTGAATACGGATTAATTTGTTGATTGTTTCAACCATGTGAACTGGAATTCTGATAGTTCTAGCTTGGTCAGCAATCGCACGTGTAATAGCTTGTCTAATCCACCAAGTAGCGTAAGTTGAGAACTTGAAACCTTTTCTGTAATCAAACTTTTCTACAGCCTTCATTAGACCCATGTTACCTTCTTGGATTAAGTCCAAGAATTGCATACCACGACCAACGTAACGCTTAGCAATTGAAACAACCAAACGAAGGTTAGCTTCAGCTAGTTCTTGTTTAGCTTCTTCGTCGCCTTCTTCGATACGAAGAGCCAAGTCAACTTCTTGGTCAGCAGTTAGAAGCGGAACACGTCCAATTTCTTTTAGGTACATTCTAACTGGGTCGTTAATCTTAACACCAGTAGGAGCTGAAGCTGAGTTCTTCAATTCAGCTTGAGTAACCTTTTTAGCTGCTTCTAGGGCACGTGGATCTGGATCACCATTTTTATCAACAACACTAATACCAGCGTCTTCAATTTTTTCTAGTAATTCGTACATTTCCGTCTTAGTTAGCTTGAATGGCACAGCAATTGTGTCATTAACATCGTCATAAGTAACGTGTCCAACTTTCTTTTGCTTCTTAATTAAAGCATTGGTTGATTCTTTTAGTTCTTTCTTGTTTAACTTCTTTTCAGCCATTAAAGTGCCTCCTAAATTACGATCTGTCGTTCAACTGTTTTTGTCTTTGTAACTTGATGATTTCCATCGCTAGTTCAGTTTGTTTATCAACATCCCCTAGCTTCTTGGCATCATTCAATTCAGCCTGTTTGTTCTTAAGCTGAACATCGATCGGCGCCTCATTCATTATTATATTAACATAATCGTCAACCTCTTCTTTATTTGGCGCATCGCTTAACGGTAACATTTCGATATTAATCAACATATTTTGTAACTTTTCTTCTTTAATGAAGTCTTGAAACTCTGCTGACTTATATTCGTCATGTGTTGCCATATAGCCTTGTGCCAATGTGTATAGAAGTTGAAAATCATCATCCACAAATGAAAAACCATCTTTACTCATCAAATGTTGCCACATTTCACGTGACATCAAAATGCGATTAAATAGATATAATTCCGCCAATTCAACCTTGCTATGTGATCTGACGTTATCAATTGGTTGGATGACTGGATGACCTTGTTGTGGTTCATCCCTTGATTTTTGAATCGACTTGTTAACGTTGTTCTTTTGAATATAGGTATTCATTCGATTAGTTAAATCTAACTTGTTCAAGTTAAATTGATCAGATAATTGGTTAACATAAATGTCTCTTTCCAATGGATCGGAAATCTTAGCAACTTCCTGTAAGACATCGTTAATATAACTAATCTGGTCAGTTTCATTATCCAAGTTACGGTTCAACTTGAAGTATCGCATCTTAAACGAAAGTGGTGATTCGTAGGCGGAATGCATATAACTAGCAAACTTTTCCTCACCATATTGTTTACGATATTCATCGGGATCAATTCCCTCAGGCATTTGAATAACACCTAGAGATAAATCTGTATTACCTAATAATGACAATGCTCGATTAATCGCATTTTGTCCCGGTGCATCACCATCATAACAAACACTAACGCTTGGTGTTAAACGTTTAATCGTAGCAATTTGTTCGGTGGTAAGACTAGTTCCCATTGAAGCAATTCCGTTGGTCACACCTGATTGATAAGCGGAAATAACATCCATGAATCCTTCAAACAAGATAACGTTTTTTTGCTTTTGAATGGTTGTCTTGGCATCAGATAGGTTGAATAAGACTTTTCGTTTGTTGAAAATATCAGTTTCAGGACTGTTTAGGTATTTTGCCGTTGAGGCATTTTTATCCATTACACGTCCTGAGAAACCAATCAGATTACCAAACTCGTTTTTAATTGGGAACATGATACGGTCAAAGAAACGATCACGAAGTTTACCATCATCAGTTTCAATAAATAAACCAGATTTTCTCATGTCATCATATTGAACTTTCTTGTTTTCCAAAAACTTATTTAAGATTTGTTCCTTAGGTGCAAACCCCAAACGGTAGAACTTGATGGTGTCATCGGTCAATCCACGTTCGTGCAAGTAATCTAATGCCGGTTGTCCCACTTCTGTATTCATCAAAATATGACTATACAATTCAGTGGCTAGCTCATGCATATCGATTAACTTTTTCTCAACCGGATTGATGTTTGATTTAGCTTTATTGGAATGCTTATATTGATCAGGAATTTCAATTCCTTGCATGTCAGCAACTCTCATTACCGCTTCCGGATATGAAAGATTTTCCAATTCCATCATGAACTTAAAGACATTTCCACCTCTTCCACAACTGAAACAGTGAAAGATTTGTTTTTGTTCATTAACAGAAAATGATGCAGTGTTTTCATTATGAAATGGACATATACCAAATAGATTACTACCAGATTTTTTCAATGAAACAAACTGACCAACCACATCGGCAATGTTGGTTTCATTTCTAATCTGATCAATTACTTCTTCAGGAATCATTGTCAGCATATCTCCTTTCACTGATAAAAGTCGCACCGATTTCTAGTGCGACTTTTGTTAAAAATACGAATAAATATTATACAGTATTTTATCAACCCATCATAGGTTTGTCTATCAATTCTATTTTACGATTAGTTGGTTTAAATCAGCAAACCAGTTAATCATGTTTGATAACTTAGTTAATTCACGTAAGTGATTGTTCTTAACGTTTTCTTCTTTAGCCATAACCATTGTTTGGTCAAAGTAGTCGTTAATTGAATCTTTCAAGTCGAATAACTTGTTGTATTCATCGTTTGCACTTAGTGAGAAGAAATCACCTGAGATTGCATCAACATTTGAATGAAGCTTCTTTTCAGAATCGTTTTCAAATAATGATTCATCAACATTTAAGTCGTCTGCGGCAAAGTCTTGCTTTTCTGAAATTCTTAGAACACGAGTTAATGCTTCAACAGATTCCTTGAAGTTATCATCTTCCTTGTGTTCGTTTAGAATATCGGCAACGTTAAAGATAAATTCAATATTATCGTTGTTTGAGTTACCTGCAGCATCGATAATATCATGTCTAATCTTGTCAGCCTTTAGTTGCTTAACAATTCTATCCTTGATGAATGAAACGATTTCGCTAATTTCCTTGTTTTGATCCAAGTCAGGAGCAACGTTTTCATCCTTTTCAGCCTTGATGAATGCTTCCATCATTTCAGTTAAGTTGAAGTTTAATTCTTCGTTCTTAACAATTCTAACGATACCGTTAGCTTGTCTTCTCAATGCGTATGGGTCATTTGAACCGCTTGGAATCATACCAGCGGCAAAGAAAGTTAGGATACTGTCAAACTTATCAGCTAGGGAAAGAACTGAACCAACCTTGGTTGCTGGTAGTTCACCTGTTGCTGAAATTGGCATGTAGTGTTCACGAATAGCAGTAGCAACGGCTTCATTTTCACCCTTTAATAGAGCGTACTTTTCGCCCATGACACCTTGTAGTTCTGAGAATTCACCAACCATACCGGTTACTAAATCAAACTTGTAAATTTGAGCAGCACGTTTAACATCTTTTAGTTCTTGGTCGCTTAGTTTAGCATGTTGACCAATTACTTCGGCAATCTTTTCAACACGTTGCATCTTTTCAAACATAGTTGAAATCTTGTCGTGGAAACTTACCTTCTTTAGCTTGTTTACGTAGAAGTCGATATTCTTAGCTTGATCTTCTTGGTAGAAGAACATTGCATCTTCTAGACGTGCAGTAAGCACTTTTTCGTTACCGGCAATCACGTTTTCGATGTATTCGCTGTTACCGTTTCTAACTGAGATAAAGAATGGTAAGATGTTACCATTTTGATCGTTAACGTAGAAGAATCTTTGGTTGTCCTTCATTGAAGTAATTAGAACTTCTGAAGGTAGTTGTAAGTATTTTTCATCGAACTTACCAAAGAATGCAGTTGGCCATTCAACCAAGTTGTTAACTTCTTCAAGTAGACCCGGGTTAATGTTAATTACCCAGTTGTTTTCATCTTGGATTTCTTTGATTTGTTTTACGATTAAGTCTTTACGTTTTTGAGCATCAACAATTACGAATTGTTCTTTTAACTTTTCTTCGTACTCACCAGCTGAGTTGATGGTTGTGTCTTGACCTAAGAATCTGTGGCCACGACTAACGTTTGAAGCAGTAACGTCTAGAATTTGAATTGGTAATACTTCATCATCTAACAAAGCTACCATCCATCTAATTGGACGAATAAAGTCCAAACGGTAAACGTTCCACTTCATTAGTGTGGGGAATGTCATGCTTGTGATAACATCCTTTAGTCCCATTAGAACTTCTTTAACAGGCTTACCGGCGATATGTTTTTCAACAAAAACATATTCAGTACCCTTAACTTCTTTAAAGGTAATGTCATCTGTGCTTAAGCCTTGTCCCTTAGTGAAACCGATGGCTGCTTTTGACCAGTTACCTTCGTCATCTAAAGCAATCTTCTTAGCAGGACCCTTTACATTTTCGTTTACGTCAGGTTGCTTATCAGCTAAACCTTCAATTTGGATAGTTAAACGACGAGGAGTTGAGAATGGCTTAACATCATCAAAATCGATTCTTTGATCTTTTAAGTAATCTTCAGTCTTCTTAACTAATTGTTTGATACTAGGAGTTACCACATGAGCTGGCATTTCTTCTAGTCCAATTTCAAGTAAAAATGTGTGAGCCATTATTTTTCCTCCTTGTTTTCATCATCTTTTAGAAGAGATTGTCTTAATTTTTCATCTTTAATAAGTGGGAAGCCACGTTTCTTTCTTTCAGCAATGAAGGCCTTAGCGATTTCTCTAGCCATTCTTCTGATTCTTGAAAGGTATCCGGCACGTTCAGTAACTGAAACGGCACCCCTAGCATCTAATAAGTTAAATGTGTGGCTACATTTTAGAACGTAGTCGTATGCAGGGTGAACTAAGCCGTTTGCGATTTGTTTTTTAGCTTCTGTTTCGAAGTCATCAAACATCTTTAGTAACATTTCTTGGTTACTTTCTTCGAAACTGTATTTTGAGTGTTCGTATTCTGGTTCCTTAAAGATATCACCGTACTTAACACCATCACTCCATTCTAGTTCAAAAACGTTGTTAACGTCTTGAACATATGAAGCAAGTCTTTCTAGACCGTAAGTAATTTCTGAAGCAACAGGGTTCATTTCTTGACCACCAACGATTTGGAAGTAAGTAAATTGAGTAACTTCCATTCCGTCTAGCCAGATTTCCCAACCAACACCGGCACAACCCATTGATGGGTTTTCCCAGTTATCTTCAACGAAACGAATATCGTGTTCTTCTGGGTTAATGCCAAGTTCTTTTAAACTATCCAAGTATAGTTCTTGGATGTTTTCAGGAGATGGTTTCATGATTACTTGGAATTGGTGATGTTGGTATAAACGGTTAGGGTTTTCACCATATCTACCATCAGCAGGTCTTCTAGAAGGTTCAACGTATGCTGCGTTCCATGGTTCAGGTCCAATTGCACGTAAGAATGTGTATGGACTCATAGTTCCGGCACCCTTTTCAGTATCGTATGCTTGCATTAACATACAACCTTTTGATGACCAGTATTGTTGTAATTTTAAAATGATGTCTTGCATTGACAACTTTTCTGTCATGTTACTTCCTCCTAATAAACGAATGGCATAAAAAAAACCTATGCAAAAAGTATACTTAAATACAGTTTACATAGGGACGATTATTCGCGGTTCCACCCTACTTCTGACTTTCGTCAGCAGCTTGATTTCTTTGGTTCAAAAAGTGCCAATCATTGAAAAATGCAAGTAGCTCACACTGTCCTACTATCGCTGGATATCATTTTATTCAATGACCCTCTTTTGTCATTACCATTCGTATTTATTTAACTTAATTATAGTTTACAATTGCTAAAAAATCAATTCTATAATCTTAGGTCGTTCATTTGATCTAAGAAACTTTTACTCTTTAAATGAATCCCTACAGAATCCGAGTAAATCTTATCGAGTAACATTCTTAAATTTTGCTTTGTATTGTCATTTACGTTAACGTTACCCAATTTATTTAAATCAATAATTGAAAAACGACGTAAATAATAAATGGTCTTTTGATCTAAGTGCAAACGATTAGCATCTAAATGAAAGTGATTTTGGCAAATCAATCCACCATAGGCTTCAGAATAGTCAAAGTTAAGATCAGTACGACCACAAATGGCGCATCCCCTTAGTTCAGGTTGTACCCCAAACTCACCTAAAAGTTGGATTTCACAGATGTTGGTAATCACCTCAGGGTCAACCCCGTTATCGATTAATCGTAACGCTGCAAACAACTGGTTGAACCAATGCGGAATTGGTGTTGAGTCAGGAAATGCAACGTCGACTAAAGACATAATGTAAGTAGCATAGGCATTTAAGAAAATATCCTCGCTAATGTTTTCATAATGGTCAGTATCTAATCCACTATAAATATAAGATAAGTTTTCAGCATTTATCTTTCCAGAATACGTACCATAGGTAAAAGGCAAGATATCCGCCATCATCTTAAAGCCCCTTTTTCGAGCGCCTCGAATGAAAAACATCTTCTTGCCTGCCTCGGCCGTTAAAAACTTAACTAACATATCATTTTCTTTAAAGTTCTTTCGGTATAGTAAAATACCGTGAAAATTCATATATGTTTGTGAATCCATTTTTATTCACCGACCATTTTTAAAATTTTAGTAATTATCTTTCTTGTATCCTAATGACTTAAGAACGGATGATTCATTACGCCATCCAGGATGAACCTTAACCCAAAGTTTTAGATAAACCTTGCTACCTAATAAGTCTTCGATATCTTGTCTTGCAAGCGTTCCAATCTTCTTTAGCATTGATCCTTGCTTACCAATTAAGATTCCCTTTTGTCCAGGACGGTCTACTAAGATATCAGCTTGGATATCTACATTGCCGTTTTCCTTGGTCTTCATGCTTAAGATATCAATCGCAATTGAGTAAGGGATTTCGTCTCTTGCTAACATTAAGATTTTTTCTCTGATTAATTCAGCAACGATAAAACGTTCTGGGTGATCAGTTACTTCGTCTTCTGGGTAGTATTGTGGACCCGCTGGTAATAATTGTTTTAAGTTGTCCATCAATTCATCAACGTTGTTACCTTGTAGTGCTGAAATTGGGAAAACTTCTTTCCAATCAAGCGCTTTCTTGTAAATATCCATGATACTTAGAAGTTTATTTGGATTAATTTCATCAATCTTGTTGATGATTAAGTAAACTGGTTTATCAATATCCTTTAAACGGTTAATGATAAAGTTATCTCCCGCACCTCTTGTTTCAGTGGCACTTACCATGAATAAAACAGCATCAACTTCTTTTAAAGCTGAAAAAGCTGATTTTTCCATGAAATCATCTAATTTATTATTTGGCTTGTGAATTCCTGGGGTATCCAAGAAGACAATTTGTGATTCATCATCGGTGTATACACCTTGAATCTTGTTTCTAGTTGTTTGTGCTTTATCACTCATAATCGCAATTTTTTGACCGATAATACGGTTCAAGAATGTTGATTTACCAACATTTGGTCTACCAACGATTGCTACAAATCCTGAATGAAAGTTTGGATCAAATTCCATAATAATTCCTCCGTGCTGTTAAAGTCCAAATATAATTGGAACATATACCAATAATCCGATGATTGCTGCAAAGATTGACGCAATGACCACACCTGCGGCAGCGACGTCTTTGGCCTTCTTGGCAATTTCATCGTACTTATTACCAACAATTAAATTAACAATTGATTCACATAACGTATTTACAACTTCAGCGATTAAAACAATAAATATTGCTAACAAAATCCAAACCCATTGGCTCAAATCAATCTTAAGAATAAAAGAAATAATCACTACGACTAAAGATGCAATTAGATGAAATCTAAAGTTACGTTCTGTCTTGCATAATATTACTAAACCATCAAAAGCGTGCTTAAAGGATTCAGCAAAACTACGATTTTTTCTGACTACTTTTTTATCTCTTAAGCCCATAGTCATCCATAATCTTTCTTTGCAATGGGAACATAACATCTTCATCTTCTTGCTTCATGTGATCATAACCATTTAAGTGTAGGAATCCATGAACAACAAGGAAACCTAATTCACGTTCATATGAGTGGTCTAAAAATTCTGCTTGTTCAGCAACCTTATCGATTGAAACAAAGATGTCACCAATGTTTTCTGGGATTTCTGCGGCCATTTCATCATCCATAATTAATGGAAAATCGTCATCACCGTCTTCAATCGCAAAACTAATAACATCAGTTGCGCGGTCAACACCACGATACTTACTGTTAATCTCCTTAATTTCGTCATTATTAACGAATGTTACTGACATTTCAGTATTATCCTTAAGGTCTAATGCCTTGCTAGCAAATTGCAATACATCTTCCACTAAATCGATGTGTTTTTGGTCTACACCGTCTTTTGTCTTATCGTAAATTTCTAAATCCATTCTGGTACTCCTGTTATAAAATTTCTAGTTTTGTTGATATTCTTCGTAGGCATCGATAATTCTAGCAACCACTGGATGTCTAACAACATCCTTAGAATCAAACTTAACAAAACGAATTTTTTCAACATTTTGTAAGATTGATTGGGCTTGAACTAGTCCACTACTTGCATGTTTAGGCAAATCAATTTGAGAAATATCACCGTTAACAATCATCTTTGAACCAAAGCCAAGACGAGTTAAAAACATCTTCATTTGAGCAGTTGTGGTGTTTTGGGCTTCGTCTAAGATAACGAAAGCAGAGTCCAATGTTCTACCACGCATATATGCTAATGGAGCAATTTCAATAACTCCTCTTTCCATCAATCTAGCAGTGTGTTCACGACCTAGAATTGAATGAAGTGCATCGTAAATTGGTCTCAAGTATGGATCAACTTTTTCTTTTAAATCACCTGGTAGAAAACCTAGGCTTTCACCGGCTTCAACGGCAGGTCTTGTCAAAATAATCTTTTCGACATCACCGTGCTTTAATGCTGCGATTGCCATAACCACAGCTAAGTATGTTTTACCAGTACCGGCTGGTCCAATTCCGAAAGTAATATCATTACGTTTTACGGATTGAACGTATTGGCGTTGACCAAAGTTCTTAACACGGACTGGTTTACCCTTAAAGTCTTTGATTAATATTTGATTGTATAGCTCTTTAAAATAACTTAACGTATCATTTTTGGCCATATTCATAGCAGAAACAAAGTCACTGCTATTCAATGTGACACCATTTTGAATTAAGTCCATTAAGTTCTTAAAAATTGAAATAACTTTATTAACATTATCTTCACTTCCGGATACCTTTACATTGGTTCCAAAAGCATTAATTGATACTTCCATACCCTCTTCAAGAATTGTAACGTATTTATTTTGTGCCCCTAACAACTTAGGTTCAAAATCTAAATTATGAATAATAAATTCTTTGGTTACTTCAGTTTGTTCTGTCAATATAGCGACCCCTTTTTTATTGATAATCAAATATTAGCACAGATTTAGACTTTAAAAAAGTTATTAATATGTACTAACAAAGCATGATTGTGGCATAACACAATCATACTTTATAAATAATTAGCTTAAGTGAGCTTTTACAGATTGGTTAACTTCGTTTCCGTCAGCTTTACCCTTAACCTTAGGCATGATAGCACCCATTACTTTACCAAAATCAGACATTGCTGAAGCACCAACTTCACTGATAGTTTCTTCAACTACCTTGTCAATTTCTTCTTTTGACATTTGTTTTGGAGCGTACTTGCTTAGCACAGCTAATTGTTCTTCTTGTTCGGCAACTAAATCATCTCTACCACCATCTTTGAATTCAGCAATAGATTCCTTAACTTGCTTAACTTCACGACTGATAACAGTTAGTTCTTCGTCATCACTTAAATCATGACCCAAAGCAACTTTTTCGTTAGTTAGGGCTGATTTTAGAGAACGAATAACGTTCAAAGCAGTTTTGTTGTGTTCCTTCATTGCATTTTTAAGATCTTCATTAAGACTTGTAGCGATACTCATTATAGTTTCCCTCTTTCAAAATATTCATCTTAGTTTTAGCAAAAAAAACGTCCCTGAAATAACAGGAACGTTTTTAGTAATTAAAAGCGACGGCTTTTTTTCTTGTTGTTGCGCTTTCTTGCTGCTTCAGATTTTAATTTACGTTTAACACTTGGTTTTTCGTAGAATTCTCGTTTACGGTATTCACGTAAAGTACCGTTCTTGGAAACTGTACGTTTGAAACGACGAAGAGCATCATCAAGAGATTCGTTTTTACGAACGACTGTTTTTGACATATGAAAATTCCCTCCCTCCGAGCTCGAAATACAACAGTTACTTTTTTTATTTATTAAAACTGTTCTTAATAATTATACAAAACAATATTTATAACGTCAATATTACATTTCAATTTAAAACTACTTTTATGACAGTTTTTTAGATATAATAAAGTCGTAAAAAAAGGAGTGATTTTGATGAAACATATTAATATCTTTGCCATCTCAGATTCTAGTGGTGAAACAGCGATGCAAGTAGCTAAAACCGCTGGTGCACAATTTGAAAGTGCCGATATTTCATACGAACGATACCCATTTATCACTACCGAATCAATGTTAAGTGGTATCTTAAAAATTGCTAAACAAAAAGAAGCTGTCATTTTTCATACCCTAGTGAACGCCGATTTAAGTAAACTAATTGAAGATTTTGCAATTGCCAATAATTTACAAAACGTTGACTGTGTTCAAAAACCCATGAAGGCCATTAGTAACCAATTAGGTTTTAACCCTGAACGTGTCAGCGGTCTTGTTCATGACTTAAATGACGACTACTTTAAGCGCATTGAAGCGATGGAATTTTCCGTTGAAAATGATGATGGAAGCAATCCTCAAAACCTAACAAAAGCAGATGTCGTGATCCTAGGAATTTCTCGAACATCAAAGACACCGCTATCACTTTACCTTGCAAACAAGCAAGTGAAGGTTTCAAACGTACCAATTGGTCCTACCATCCAATTACCTAAAGAAGTCTTTGATGTTGATCCAAAGAAGATTATTGGTCTTACCAGCGTAACTAAAGATATTCAAAAAATTAGAAAAGCCAGAATGGCATCATATGGTATCGATGAAGATACACCATATTCAAACTCAAAGAACATTGACGAAGAATTAGAATATGCTAACAACTTATACCATAAACTGGGTTGTCTCATTATCGACGTCCACGATAAATCAATCGAAGAAACTGCTACCGTAATTATGGAAAGTCTTGATTTAGATTCATACCAATAAAAAAAAGAGCTTAACAGCTCTTTTTTATTTTTATTGATTTAAAATATCATCCATCAAATTGTTATTGAATTGTTGTTCCTTTAACATTTTAACTTCGAAGTAATGTGGAGACAACTTCTTCTTGGTTCCTTCAACAGCAACAGCTGGTGTTTCCATAATCTTTGGAACATCAACTAAAGATTCGTGGTGAGCAATGTAGTTCAAAGCATCGAACCCGATTGTTCCCAGACCGATAATTTCGTGTCTATCCTTGTGACTACCGAAATCATTCTTAGAATCATTTAAATGAACAACTTTTAATCGATCTAAACCAATTACATGGTCAAATTCATTTAAAACGCCGTCAAAGTCTTCTTTAACGTTGTAACCAGCATCATTAGTATGACAAGTGTCGAAAGTAACGGATACTTTATCGTTATCCTTAACACCATCAATGATTTGAGCAATTTCTTCGAAGGTACGACCAACTTCTGTTCCCTTACCTGCCATGGTTTCCAAAGCAATTTGAACCTTTTGATCTGGTTCAATGACTTCATTTAAACCTTTGGCAATTTGAGCAATTGCTTTATCTGCACCTTCACCAACATGAGAACCAGGATGTAACACAATTTGTGTTGCTCCAATGGCTTCAGCACGTTTAACTTCTTCGTGTAAGAAATCAACACCAAACTTAAAGTTTTGTGGCTTGGTAACATTTCCTAAATTAATGATGTATGGAGCATGAACAACGGTTTCCAAAATACCATGTTCTTTCATGTATTCCTTACCGTCTTCGGCTCTTAATTCATCAATTGGCTTTCTTCTGGTGTTTTGAGGAGCACCAGTGTAAACCATAAATGCATTTTCACCATAGCTGTCAGCTTCTTTAGCAGAACCCAAAAACATGGTTGAGCCATTCATGCTAACGTGAGATCCGATTAAAAACTTACTTGTCATTACTAATCATCCTCATTTCATCAACAAATTTTTCTGAAGAGTCTGCAGATTCCCATCCACAGTACTTTTCATAGAATTCTTCATACTTCTTATCGTAATCAGAATACTTCTTTTCCTTGTTAAATGCATCAATTTGCTTGTAAAAATCATCTTCAACTTCAACAACAGGTCCAGGTAATTCTGTTCTGTAGTCAAAGTAGAAACCACGAATATCATCTTCATAATGTTTTAAATCATATGCATAGAACAACATTGGTCGTTTCAAGTTAGCATAGTCAAACATTACTGATGAGTAGTCTGTGATTAACAGATCAGACATTAGGTATAAATCACTGATGTCTTCTTCAACCATGATGTAAACACGGTCTTCAAAGCCCTTAATATCAATGAAGTCTTTTACAAGGTAATGTGGTCTGATAATTAATACAGTGTTTTCGTCAACTTGTTCAAAGAAAGTCTTTAAACTAAATGGCAATTCAAAGTTGTAAACACCCTTACGTTTGTAATTATCATCACGCCAAGTTGGTGCATAGGTGATTACGTTTAAATCATCTCTACCAAGGTATTTTTTCTTAAGTCTACTAATGTTATCTTGATTGTCACCATAGTATAAGACGTCATTTCTTGGGTATCCAATATCTAAGAAGTGGTTATTAAAATCAAATGCTCTAGCAAAGATATCCTTAGAGTATTGATTTGGTGCAATTAAGTAATCCCAACGATGGGCTTCATTAGTAAAGTTTTGCTTGTACTTTTCAGTATTAGTACCTGGCATCATAACGTTTTCGATATCAGTACCTAGTTTTTTCAAAGGAGTACCATGCCATGTTTGCATGTATACAGTACCCTTATTCTTATTCCACCATTTTGGTGTTCTAGAATTAAATACCCAGAAGTTAGCTCTGGCCATCACCCATACCCATTTAGGCATGAACTTTCTGACCATCTTAATATTAGGATATAATTCCTTGAAAGTATTATATTGAGCCTTTCTAACAGTAAAGTATGCTTTTGATTTATCTTCTGGATACTTTTCAATCCATTTTTCGTAAATAGCTGCCGGGTTATCATTGATATCCTTACCCTGGAAACTTTCAAAAACAACTAAATTCTTCTTTACTGGTAAAGTAATCAAAATATTATTAAGCATAATCAATACGCGACGAATTGACTTCTTAATAAATCTAATTACTTTTTTCTTCAATTTCATCATACGACAATTTCAATCCTTTTAACTTTTAACTAAATGTAATCCACGAAACGAGCTCTGAACTTGTAGTGTAGATGTGATCCAACCAATAGGAAGAATAGCACTGTTAGCCAGAAGATTAACATCAACATTGGTTTTTGCCAGAACCAAGCTTCACCTAACATTGATTCTCTAAATCCAGAAACAATGTAGAAGAATGGGTTCAATTGTAAGAATCTTACAAAGAATGCTGGGAAAGCATTTGTTTCAAAGTTAAATAGAACTCCAGACATGTAGAACAATACTCTCATGATTGATTGTAAGAAGATACGGTAATCACGAACAAGAATTGTTACAGTTGAGTTGAAAATACCGAATGCTAATAGCCAACAAATCATTGCAAAGAAGTAGTATAGCCATTGAATCCAGTATAGGTTAGGTAGTACTCCACCCTTTAGGTAACCTAAGATAATTGAACATGCTAGCATAGCCCAGAATGAACTTAAGTTAGTTAGAATCTTAATTGATGGTAGAACACTAACTGGGAACTTCATTTTTGAAACCATACCAACTTGTTGGTAGATACTCTTTGAAGCATCTAAAGTAACACTGTTCATGTAGAACCATGGTGTGATACCGATAACCATCCAAGTTAGGTAATCAACACTTCCAGATGTACCCTTCTTCAAACCAACACCGAATACTAACCAGTAAATTAAGATTTGAATAATTGGGTATAGGTATGCCCAAACAATACCTAGATAATGACTTTGATAATCTGACTTATCTTGGTACTTTGAGACTCTAAACATTATTGGTAAATTTTGAATTTGCTCTTTGATTAATGTAATGACTTCCTTCAAGTCGATCACACTTCCTTTACTTTAAAGTTTTAATATATCTGTCGATTACTCGACTTGTTGCAAAACCATCATTGTACTTGTTCCAATGGTGATTGAAATTGGTAAAATCTGTTTGTTTATCTTCACTAATTGCTTTTCTTAAATCATCCAAGGATGTAATTGGGTTTGTAGGTAACCAATTCAATAAATCATCTTGAATCCCTGGATTTTGTTTATATTGGTCTAAATCAAACATAAAGAACAATAGAGAATGTGCATTAGGCAGTAGTGAATAATCAAAAGCAACTGATGAATAGTCAGTTACCAAGGTATCAGTTACAGCCAACAAATCTGTGGTTGATAATTGATTTGAAAACATCACGTTTGGATTCTTTGATTCCTTTTGCAATTTTTCTTCTAAGTCCTTTAGAAGTGGGTGTAGTTTTACGACTACCATTGCATTAGGATCATTTGATAAGGCCTTAATAACACCCTTAGGTGGATTAAATGACCTTCCCTCATCACGATATGTTGGTGCGTATAGGATTACTCGTTTGTCCTTTAATTGGGGAGCAAAACTATAAACACGTCTTCTGGCAATATTCTGCCATTTTTCCTTAAATAATCTATCAGATCTTGGATAACCAATCATCTTCATTTTATCAAAGGAAACATGATAACTGTTCTCAAACACATGCCCCATTGTTTCGGAAGCAACAACGTATTCATCAAAACTGTTATAAACCTTTTGAAAACGACGTTTGTCGGAAGCACTTCTATCCTTAGTAGAAGCATCTTCCCAGCCAAACTTCTTAATTGCTCCGTTGGCATGCCATAATTGAACAACCTTTAAATCCTTTGGATGGGCAATGCCCCCCATGAATGGAAAGTAATTGTCACAAAAGACAACGTTACTTGCCATTATCTTTGGAATTAAATCAAATATTAATTTGAAACCATCCCTAAATAAGACGGTCTTAATTCCATATGCAGCTAAATCAGTCGCAGCTGCTTCGCTTGATGATTCATAATATACATATAGCCTTTTATTTTTTGGCAATCGACGAGCCATCGATTTAATTAATCCAAGATTATTATCAAAGCTCATTATGTAAATTACATTCTCTTTTTTTCTGAAATAAAATAGTAAAGATACTATCTTAATTAAAAATATATACATAACCTTCAAAACAGATCCCACCATATTTAAAAACTATCACACAATCCAGTATTATATCACACTTAATGTATAAAAATTATTACATTTAACTATTCAACCTTGTGTTCATAGAAATGCCCCATAATAGTAGATGCTTCAGTCACACTTGCAAATGCGTGTTCATCCGATTCATCTAAAGCTTCCTGTAACTCAGATAGTTCATATCTTGAAATGGTCGTAAATAGAATTGTTTTTTCATCATGCTTGTACGCACCCTCAGCACCGTGAATGATGGTAATTCCACGCGGAATGTGGTTTTGAATACTATCAATCACCGTCTTTGGATGATCGGTTACAACCAACACCTGCATTCTTTGTTGACGGGTGTAGGCAAAGTCGATTGCCTTAGCATTTACCACGATACCAATTGCTGAGTAGAATGCATATGGCCATCCATACGTAAATCCAGCCGCGGTAATAATGAAGATATTGAAAGCAATGTTAATCGTTCCAATACTCCTCCCCGTCTTTCTTCTGATAACGATTCCTAAAATGTCCAATCCACCCGTAGAAATCTCGTTTTTCAAACTCATCCCAGTTCCAAAACCATTAACTACACCACCAAAGATGGCACAAATCATTGGATCATTGGTTAAATACACCGGATGCAATGACTTAATCATAAAACTGGCTAGAAAGACAGTTAAGATGGTAAAGCAAGTAAATTGATGACCGATTTGTTTCCAGGCCAGTATAAAAAATGGAATATTTAATACAAATAAACCAATCGAAGGAGAAATGGAGAATGGTAAAAATCTCCCGGATAAAGTATTAATCAACTGTGATAAACCAGTGAATCCAGATGAGTAGATTTTACCTGGTGTCCAGAAAAAATTCATGGCAATTGATACCATGATTCCGTACATAAAAGCAGTTGATGCTTTCGCTAAGTATTGATGTCGTCTTAAAATCCTTTGAACATCGTCCATAAGTTTCATAACCTCTCATTTAATATGAAAATAGTATAACATAAATACGGATTAAAAAAAGACTTCCATAATGGAAGTCTTTCTTTATTATTAAGCTTCTGGTTCGTCTTCAGCTTCTAGTCCTAAGTCATCTAATTGTTTCTTAGAAACAGGTGCTGGAGCGTTAGTCATTGGTTCAGTAGCCTTTGAATTCTTAGGGAATGCAATAACATCTCTAATGTTTTCAGTTTGTGCTAATAATCTAGCAAAACGGTCTAAACCGATAGCTAAACCACCATGAGGTGGGAAACCGTAGTCTAAGGCGTCTAGGAAGTAACCAAATTGTTCTTGGGCACTTTCTCTAGTAAAGCCTAAGGCCTTTAACATCTTCAATTGTAGTTCCTTAGTATGGATACGGATTGATCCACCACCAAGTTCAAGACCATTCAAGATAATGTCGTAACTTTGAGCGTGAGCCTTGTGAGGATCTTCGCCGTCGTTTAGGTAATGTTCATCACCTTCGTTAGGCATTGTGAATGGATGGTGAGCTGGAACCCATCTGTCGATACCTTCGTCGTAGTCAAATAATGGCCAGTCAACAACCCATAAGAAGTCAAAGACGTCAGATGGAATCATGTCTTGTTCCTTAGCGATTGCACATCTTAGGTACCCTAATGTGTCAGCAACAACCTTGTCTCTGTCAGCAGCGAATAGTAATAAGTCGCCTGACTTAGCTTCAGTAGCTGCAAGCATTTGGTCAACAACATTTTGGTCATCAAAGAACTTAGCGATTGGTCCAGTTAAACCATCATCAGTAACCTTCATCCAAGCAAGGCCCTTGGCACCAAATCTTTCTACGTATTCAGCATACTTATCAATGTCTTTTCTTGAGTACTTGTCAGCACCGCCAGGAACGGCAATTGCTTTTACCTTACCGCCGTTTTCGATTGCGCCACTAAATACCTTGAAGTTAACATCTTTAACGATGTCTGATAGATCCTTTAGCTCCATACCAAATCTAACATCTGGTTGGTCGGTACCAAAGCGATCCATTGATTCTTGCCAAGTAATGCGCTTGAATGGAGCCTTGATATCGATGTTTAAAGTATCCTTCATTACCTTAACGATTAAACCTTCAGTTAGGTCTTGGATATCTTCAGCATTTAAGAATGAAGTTTCCATATCGATTTGGGTAAATTCTGGTTGTCTGTCACCACGTAGGTCTTCATCACGGAAACAACGAGCAATTTGGTAGTAACGGTCAAAACCTGAACCCATCAATAATTGCTTAAATAATTGTGGGGATTGTGGTAGTGCGTAGAATGAACCATGGTAAAGTCTTGAAGGAACAAGGTAATCACGAGCACCTTCTGGAGTTGAAACTGTTAAGTTAGGAGTTTCAATGTCGATAAAGCCATTGTTGTTAAAGTATTCGTGAACTGCTTGAGTAATCTTACTTCTTAAGATAATTCCACGTTGTACTTCTGGACGTCTTAAGTCTAAGTATCTGTACTTCAACTTAGTTTCTTCTGAAGCTGTGATGTTGTCCTTAATATCAAATGGAGGGTTTTCAGACTTATTTAAGATTTTTACTTCTGAAACAGCAATTTCAATCTTACCAGTGTTAATGTCTGGGTTAACTTCCTTTTCACTTCTGGCAACTACAGTTCCCTTTACTTCGATTACATATTCATTTCTTAATTGATCAGCGATTGCCAATGCATCAGCACTGTTCTTGTCACTAAATACTAGTTGGACAATTCCTTTACGGTCTCTTAAGTCAACGAAGATTAATTTACCTAAGTCACGACGTTTGGCAACCCATCCGTCTAAGCATACTTCTTGGTTTAAGTAGCTTTCGTCTACTAAACCACAATAAGTTGTTCGGTTCATAATATCTCTCCTAATCTTATTCTTTATTTAAAGTTCTTTGAAATTAATTCTGCAAAGTTATCTTTTACTTCATTAATATCTACAGTAACTTCGTTTCCATCAGCCATGTTCTTAACATGAATGGTGCTTGATTCTAGTTCTTTATCACCTAATGTTAAGGTAAACTTAGCATCTAGCTTATCGGCACTCTTGAATTGTGCCTTTGGCTTACGTGCTAAGTAATCTTTATCAGCCTTAAAGTCTTGCTTTCTTAAAGCTTGAACAACCTTAAGTGCTTCAACACTAGCATCGTCACCAATTCCAACTACATAGGCGTCTAAACCAAATGTATCTGGGAATTGGAAGTTCTTTGAATCCATAAGTAGTAGTAATCTTTCTACCCCTAGACCAAATCCAACACCTGGCATTTGAGGACCACCTAGTTCTTCAACTAAGCCATCGTATCTACCACCGGCACAAATTGTAGTGTAGCCTTCACCTAATTCCTTAGCGTTGGCCATGATTTCAAAGATTGTGTGGTTGTAGTAGTCCAATCCACGAACCATAGTGTGATCAACATCGTATTTGATGCCTAAATCATCCAATAGTCTAGTTACCTTATCGAAATGCTTTTGAGCATCATCAGTTAGGTAATCTAGAATTGATGGAGCACCATCAACGATTAGTTGGTCTTCTGGTGCCTTACTATCTAGAACACGTAATGGATTCTTGTGTAGACGTTCCTTAGAATCATCACTTAGTTCTTCAAAGTGTGGTTCCAAGTAGTCAATCAATGCTTGACGGTAGTCAGCACGAGTTTGCTTATCACCTAAAGTGTTAATAGCCACTCTTAAGTCATCAATTCCTAGATTTTGTAGGTAGTTAACGGCCATTGAAATAACTTCAACATCTAATTCTGGTGATTCACTACCGAATGCTTCAACACCGATTTGGTGGAATTGACGTTGACGACCAGATTGAGGACGTTCGTATCTAAACATAGGTCCCATGTAATACATCTTAACTGGCTTAGGTGTGTCTGGACCGTATAGTTTATTTTCAACAAACGCTCTAACTACCCCAGCAGTTCCTTCTGGTCTTAAGGTAATATGACGATCTCCCTTATCGTGAAAGTCATACATTTCTTTTGTAACAATATCTGAAGTTTCCCCTGATGTTCTTGAGAAAACATCGAAGCTTTCAAACATTGGTGTTCTTATTTCTTGATAACGATAAGCCGCAAACAACTTTCTAGCTGTTTCTTCAACAAATTGCCATTTTTCAGAAGTTCCTGGCAAAATATCTGCGGTTCCTTTTGGACGTTGATATCGCATGATAATCCCTCCGCAAACTTTAATAACTGAATAAAAAAGCCCCTGTCTAAATAAAATCATTTAGACAAGGGCGCAAAAAGCACGGTACCACCTTTTTTTAACTCTTATGTAACGTATAATTACGAATGGCTTAGCCATTAGCCTCAAAAGTGTCTTTCCAGGATTTCTTTCGTCGTTATTTCACCAAACTAACGCTCTCTTATACCTAAGAAAATTCCGTACTCTTCTTTTTTCATCAGCGAGTATTCTATTCATGTTTTAGATTAATGTAATTTACTTAAAAAGTCAAGAACTCACATATTTTGCTTCATTCTAAATCCATTGTAGAATGGAATCGAGGTGATATATATGAAGCAATTAACACAAGATTGGCTTGAACAATTACCAATTAAAAACGTAACTAAACTAACCCCTGTCTCGGGTGGTGATATCAATGATTCATATGAAATCATTGCTGATAACCAAAAATACTTTATGAAAGTCCAACCCAATAAAGGAAAGGAATTCTTCGAACACGAAGTCGAAGGAATCAAACTGATTGGTCAATACGCGACCGTTCCAACCATTATTGACTATGGTGAAATTGATGGTGATGGCTTTCTAATTCAAAAATGGATGAACCTATCACCATTTGGTGATCAATATCAATTAGGTCAAATGTTGGCTAACATTCATAAGCACCACAATGACCGTTTTGGTCTAGACAAGGACTTTAAACTAGGTCGTGTGCCAAAGACGAACACATGGCAAGATAATTGGACCGACTTCTTCATCAAACAACGTTTGAATCCTTTAATGGATATGGCCATTAAAAGCCGTGAAATTTCCAAAGAAGATTTAAACCACTTCGATAATCTAAAAGAATCTTTCAAAAAGGATATGGATAACCATCATAGTGATGCATCCATTCTTCATGGTGACCTATGGAGTGGGAACTTCTCATTTCTAGAAGACGGCAATCCAATCTTGATTGACCCGGATGTCTACTATGGTGACCGTGAATTCGACATTGGTGTGACTACCGTATTTGGTGGCTTCAATGCCGACTTCTACGAAGGTTACAACGATACCTATCCACTAGACACCGGATGGAAGAGAAGAATTCAATACTATCAATTCTTCTACCTACTTGCCCACTACGTCATGTTTGGTGGCGGATATGGATTAGAAGTAAAGAGTATTCTAAGCCAATACTAGTCATTACGATGTAAGAAATCATAATAGTTGTTGATTGTCATTTCGGGGTTCCCAGTGGAATTAATCATTCCATCTGGATCAAATAAACAGGCTTTGATTCCAGCATTATGAGCGGCGTCAACGTCTAGCTTTCTGTCACCCATGAACATGCAATCATCACGATTAATATCATTATTTTTAATTAAATAATTAGCCGCTTCTGGATCAGGTTTTCTCTTGAAAGCCTGATTTTTTGTCACCATTTCGGTGAAGTAATCCTTTAATCCGGCATCTTCCAACATTGCAATGGAATCATCATCACGGTGAGTTAGTAAAAAGTTTCTCCCGCCATCGTCGACATTTTGCGCTAACACCTTATCTACATTCATAAAGATGTTGGCGTCTTTGACATTTTGTTTTTCGTATTGGCGATACTTGTCATTAATTGTGTCTGCATCAATATTGAAATGAGCAGCGTACTTTTGCACACATGTGGCTAGTGAGTGGCGACGCATCACCTGATTGATTTCATAATCGTCAATTTCAAACTCGTCAATTCTCATATCAATTAAGGCATCAACAAATGCTTCTACCATAATTGGATATGTATCCATAATTGTTCCATCAAAATCCCAAATTAAATCCATGTCTTTCTCCCCTAATTAAAAAAGAGCTTTCACAAGCTCTTTTTATTTGTTTTCTGTATCAAAAATAATTGTAAACGGACCGTCGTTTTGCAAATCAACTTGCATGTCTGCGCCAAAACGTCCAGTTTCAACATGATTACCAGCATCCCTTAAAGCTTGGTTAAACTGGTCATACATATCAGATGCAAAATCTGGTTTGCCCGCCTTGGTGAATGAAGGACGATTACCCTTCTTGGTATCAGCATACAAAGTAAATTGGGATACTGATAATATTTCACCATTAATTGATTGTAAGCTCAAGTTAGTCTTACCGTCTTCGTCAGCGAAAATGCGTAAGTTACTAATCTTTCGCACTAAATAATCAATATCGTCTTTGGTGTCGCCATCTTTAATACCAACTAATAGCAAGTAACCTTGGTTAATTTTACCAACTGGTTCGTTATCAATTGATACGCTCGCATGACTGACTCTTTGAAGTACAACTCGCATAATTAGCTCCTTACATAAATGGTCTTTTTACTACGTAAACATCAGGAATATTCTTCAAGTGGTCAATAATCATATCCAATTGTTCTAGATTACGAACACCTACCTTCAATGAAATAACGGCAGTCTTATCGTGATCCACTTTTCCTTCAATTGAATTGATTTGTTTGCAAATGGTGCTGACCTTCTTGATAACATCATTTAACAAGTTATTACGGTTGTATCCTTGCACTTCGATGTTAGCACTGAATGAAGCATGATTATCTGAAGCGATATTCCAAGTAACGCTTACCAAACGTTCGTCGTTATCGTTGATGTTTGGACAGTCCTTACGGTGAACAGATACCCCACGTCCTTTAGTGATGTATCCAACCACTTCATCACCAGGAACAGGTGAACAACAGTGACTTAGTCGAACTAATAGGTTGTCAACACCTTCGATTACAATTCCATCAGAAGGTTTCTTGTTCTTATTAGTCTTGTTGACCTCGTCGGTTGTCTTTTCAATTGTTTGGTGGTTTTCCAAAATATCTTTTTGTTGTTGTTCAATTCTCTTCTTTTCAGCTTCATCTCTGATGCTGGCGGTTAGAATATTAACAATTCCGTTTGGTTGTTTATTACCAAACCCGATTTCAGCAAACATATCATTAACTTGGTTGTAATATGTTCCCTTGATTGCATCTTCAAGATGTTCTTTGGTCATGATTTCATTAACATCATAACCGGCATCCTTAACCGCTTTGGTCAAGATTTCTCTTCCGGCGTTGACGTTTTTTTCACGATCGCGAGTCTTGAAGTATTGACGAATCTTGTGCTTAGCACGACTTGTCGATACCAAGCTAATCCAGTCTTGGCTAGGTCCAGCAGAACTGGATGAGGTCATGATTTCAACGATATCACCGGTTTGGATTTGGTAATCCAATGGTTCGATTTTACCGTTAACACGGGAACCAACTGTGTGATTACCAATATCAGTATGAATTAAGTATGCCATATCCAGTGGACCGGCACCCTTTGGCAATTCCAAAACATCCCCTTGTGGAGTGAATGCATACACGTGATCACCAAATAGGTCACCCTTTACGCCATCCATAAAATCAGAAGCACTATCGGTATCTTCTTGTAGTTCAATAATGCGCTTAAACCAGTTCAAACGATTATTGTCTGAAGATTCCTTAACTTCATCTGTAGCTCCTTCTTTGTAAGCCCAGTGAGCAGCAACCCCATATTCAGCGATTTGATGCATTTCCTTGGTTCTGATTTGAACTTCTAATGGACGTCCACCAGGTCCAACAACAGTGGTATGCAAGGATTGGTACATATTAGCCTTAGGCATCGCAATGTAGTCCTTAAAACGACCCGGCATTGGTGACCACTTAGTATGAATAGCACCTAGGACTGCATAACAGTCCTTGATGGAATCAACAATGCATCTAACGGCCAATAAGTCATAGATTTGTTCGAATTGTTTCTTCTTAATAACCATCTTGTGGTAAACGGAGTATAAGTGCTTAGGTCTACCATAGACTTCCACATTCTTAAGTCCCATTTGTTTAACTTGTTGGTTCACTTCTTTAACGGCTTCATTAATATATGAAACACGTTCGTCTCGCTTAGAGTTCATTAAGTGAACAATGCGGTAATATTGTTGTGGGTTAAGGTATCTAAGTGAGATATCTTCTAGTTCCCACTTAATTGTCCCAATCCCCAAACGATCGGCAAGTGGTGCGTAAATTTCCAATGTTTCATTAGAAATACGACGTTGCTTTTCTGGTTTTAAATGCTTTAGTGTACGCATGTTATGCAAACGGTCAGCCAATTTAACAATCATGACACGAATATCCTTACACATTGCTAATAATAGCTTACGGTGGTTTTCGGCCAATTGTTCTTGGTTCGATTTGTACTTAATCTTACCAAGCTTGGTAACTCCATCTACAATTAGTTCGATATCGTTACCGAATAATTCAGCGATATCTGATAATTCTGCTCCGGTATCTTCAACAACATCGTGCAATAGGCCCGCACTAACGGTTTCTGGGTCCATTTTTAATGTTGCTAGAATACTAGCTACTTGAATTGGATGAACAATATAAGGTTCTCCGGATTGTCTAAATTGGTCTTTATGACAAATTGACGCAAATTCGTATGCTTTTTTAACAATTCCTACATGTTGTTCATTCATGTAACTGGAAATTTCTTTAAATAAGTCTTCTTTAGACCAAATCTTATGTTCAGACATTTCCAAAACCTTCTTCCAATCATTTATTTTCTATATTCTATCATTAATTTAATGAGTTTAATTCCATATGAACTGATAAAGCTGATAAAAAGTAAAATGGTGCTGTTTCAGTTCTTAAAATTCTAGGGCCTAGTCCACAGGTCAAATATCCCATTGACTGCAAAGTTTCTACTTCTTTGGGAGATATTCCTCCTTCAGGTCCAAAGAACATTGCGACACTTTCAGCTGGTTTGGTTTGATCTAGTGTCTTAATTAAATCTGATTTTTCACCATGCTTAGCTGATTCTTCGTAAGCAATTAAACGGTGATCAAAGTCGTAGTTGTCTAGTTCTTTGATTGAGTTAATATATTCAACTTCTGGAATCACATTTCGATGCGATTGTTCAGCTGCACTTCTAGCGATTTTTCTAAAACGTTGTAATTTCTTTTCGGCCTTATTATTCCATTTAGCAATAGCCCAATCCGTTGGGGTAAAGATAATCTTTTTCACCCCTAATTCGGTGGCTTTTTGAACCACTAGTTCGGCCTTTTCCTTCTTTGGTAAACCACAAATAATAACCGCATCAGCTGGTAGTTCAACATTCTTATCAGATACTTCAACTACTTTAGCTAGATTGTTCTCATTATCGATTAATTCGGCAACAAATAATTGGTGGTTACCGTCAACGATTTCAAAACGATTCCCCTCTGTGGAACGTAAAACACCCATGAAGTGATGAGCGATATCAGCACTAACCTCAAACTCAGTATCATTACTCAATATTTGGTCTGTAAAGTAGTGTTGCATCTATTCATCATCCCTTCTTAAATGTGCTGTAATTCCACACCAATCACCTAACATTGATACTTGATCAATCACGAAATCATTGTCATTAAGTGTTTGATTGGTAATATCTAGTTTTTCCTTAATAATACCGGAAATGATAATTTGTCCGCCAGGATTTAGATTATTAACTGCTTGTGGAATTAAAGGTAATACCGCTTCTGGAAGCATGTTAGCAAAAATAATATCTACCTTCTTAGTAATGCCATCCAATAAACTGTTCTTACCAACTTTAATGTCGTCAGCAAAGCCATTTAAGGCCACGTTTTGTTTAGCAGATGTAACGGCATCGTCATCATAGTCATAGGCTTCAATATCAGCAGCACCTAGTAGTTTGGCACCGATACTTAAAACCCCAGAACCAGTTCCAATATCTAGAATGCTTTGACCTTCTCTAATGATGTTTTCAATTGCTTGAAGACATAAAACAGTGGTTGGATGTACCCCAGTACCAAATGCCTTCTTTGGATCTAATTTGATTACCAACTCATCATCTGATTCTTTCTTATAATCTTCCCATACTGGTGAGATTGTTAAGAACTTGGTAATACGTTTGGCATGGTAGTACTTTTCCCATTCAGTGTTCCACTTGTCATCATTTAAATCCTTGGTAACAACCTTACCCATTCCAGGGTTTAGGCCGAAGCTCTTTAATTGATCCACTCTTTCTTGGATTGCTGGCACCTTTGACTTAATGTCAAAGTCTTCTGGGAAATATGAGTTAATACTCAATACTCCATCGTTTCTTGAATCTAATTCCACACCTAGAGATCCAAATTCCATCAAGATGTTAATAACTGCATCTTGAGATTCATCATTTGTTAATACTGATATTTCAGTCCATTCCATTTCAAACACCCCTGTTAACTTTTACAAAAAAGGTGCATCCCTCTTATAGGACACACCCCCGCTTAATTTAGCGTACTATTTCGATTCTGTCTTTTCTTTTTCTTGAATCTTTAGCTGCTTAAGTTTTTCCTCATGTTGTTGCAAGTGAGATTCCAAATAAAGCATCAATGAATTTTCATCCTTAAAAATTCGTGGATGTTTTTGTTTATGAAGTCTTAAATCAATTTCATTAATTTTTTGTCTACCTGTCCATTTATGACCGTATCTGATGATTAAACGGTTATCTAAATGTTTCTTTCCGAATCTAAACACGTAAACGTTATCTGGAGTAAGCAATGGTCTAATGTAAGTCTTTTTGTAGTAGTATCCATTATCTCTTAAAAACTTTTTAGTTCGATTAAGCATTGTTTGTACACCTCCATTTTTTAATATTTTGCAATTGCTTTTTAATAAAGCATAATCTGTCCATAAATCATTCTATATAAATTTTATATTAAGTTTGCTAAATTGTCTACCTATATTATATATAAATAAAAACGCCAAATGTCTGCTGTTTACACAGAAATTAGGCGTTTAAGATTTATTATTTTACTTCTCCAACATCAAGAGCTTGATGCTTTAGTTTGGTAAAGACATGCTTATCAGCGATCCCTGTAATTCCTCCTTGGAAGAAGAATGCGAACAAGGTTCCTAATCCGAAGTTATTAAATTGGTGAGTAATTACAATAGCGATAATTGCCATGATAGTTGGTGGAATGTATGAGAACCACATTGCCTTTGAGGCATTTCCATCACAGTATTTAAATCTTAAAATTTGCATTAAATCATCAGCAGGATGTAGTGCAATGTTAACTCTTTGGTAAATTGAAATTGCAATCGCAATAAATGAAACACCAACGAAGTTAAGTAATACATATGCTAATGTCATTCCAATTCCGTGTGCTTCTGGTAACCAGTTACTTACAACACCGTTGAAATAGTTAATCAATAATGAGAATGGTCCTAAGAAAGCAGCGTTACCAATAACTCTGCTCCAGCTCCATTTTCCAACTAGAATTGAGTTAAGAACTGTAATTAACATTCCTAGTCCAAAGAATGCCCAGAATAAAACCCATTTACCATTACCTAAAACGGCGTATCCTAGGTTGTTTTCAGCAGCTGTCCAGTATGCTGATCCTAGAAATGATGGATGAATTTTGGCACTAGTTACTAGTGTTAAAACATTCCCCAATGAGTTAATAACTAGTGAGATTAAAAAGTAAATAATAGAGCTTGTCCAAGAAATGGTTCTTTTTGACTTAGTAGAACTTGCACTAATTTGCATGATAGAAATACCCCTTACCTGTAAAATTTTAATATTATTTTTAATTGTGAAAAATTTATCTAGCATTTGAAAGCTAATCAGCTATCAAAAACTTAGTGCAATAAAGCACAAACTTAATTAACAAGTAAATAATAACACGAAATATTATAAAATCAAGTTAATTACCTCGCATATCAATTGGTTTGATATGTCTTTGTAAATGATTTTTGTAATAATCATCACTTGTTTTTTGTTTGTGAACTTTATAACAAAATAAATTATAAACCATTTTAAAAATAAAATAAACCCCTTTCATAAAAAAGCTCAATCTTTTTTCAATAAAAAAGAAGCATCAACGATAAACCGTTGATGCTTCAATCTTATTTTCTTAATTCTTCTGTATTAATCCAGTAATTATGGTTGTCTAAACTTACTAATGCGTATTTAGGACCTAAGAATTCTTTGAATTCTCTATCACATAATTGAGCTGTCTTAATTATTTTCACTTTTCTATCACCATCTAGATACTTAACAAAATGATTATCACGATAGTTAGCGAAGTCCTTGCTTTTTGCCCAAAGTGTTGCACAGTCTTTAGCAATCATTTGATCACTCAATCCTTGTGTTGATAAATCATCATTGTAGAATGTTTCAAGACTGTGATCACTTAGCATCTTTTCAACAGAACGTTTAGATGCATTGCCATCCATCCAAGCTGAATACTTCTTGTAGAATGATTCATACTTATCATCAGGAGTCCATCCATTGTTGAATATATCATCAAGACTTTCAATTACTTCATCGTTAGTCTTAACGATTGGACCTGGTGCTTCCTTAATGAAGTCAAAGTAGAATCCACGAATGGCATTCGCATAATCTTCTAAGTCATAAGTAAAGAAGATCATTGGACGTTTTAATGTCGCATAATCAAACATTACTGATGAGTAGTCAGTAATCAATACGTCACTGATTAGATACAATTCAGCAATATCAGGATAGTTGCTTACGTTTAGTGCGAAACCTTCGTAATCACTTAAATCTAAATTATTAGAGATTAAGTAATGAGTTCTTACTAATACGTATGCCTTACCTTCATAGCGTTCACGTAGCTTTTGTAAATCAAGGTGTAACTTGGCAGTGAATTCATCGTTTTTAATATATTCATTATCACGCCAAGTTGGAGCATACAAGATAACCTTCTTGTTAGCTTCAATACCTAGATCTTCCTTGATTTCTTCGATATCACTAGAGGTATGGTTTACCAGAATATCATTTCTTGGGTATCCGTCCAATTGAATTTGACTAGCTTGCATTCTAAAGCAGCGTTGCATGATTTCTGCTGAATACATGTTAGGTGCAATCAATCTGGTCCATCTTCTGTTATCCTTAAAGACTTCTTCGTGGTACTTCGCAACGTTTACACCAGGCATTGTTACCTTCATGACGTCGGCACCAATGGTCTTTAATGGTGTACCATGCCAAGTTTGTAATACGACAGTGTCCTTACTTGGGTGCCATCTAAATGGACGACGTGAATTGGTTACCCAGTACTTAGCTCTGGCTTGTTTTAAAATTCCCTTGAAACCAAATCTGGTTACATAAGGAATTTGGTTTAATTCAAAGAATTCACGCTCTTCCTTATTTACGTTCCAGTATAGTTTGAATCCAGGGTAATTGGCTTTCATGTATTCATAAATTGCCTTAGGATTATCTGAATATTGAGTTCCAAAGAAACTATCGAAAATCACGATATCCTTCTTAGTAAGACGTTTTGATAGTTCATTTAACAACTTAGCTTGGAAGAAGTTAGTATTCCAGAAGTGACCAATCTTCTTAAATAACAAGCTCTTGGCTGGTTCTTGGTCTAGATCTTCTTTTTGAGTAGCCAACACTGTTTCAACAACTTGTTGAGTGGCATCCCCGTTTCGACCATATTGTGCAAATTCGTCACAGAATGTTTCCATTTGGTCTGCATAGTTGTCTGCAACTGAATCGATATGTCTGATTCGATCAATCAATTCATCTTCTGTCTTAACAATTGGTCCAGGCATTTGCTTGTAGTAATCCAAGTAAACACCACGGTTAGCTTCATCTAGGTACCAGTCAGCATCGTATGCATAGAAAATCATTGGACGTTTTAGATGAGCATAGTCAAACATTACTGATGAGTAATCGGTAATCATCGCATCACTGATTAGGTATAAATCATTAATGTTGTCGTAGTCACTAACGTCGTATACAAAACCTGGGTTGTTGTAGAAACTATTTGAGTGAGCTACAAAGTAATGCAAACGAACAAGTAGAATGTAACCATCTGATAGTTTTTCTTGTAGCTTATCTAAATCAAGTTTGAAGTCAAAACCACCATCCGCTCTAAATGTTGGTGCATATAAAATTACACGCTTGTTTAGCGGAATCCCCAGTTTGTTCTTGATTGAATTAATGTACTCCGTATTGTTGTGAGTGTATAGTTCATCGTTTCTAGGAAAACCTGATTTAATAATCTTTTGACTGTAGTTAAATGCATGCTTAGCAGTTTTTTCCATGTAATCAGAAGGTACAACCAAGTAGTCCCAGCGACGGTTTCTCATTGCAAAACGATTTTGTAACTTGTTGGAGCCAAACTTAAAGTGTGGTTCATCAAATCCCATGTGCTTTAAGAATGTTCCGTGAAGTGTTTCCACTTCGATTTGGCCCTTACGCTTAGCGTAACGGTTAGGCATGTTGGTATTTTGAATGATAAATCTAGCAACAGCCAAGTAGTACCAATACTTAAATGTGTTTACGCGAACCTTTTCACCGTCACCAGTAATCTTGGTTTCGATGTTGTTGAAAATCCAAACTGGTTTAATTTCAGGATGATTTTCTTCAACGTATTGGTACATCAACTTTTCGTTACTATCAAACTTACTTGACCAATATGAGTCAAATACCATCACATCTCTAAGTGGTAACAATCTCATCAATGGATATAAAACAGAGTAAGAAATGGCACGTAAGCCCTTCTTAGCATCCATTGCACCAAAGAATGGTTGATTTACCTTGAAGATAAGATTCATGCTCTTATCCTTCTTTACAGCGTAGAAAATTTGAGATTTACCATTGAATGGTAATTCAGTAGTCTTGATTCGACAGTCCTTGGTGTACTTCATGCGGTAAGTATGAGCCTTACCATCTACTTGAAGATAAATCTTAAATTGATAATCACCTTCAAGTAAGTCTAGTTGTTCATTGTCGTTTGAAGTTAGTGCAAAGTCAAAGTCGAAGCTATCACCATTAATTTGGAAATGGTTGGATGACGGATCCAATACCTTTCTAGTTGCCTTGTCAGAACTAATTAATTCAACGTGAGCTTGTGATACCAAGACGCTGCTTGGATCAACAGCTTTGTTCATTTTGGCAGAAACATGTAGAACGTTATTAGAATCAACAGTGACTTTCTTAGCAACAAATGGTGCTTCTTCGATCATTAGTTGCATGTTCAAAATGTCACCATAGAACAATGAAATGGCATCCCCATCATCTAGATTAATTTGTTGATTAATCTTGTTTGAAGAAAATGAGTAGTTCATTTCAGCATGGGTGAAGTTATCCAGAATAACTAACTTAAGTTCTTGGTTACGAGCTTTGTCATTAATTTCTTTAACGTTAAATGCAAAATTGTTCTCGTTTTGATCAATTGAATGAATGGTAGTGCCATTGTCAGACATTAAGACAGCATTGTAACCTGATACATCCATGTTATCAACGTTAAAAATTAGTTCATCTTTATCTTCGCTAACTGTTGGATAACTAATCACAGGTCTTCTATCAGAATCAGAGTTTAAATCAATTACTTCAAAGACTAGTGAACCAACACTGTTAAATCTAGTAATCACTTTTACCCCGTTGTATTCAAACGGTAAAATGGCTTTTTGGGTCAGCTTTTCAATTGGATTAGTAGCAAAATCCTTCACCATGATGTGATTATCAACGGTGTTCTTAATTTGTACCTTCCAAGTTCCAACACCTAAAGTGTCGATTGCTTGTTTGATATTAAACTTAACTTCGTAATCAGCGTTGTTGTACTTAGCATTTGGTTTTAAAGTTCTTCTAACAAAAGGACTTTCGATTCTCTTGATTTGAACCTTAACGGTCTTTTTATTCTTAACATTAATCAAGCTAGCTTGTAGTGATTCGTTCTTGTTACCGTCACCAAATGTTTGTTTAACAAGGTGAAGCTTAGTAATCTTGAAAGCTCCATTGATTCTAATATCACCATTGTCAACATTGGTAAATTCAACGTCTCTGATTTTTTGGTTAAAGCGACTGTTGTTATCGTTTAAATTAACATTATCAACAAGTTCTTTCTTGTTACCTAATTCAGGCGCAATTAGACGGTAGTTTGAACCACCAATTGAATTTTTAAATTCACCAATTTGTTTTTTGTAAGAGATGTCATTAATAACATCGACATCGTTATATCTAATTGCTGAATATAGGATTTGTTGTTTGACTGGCAAACGGTAGAAAATTTCAGAATCCCATAAGTGCCAATCTCTTAGGAACTTGTAAACCATTTCTTGAGCTTGATAGATATAGTCGCTACTATTATCACCTAGATTTTGGGTAAAGATAAATAAGTCTAAGAATAGGGCTTTATATTTAAAGTCTTGAACAAATGAATCTTCTTCACTAAAGCCATTGTTAAAAATTATTTGTAGGGTTCTTCTAAGGGAACTTAGTCGGCTTTCAAAGTTGGAAAGCGCACTTCTTGTTTGTGTAATGGAATCAGCACTTTCACGCCATCTCCATTCGTAAACATCATCTTCTACGACTGAAGTCTTATGTGACTTCAAGTGTGCTTCCATCGAGAATGGAATATCTTCGTAAATAATGCCTTCAACGAACTTGATGCTGTTACCAAGCAAGAAGGAACGCTTGTATAGTTTGTTCCAACTGGTTGTGTCGTAAATCAAGTCATGGTTGGTTGTAATGTGTGTATTATCGTAATCATCGTGCACAGCAAAAGAATGTAGGTATGAATTTTGATAACGATCTTTATCAAATCGCTTAACAAAACCTACAACTAAGTCTGAGTCGTTTTGACGTGCTTTAAACGCCATTGAAGGATAAGCGTTAGCAGGAACAATATCATCACCATCAACGAAGGCAATGTACTTTCCTCTAGCATGCTTCATTCCATAATTTCTGGTGTTACTTAAACCACCGTTTTCTTTATGTAGTGCTCTAAAGCTATTATATTTATTTGCAAACTCATCAATAATTTTGCTTGTATTATCAGTTGATCCGTCATCAATCATCAATACTTCAAGGCTTTCCATAGGGAAATTAGTATTAGCAATGGATGACAAACATTTTTCAATGTAATCTTGTACGTTATAGCAGGCCACTATCACGGATAGATATGGTTCATTCATATTTAAGTGCCTCTCTCATAATATTTTCCAATAAAAAATACCAACTAAAAACTTGGCATATCAGTCTAATAATGTGGCAAACTCTCTCTAATTTACCTATCTGCATTATATCACTAAAAGCATTGTTTTTAATTGGTATTTATTAATCTTTACTAATTTTTAGGTAATACAATATTCAATAAAATTCCTAGAATTACGGATACAGCTAGTCCATTTAATGGCAATGTTCCTATTTTGATCATGAAGCCACCGACTCCAATTACCAAAATGGTTGAAACAATCATTAAATTACGTTTATTTGCTAAATCAATTTGATTTTCAATCATGATTTTGATTCCGCTGGAAGCAATTGTTCCAAATAATAGGAAACTGATACCACCGATTACAGGTAGTGGCATTTGCATAATTAACACATTTAACTTGTTCACAAACGAGAATAAAATGGCAAATACTGCGGCACCAATCAATACATAGACACTGTGAATCTTAGTAATTGCCATAACTCCGATGTTTTCACCATAACTAGTTACAGCTGGACCACCAACTAATCCGGCAAACATTGAAGCTAGACCGTCACCTGTTAGGGTTCTGTTCAAACCAGGATCCTTAAAGTAGTTTCTGCCTGTTAATTCATCTAGTACCATCAAGTGACCCAAATGTTCAGTAATGGTAACGAAGGCAATTGGTGCAATGGCGATAATTGCACCCCATTCAAATTTTACATTGTATGAAACGAACGGAATTTCAAACTTAGGCATTGCAAACCATGGTGCATTTGCGATTGTACTTAGGTTAACCAATCCCATCGCGATTGATAAAACATATCCACAAACGATGGCTAGTAGAATTGGCATAAAGCCTAGAAAACCCTTTAGGTACATGTTAAAGAAGATTGCTAGTAGTAACGTTACCAATGCGACGAACACGTACTTGTAGTCATAATTTCCATTGTTTAGCATTGCATCGTTGGCAGCACTAGATGCTAGTGATAATCCAATTACGATTACAACTGGTCCAACCACGACTGCTGGAAGCAACTTATCAATCCATTCCGAACCAATCATGGCAACAATCAATGCGACTACTAGATAAATTACACCAACTGCAATTACCCCTTGAGCAATTCCAGGATAACCAGTTACCTGCATCAAGTACTTCATTGGTACGATGAATGCGAAACTAGATCCCATGTATGCAGGAATCTTCTTTTGCGTTACTAGAATGTGAATTAAAGTTCCCACTCCTGAAGTAAACAAAGCGATGCTTGGGCTTAAACCAACCAATAATGGTACGATTACTGTACTCCCAAACATTGAAAACATATGTTGTAGTGATAAACCAATCCAAAGCCAGAATCCTGGTTTATCGTTAACATCTAAAATGGTGTCTGAATTTTTATTCATAACCAATCCCCCTAAATGATTTCAGAGCTTTAATCTAGCAAAAAAGGTCCATTCATCCCTAGACGAATAGACCTTCACAAATTTTTATTAAATTCGCTAATCTTATCAGCCTCACGGGACTAAATTAAAGACTCTATATTTTTAATATATCATACTGATAATTTCTTATGAAGTCAATTACTTTTTATCGCTTTCTTCTTCATCAGTTTGTAGAACAGCCATGAATGCGGCTTGTGGAATGTCTACCTTACCGACGGCTTTCATACGTTTCTTACCAGCTTTTTGCTTTTCTAATAGCTTCATTCTTCTGGTTCTGTCACCACCGTATAGGTGAGCAGTAACATCCTTACGGTAAGCTTTGATGTTAGTTCTAGCAATGACCTTAGCACCAATTGCGGCTTGGACAGGAATTTCGAAGTTTTGACGTGGAATAATCTTCTTAAGTTTTTCAACGATTACTCGAGCACGACTAGCTGAGAATTGACGGTGAGAAATGAAACTCAATGCATCGACCTTTTCACCGTTCAATAGGATATCAATCTTAACTAGATCAGAAGGCTTGTAGTCCCCTAATTCGTAATCAAGTGATGCATATCCTCTAGTGGTTGACTTCAACTTATCGAAGAAGTCGAAGATGATTTCTGATAATGGAATTGAGTACATGATGTTAACACGGTAATCATCGATGTATTCCATTGTTTCAAATTGACCACGACGTGATTGGCAAAGTTCCATCACGGCACCAACGTAATCGTTAGGCACCATTACAGTTGCTTTTACGTATGGTTCTTCAACGGCTTTGATTTCCGAAGCATCTGGCATTTCAGATGGATTTTCCACATCTTTTCTTTGACCATCAGTAGTAAAGACGTGGTAAGTAACAGATGGTGCAGTGGTAATTAGATCTAGATTGAATTCTCTTTCTAGACGTTCTTGCACAACATCCATGTGTAGCATTCCTAAGAACCCACATCTAAAACCGAATCCAAGTGCTTGTGATGATTCAGGTTCGAATTCCAAGGCAGCATCGTTTAGCTTAAGTTTTTCAAGTGATTCTCTTAAGTCACCAAACTTAGCGTTGTCGGTTGGGTATAAACCAGAATAAACCATTGGTTCCATTTCACGGTAACCTGGTAGTGGTTCATCGGCTGGGTTATCAGCGTTAGTAACAGTATCCCCAACACGAGTTTGGTTGATATCCTTGATACTTGCAGTGATGTATCCAACGTCTCCTGCCATTAGGTATTCTCTTTGAACAGGATGTGGTGAGTTAACACCAACTTCGGTAACTTCGTATTCACTACCACTGTTCATTAAGCGAATCTTGTCTCCTGGTTTAACAACACCATCACGTAAACGAACACTCAAAACAACTCCACGATAATCATCGTAAACAGAGTCAAAGACAAGTGCCTTTAGTGGTGCATCTAAATCACCTTGAGGAGCAGGTACTTCTTCTACGATTCTTTCCAATAAGTCCTCGATTCCGATTCCCTTTTTAGCACTAGCTAAAACAGCGTTTTCGGCATCGATACCAATGATATCTTCAACTTCTTTTTTAACCATGTCTGGTTGGGCAGAAGGTAAATCAATCTTATTAATTACAGGAACAATTTCCAAATCATCATCGATTGCCAAGTAAACATTGGCTAAAGTTTGTGCTTCAACACCTTGAGCGGCATCGACAACTAAAACAGCACCTTCACAGGCAGCCAAACTTCTTGATACTTCGTATGAGAAATCGACATGTCCTGGTGTATCGATAAGATGAAATTCATAGTCATGACCATCCTTAGAATGGTACTTTAGCTCAACTGCATTCAACTTAATTGTGATTCCACGTTCTCTTTCAAGTTCCATGTCATCCAATAATTGGTTTTGCATATCTCTTTTTGCGACAGTATCTGTCATTTCTAAAATTCGATCGGCTAAAGTAGATTTACCATGATCAATATGAGCAACAATCGAAAAGTTACGAATGTATTTTTGATGTTCCTTCATTTTTGCTATGTCCATGTTTATTCCTACTTTCAACGTAATGTATTAATACAATTATAACAACCAAAAAGACAATGCACAAACTAAATCATGCTATCAGAATTCTTTTCGGCAACAAAAAAGAGTCGCATATGCGACCCTTAATTTATTTCTTGCCATTCATAGCATCTTTCATCTTTTCGAAGAATCCACCATTCTTGTATTCTTCTTCTCCAGATGCTTCAGCAAAAGCTTTTAGAGCTTGTTTTTGTTGTTTGTTTAAACTCTTAGGAGTGACAATCTTAACAGTAACTAGTTCATCACCTTTTGAACTACTGTTAATCTTAGGCATTCCCTTACCTCTAAGTCTGAAGGTAGTATTTGATTGAGTTCCTGCTGGAACCTTCATTTCAACATCACCATATACGGTCTTAACCTTGATGGTGCTACCTAGAGTAGCTTGAGTAAATGAGATGTTTTGTGAGTAATGTAGTTCAGAGCCATCACGTTCAAAGTCACGACTAGGTTTTACTCTAAATACGATGAATAAGTCACCGTAAGGTCCACCGTTTTCACCGGCTTCACCTTGACCTTGTAATCTCATTTGTTGTCCATCATCAACACCGGCAGGAATGTTTACTTCTACCTTGTGACTTTCGTGCATGTGACCTGAGCCACCACACTTAGGACATTTGTCCTTAATTTCTTTACCAGTTCCACCACAAGTAGGACATGGATGTTGAGTTTGCATTTGACCTAATGGTGTATTTTGAACTGATGTTACGTAACCACTACCGTTACATTGGTGACAAGTTTCTGGATGAGTTCCTGGTTTTGCACCTGAACCATCACAGGTATCACACTTAGCTTCACGGTCGTATCTGATCGTAGTCTTCTTACCGAAAACGGCATCTTCAAAATTGATTGTCATTTGGTATTGAAGATCACGACCCTTAACAGGAGCATTTGGATCTCTTTGAGCACCTCTTGCTCCACCACCAAAGAATTGGCTGAAGATGTCGTCGAAGCCGCCGCCACCGAAGCCAGAGAATCCTCCAGCTCCGCCACCGAAGCCTCCGGCACCTCCGCCGAATCCACCGGCTGGGCCATCAGCTGAACCAAATTGATCGTAATTACGACGTTTTTGTTCATCACTTAGTACTTCGTAAGCTTCGTTAATTTCCTTAAACTTCTTTTCAGCACCGGGTTCTTTGTTGATATCAGGATGATACTTCTTAGACATTTTACGGTAAGCGTGCTTAATGTCATCTTGACTGGCGTCTTTTGATATTCCCAGAATTGAATAGTAATCCTTATCTGCCATTTTAATCCCCCATAACCTTCATTTTGAAATAAAAGGCCAAAGCCCAACAAGTCAGACTTTGACCCTTTTTAAAGTAATCTAATTACTTATTGTTTTTGTCATCATCATGAACTTCATGGAAATCGCCGTCAACAGTGTTGTCGTCTTTACCCTTGTTGTCTGATGAATCGTTTGCGTTACCTTGTTGATCTGAACCTTGTTCTTGTTGTTGTTGGTATAACTTAACAGCAAGTGCTTGAACTTGTTGACTCAAATCATCCTTCTTAGCTTTCATTTCGTCTAAGTTGTTGTCTTCTTTAGCCTTCTTCAATGCATCTTCAGCTTCTTTAGCCTTCTTGATTTCATCTTCAGAAACCTTACCTTCAACATCCTTTAGAGTCTTGTCAGTTTGGAAGATTAATTGATCTACTTCGTTCTTCAAATCAACTTCTTCTTTACGCTTCTTGTCTTGTTCTTCGTTCTTCTTAGCTTCATCCATCATACGGTTGATTTCATCATCTGATAGACCGTTTGAATCCTTGATGGTAATCTTTTGTTCCTTACCAGTACCTTTGTCCTTAGCAGAAACGTTTACGATACCATTCTTATCGATATCAAACTTAACTTCGATTTGAGGAACACCACGAGGTGCAGCAGGAATGTCAGTTAATTGGAATTGACCTAAAGTCTTGTTGTCAGCTGCCATTGGACGTTCACCTTGTAGTACGTGAATATCTACGGCTGGTTGGTTATCAGCGGCAGTTGAGAATACTTGTGACTTAGAAGTTGGGATAGTTGTGTTTCTATCGATTAACTTAGTGAATACACCACCCATAGTTTCGATACCTAATGATAGTGGAGTAACATCAAGTAATACAACGTCCTTAACATCACCAGTTAGAACACCACCTTGAACAGCGGCACCTAAAGCAACGGCTTCGTCAGGGTTGATTGAGTGGTTTGGTTCTTTACCAGTCCAGCTCTTAACAGCTTCTTGAACGGCTGGGATACGAGTTGAACCACCATTTAGGATAACTTCATCAATATCTGAAGTGCTTAGACCAGCATCTTTTAGAGCGTTGTCAAAAGCAACCTTAGTCTTGTCAACTAAGTCAGAAGTTAATTCGTTAAACTTAGCACGTGATAGTGTAGTTTGTAAGTGAAGTGGACCATTTTCACCTGATGAGATGAATGGAAGACTGATTTCAGTTTCAGAAACACCTGATAGATCCTTCTTAGCCTTTTCAGCAGCATCCTTTAGTCTTTGTAATGCCATCTTGTCTTGTGATAAGTCGATGCCATTTTCGTTCTTAAATTGTTCTACTAGGTAGTCCATAACTCTCTTATCAAAGTCATCCCCACCTAAGTGAGTATCACCATTAGTTGATAGTACTTGGAATACACCGTCACCTAATTCAAGAACGGAAACATCAAAAGTACCACCACCAAGGTCATATACAAGAACTTTTTCGTCTTTATCTTGCTTGTCTAGACCGTAAGCTAATGATGCAGCAGTTGGTTCGTTGATGATACGTTTTACATCTAAACCAGCAATCTTACCAGCATCCTTAGTTGCTTGTCTTTGTGAGTCGTTGAAGTATGCAGGAACAGTGATAACGGCTTCGCTAACAGTGTCACCTAAGTAGTCTTCAGCGAATCCCTTGATGTATTGTAGGATCATTGCTGAGATTTGTTGTGGAGTGTACTTCTTACCATCAACATCTACAGTGTAACCTTCTTCACCCATGTGACTCTTAATTGAAGCAATGGTGTTTGGGTTTGTGATCATTTGACGCTTAGCAACTTCACCAACTTGTGGTTCGCCATCTTTAAATGCAACAACAGATGGAGTTGTACGTGAACCTTCTGGATTAGTAATGATTTTTGGTTCTTTACCTTCAAGAACAGCAACAGCTGAGTTAGTAGTACCTAAATCGATACCGATAATTTTATTACTTGCCATAATTTATTATCTCCTTGATTATTTTTTTATTGAGCAACTACAACCATGCATGGTCGAATAACACGATCAGCTAGTTTGTAGCCTTTTTGTAAAATTTCTACAACAGTGTCTGCTGGATGATCATCATCTGCAGGAACTGTTTGAACCGCTTGACACTCGCTTGGGTCAAATGGTTTGTTTAAGACATCAATTTCTTCAATGCCATTTTCAGATAATGCTTTGTTGAAATGCTTTAGAACAAGTTCAACACCTTGTTTTAATTGCTTTCCACTATCATCTGAAACTTCAACACCCAATGCACGTTCCAAGTTATCCATTGCAGGTAAGATACTAGTTGCTAGTTTTTGACCATCATACTTGTAGATATCTGCACGTTCACGCTTGAATCGTGTTTGCATGTTTTGCATTTCTGCTTCAGCACGAAGATACTTGTCAGAGAAATCTTCAACTTGTTGTTGAAGTTCTTCAACTTGCTTTTCTAATGAATCCTTTTTATCTTTCTTAGCGTCCTTCTTTTTGTCGGCGCCTTTGTCCTTAGCAGCTTCTTTCTTTGAAGTTGCTTTTTCTAGGTCTTTTTCATCATCCTTCTTGCTAGCCAAATGAATGCCTCCTTTTACTGATTATATTTATCATAATAATTTCTCAGTTTCTTTGATAATTCATTTCTAAATCCATCAACGATTCCAATTACTCTAGAATATGGCATCCTAGTAGGACCTAGAACGGCGATAACACCCTTTCCATATGGTCCAACATCATAGGAACCAGTAATAATACTGTAATCCTTTAATAGATCATTGCTTAATTCCGGTCCAATTTGAACGGAAATTGAATTATCTGAACTCTTGATGAACTTCGCAGCATCATCAGTATCATTTAACAATGAGTAAATTGGCTTTAGATAACTGATGTCATTATTATCAGTAAAACTCAATAGATTCAATTCACCACCGATATAAAACTGATTAGTAGAAGCTTGCATCAAAACATCATCAAGAGTTTGAACTAAGCTATCAGGGTTCTTAACGTACTTGAGAATTTCAGGTACGATTTCTGTCTTCAACTTAGTGATAACTTCGTCTAAAGGCTTCCCTGCTAACTTGTCATTGATCATTCTGACAACGGCATCTAACTTGTCACCGCCCAAGTCACCATCAATATGGAAAACCTGGTTAACAACTTCATCATTATCAGTGATTAGAATTGCCATCACCTTATGATTACCAAGTGGAACTAAACGAAAGCTCCCCAAAACGGGAGTTGTTTCTTGTTCCGGCTTTAAAGTCAATGCAGTGTAATTTGTTAAGTTAGATAGAATGTCAGCTGATTGTTGAACGATTTCATCAATTTGTCTAAATCTTCCTGATAGTGAATTTTGAATAATCATCATATCACTGTTATCAATTGGATTTGGATTCAACAAGTTATCAACATAGTAGCGATAACCTTCGATTGATGGAACACGTCCCGATGAAGAATGATTTTTGGTAATTAAACCAATCTCTTCTAGAAATGCCATTTCATTTCTAACGGTTGCTGAACTGACATGTATTGGTAATTGACTGGATAATGCCTTTGAACCAACAGGAACACCTGATTTTGTGTAATCATTAACGATGATTTTCAAAATCATTTTTTCTCTTTCAGTAAGCATACCCGATCACTCCTTATCGATTAGCACCTTTAGCAGTCATCTGTGTTAAGTGCTAACCACAATTATTAATTTACCAAAGCCATCTATATAAGTCAAGAAAAAGACTAGTTATTTTCAAAATATTGACGTGTGAAATCTTCGTCAGATTGAAGTTGCTTAATTAGCTTATCAATCCCTTCAAACTTCACTTCACCACGAATACGGTATAGCCAATCTACCTTTAATACTTCACCATATATATTGTCATTAAAATCTAAAATATTAATTTCTACTGTGATTGGATTCTTATCACCAAAGGTAACGTTACGCCCAATTGAAGCCATCCCATGATACTTTTTTTCACCGATAAACACATCAACTACGTAGACACCGATAGTTGGTAGCCATTGTAGTTCATCGTGTTCGATGTTGGCTGTTGGATAGCCCAATTCACGACCACGGGCAAAGCCATGGACAACAGTTCCACCAGTTTGAAATGGTCTTCCCATTAAATGGTTCACTGTTTGAATGTGACCTTCGTCTAGGTTCTTTCTAATTCTAGTTGAACTGATTTTTTCTAATTGATAATCTGCCAAGTCCACGGCAACTACATCAAATCGATCTTTTGCATAATTTGGTAGTAAGTCCATTGTTGCGTCCTTGGCACCATAAGTATGATCCGTTCCGGCAACTACGGTGTCGGCATTAAATCTAACTAGGTAGTTATCAACAAATTCTTGTGGTGTCTGGTTTTGAAAACTAAAACTATAGTTAACAACGAACACCTTATTAACACCCAATGATTCAAACATTTCATTTTTGCTGTCTGACATAATGATGTTTCTTCTATCATGTGGTGATAATTGTTTATATACTACAGCAGGCTTATGGTCATAAGTTAATACTGCCAAAGGTAGGTTCTTTTGCATGGCAATATCGCGCGCTTTTTCCAATACCTTTTGATGGCCTAAGTGAATTCCATCGAAATAGCCCATTGCTAAAACTAGCTTTTCTGATTGATGAAAATCGGAACTCAATGGATGATGTAATTTGATTATTTCCATAATTTCATGCCTTTCGATTATTGATTGCTAAACATTTTTTCTGGTTTGTAAATTTGTTTGTTTTGATCATAGAAGTACAAAGCCTTAACTTCGTTGTTAAACGTTAACACACATTTATCGTCATTTATACCTAAAACACCTAAATCCAAGAAACCACCATTTTGGACGATCTTCCATTGGCTTTCGTTTAGTTCAACATGCTTAAAGTCGGTCAATGCGTAATCAATTGATTTAACGATGTCATCGATAGTGCCATTTTCTACGGCTGATTTTACTTCGCTAATCTTAAAAGTATCTTCAATTGTAAAACCACCACTCTTAATTCTAGTTAAACTAGACATCACAGCTGGCATATCAATCTTTTTACCAAAGTCAACAGAAAGCGTTCTTACATAGGTTCCCTTACCACAACCAACTTCAAAGAAGATAGTTTGTTGTTTTTTGTCTTTATCATAAATGCTGTCTTTGATTTGTTTAAAGTAATGAATTTGAACATGTCTTTCTGGACGTTCTACTTCCTCACCATTTCTGGCGTATTCATAAAGTCTTTTTCCATTAACCTTCACGGCTGAATACATTGGTGGAATTTGAATTAAATCTTCAGAAACAAAACTGTTAAGTAGTTCATTAATTTCATCGTCTGTTAGTGGCTTTTCTAGTGGTTTAGTACTGACCACTTCACCGTCTAAATCTTCGGTTGTGGTATCAAAACCTAAGGTAATGCTGCCTTGATATACCTTTCCTGAGTTCATTAGGTATTCGACTAGTTTGGTACCCTTCCCTAAACAAATTGGTAAAACTCCTTCTACGTTTGGATCTAGTGTTCCACTGTGACCAATTCGTTTCATTTTTAAAATGCCTCGTAATTGACTAACGCAGGCAAAACTGGTCATACCCTTTTCTTTATATAATGGGATAATTCCGTCCATATTACACGACTCCTCAGATGTTATTTATATCTTAAATTATATCATAGACGCCTTTTTTCACTAAATCAGAGCAAACAAAAAGAACCCATAACATCAGTTACGGGTTCTTTTTTTATTAACGATCTTCTCGTTTTAATTTGTTGATTAATTGATCAATCTTACTTCCATATTGAATTGATTCATCCAATTTGAATGTTAATTCAGGTGTACGGTAGATACTCAAACGAGAACCTAATTCACCTCTGATTAATGATGTTGCCTTATCCAAACCTTTTTGGGTAGTTTCTTCATCATTATCGTTATCAGATAAGATGCTGTAGTAAATAGTAGCTTGTTGTAAGTCACCAGTTACGTCAACACCAGTAATGGTTACACCTTGAACTCGTGGATCTCTCACACGTTTTAATAAGATGTCATTAACTTCTTTTTGAATTTCTTGTTCTAGTCTTCCAACTCTGTATTGAGCCATATCAATTCACTCCTTTACTTAGCAGGAACTTCTTTCATTTCGTAGGCTTCTACAACGTCACCTTCCTTGATGTCGTTGTAGTTTTCAATAGTAAGTCCACATTCAAATCCTTGCTTAACTTCCTTAGCATCATCTTTGAAACGCTTCAAACTATTTAGTTCACCGTTGTAGATAACAACGTTATCACGGATTAAACGAATCTTACTGTCACGTTTAATTACACCATCGGTAACCATTCCACCTGCAATTGTACCAATCTTAGAAGCTTTGTAAAGTTGTCTTACTTCAACTTCACCAGTAACTTCTTCTTTGTACTTAGGTGCTAGCATACCCTTCATTGCTGATTCTACTTCATCAATAGCATCGTAGATAACTTGGTGTAGACGAATGTCAACGTTATCAGTTTCAGCTTGAGCCTTAGCTTGTGGAGTAGCACGAACGTTAAATCCAACGATGATAGCGTTACTTGCTTCAGCCAATGCAATATCACTTTCGTTAATTGCACCAACAGAACTGTGGACGATGTTAACCTTAACACCTTCAACATCAATCTTTTGTAGACTTGATGCAAGTGCTTCAACAGAACCTTGAACGTCAGCCTTAATAATTACGGCAACTTCCTTCATTTCTCCTTCTTTTAGAGATTCGAATAAGTTATCCAAAGTAACACTGTTGTTCTTCTTACGTTCTTCCATTTGAGCTTCCTTAGCTCTTTCTTCACCGGCTGCACGGGCAGTTTTTTCATCATCGAATACTACGAAACGGTCCCCAGCTTCTGGAACATCGTTTAAACCAGTAATTTCGATAGGAGTTGATGGTTTAGCACCATCTAAGTCCTTACCCTTTTCGTTAGTCATAGTTCTAACACGACCGAATGTGTCACCAACTACGATTGGATCACCGACATGCATAGTACCTTGTTGAACAAGTAATGTTGCAACTGGACCTCTACCACGATCTAGACGAGCTTCAATAACTGAACCGGCAGCATGTTGCTTAGGGTTAGCCTTTAATTCCATCACGTCTGATTGTAGAAGAATCATGTCTAGTAATTCATCAACGTTGGTACCCATCTTAGCTGATAGTTCAACAAAGATAGTGTCACCACCCCAGTCTTCTGGGATCAATTCGTAACTTGCTAGTTGTTCGATAACGTGGTTAGGGTTTGCACCTGGTTTATCAATCTTGTTAATTGCAACGATAATTGGAGTCTTAGCGGCCTTAGCATGGTCGATAGCTTCAATTGTTTGTGGCATAACACCATCATCTGCGGCAACAACTAGGATTGTGATATCAGTGATATCAGCACCACGAGCACGCATAGCAGTAAAGGCAGCATGTCCTGGAGTATCCAAGAATGTGATAACCTTACCGTTTCTTTCAAGTTGGTAGGCACCGATTGCTTGAGTAATTCCACCAGCTTCACCAGCAGTGATGTGTGAGTTTCTCAAGTAATCCAATAATGTTGTCTTACCATGGTCAACGTGTCCCATGATAGTAACAACTGGTGCACGGTCTTCTAGGTAGTCAGTGTTTTCTGCTTCTTCTTCGAAGATCTTATCGATATCAGAAACGTTTACTTCAACCTTTTCTTCAGCCTTAATACCGTAGTCAGCAGCTAGAAGTTCGATTGTATCCTTATCCAATGAAACGTTTTGGTTAACCATTACTCCTAATAGGAATAACTTCTTAACGATTTCAGCTGGTTCTCTATGGATAATCTTACCGATTTCTTGAGCGTTCATACCAACTGTGTATACCAATGTTTCTGGCAATGGACGTTCTTTTCTTTCTGGCGCTTTGTTGTTCTTGTGGTTCTGTCTGATACGTTGGTTCTTAGTGTACATACCAGCAAACTTGTTGTTACCACGGTTGTTTTTCTTGTTGAATTTCTTCTTGTTCTTCTTACCACCCTTTTTGAAGTTTGAAGAACCATTGTTATTTGGTTTGTTTGTGTTGTTACTGTTATTACTGTTGTTATTGTTCATAGATTGCTTTGCCTTATTGTTAGAATTTTTGTTTAAAGTCTTGTGTGGCTTTTCGGCAGGTTTCTTAGAATTATTGTTAGCTGGTTTGGTTGCATTAACCGGCTTTTTCTTTGGAGCAAAGTGGTCTCTGATAGCCTTTTCTTCGTTAGCATCTAGACCTGACATATGATTTTTAACGTCATATCCCTTTTTCTTTGCTTCATCAATAATTGTCTTACTAGCTACATTTATCTCTTTAGATAACTCATAAATTCTTTTCTTACCCATACCATCACGTTCCTTTACAATTAATTTGTCATTTCTTTCAAACGTTTGGCAAATCCATTGTCTGCGATCCCAATAATGGTCCGCGGCATCCCAATTGCATCACTTATCTCTACTTTAGTAAACATTTGATTGGTAGGAATGTTATATGAATTTGCCTTATCTGTAAATTTCTTCAAGCTGGCTTTTCCAGAGTCAGTAGCGATAATCAGAAATTTAATTTTATTCTTCTTGATTGCGTTGAGCAATATGTCTTCACCAGTAGTTATCTTTCCGGCTCGCTTTGCTAAACCAATAAAGTTTAATATTTGTTCTTTATTTGTCATTTTCGAAAAGTTCTTTTCTGGCTTGTTTGTGGTCTACGTAAGCAATTAAATCATCGTAAAATTCATCACTTAAGTCAACTGAAAATACTTCGTTTAGTTTCTTTTCATCCTTGGCTTTTTGTGCGACTTTTACGTCAATTGAAACGTATGCCCCTCTACCTGATTTTTTTCCAGTTTCATCGATAGTAACGTTATTTTCTTTGTCCTTAACGATTCTAACTAAATCTTTCTTGGGAGCCATTTCACCAGTAACAATATCTTTTCTCATTGGAATTTTTCTTGTTCTCATTGAATTAACACTCCTTAAACTTGTTATTATTCGTTATCGATTGCGTCGTCACTATCTTCTTGGACGTCTTCAGTTAGACCATCAGCTTCTGATTCAGACTTGATATCAATCTTGTAACCAGTCAACTTAGCAGCTAGACGTGCGTTTTGTCCACGCTTACCAATTGCTAATGATAGTTGGTAGTCAGGTACGATAACTGTACATGCACGTTCATTTTCTTCATCAAAGATAACATCAACTACTTCTGATGGGTTTAATGAATTAGCAATGAATTCGGCAGGATCTTCAGTCCATTGAACGATGTCCATGTTTTCGCCACCTAATTCATTAACGATAGTTTGAACACGTTGACCTCTTGGTCCAACAGTTGTACCAACTGGGTCGATATCATCGTTGTTAGATCTAACGGCTACCTTAGCACGGTCTCCGGCTTCTCTTGCTATTGATACAACTTCAACAGTTCCGTCGTAAATTTCAGGAACTTCTTCTTCAAATAGTCGTTTTAATAAACCAGGAGCGGTACGACTAACGAAGATTTGAGGACCCTTAGTAGCGTCTTCAACACGGTTAACGTAAACCTTGATTCTGTCTTGTGGTCTGTATGTTTCATTTGGCATTTGGTCGTTCTTAGGCATAACTGCTTCAACCTTACCTAAATCAACATATACAAAACGATCGTCTTGGCGTTCGATTTCACCAGTGATTAGTTCGTCTTGGTACTTGCTGTACTTGTTGTAAACAATTGTTCTTTCAGCTTCTCTAACTCTTTGCATAATAACTTGTTTTGCAGTTTGAGCAGCGATTCTACCAAAGTTCTTAGGAGTAACTTCAAACTTAATTTCGTCACCTAATTCGTAACCACGGTTTAATTGTAATGCATCTGATAGACTGCATTCTAGTCTTGGGTCAACTACATCTTCAACAACTGTCTTAACGGCGTAAACATGGATGTTACCCTTCTTGTCGTCAAAAGCAACTTCAACGTTTTGTGCTTGGTTGTAGTTTCTCTTGTATGCTGAAGTTAATGCAGCTTCTAAAGCATCAATAACAGTTTCTTTAGAAATCCCTTTGTCGTTTTCTAGGGCATCTAGTGCACCTAAAAGTTCTTTACTCATTTTTGATTGTCTCCCTTAGCTAAAATTTAATTGCTAATCTTGCTTTGGCAATTGATTTTCTTGGTATTGTTAGATCCTTAATTCGACCTTTTAAATTAACAGTCAAAACTAATTCATCTTCGCTTAATTCTTTTAAAGTCCCTTCATAGACTTTTTCACCGTTAATTGGTGCATACAATGAAACATGAATGTATTCATTAACAGCTTTTTCATAATCTTCTGGTTTCTTTAGAGGTCTTTCAGCTCCTGGAGATGAGACTTCTAGAAAGTAAGCTTGTGGAATTGGATCCGGATCCATTGAATCTAATTTTTCACTTAGTTCGTCAGATACTAACGCACAGTCTTCAATATTGATACCGCCGTCCTTATCGACATAAACCCTTAAATACCAATTCTTGCTTTCTTTTACAAATTCGATGTCATATAAATAAAAGTCATGACTATCTAGAATTGGAGTTACTACTTCTTTTACCACTTCTGTAACTTCGCTCAATGATACGCCTCCTAAAAAAATCCAATAAAAAGAGCGAGCATTTCTGCTCACTCCTTTCTCTCAGATATAAATCATAATGTATCATACCATACTATCTGAGATTGTTCAATACATACTACATCATATCAAATAAACTTAATTGGTTTTCATCAGGTAAGTTATCGATGATATGATTTTCTGTCATAAATTCGATTAACTTCTTAGAAACCTTTCCACGTTTGGATAAGTCTTCTTTAGAGATAAATTCTTTATCTTCACGCGCTGCAACGATTTGTTTAGCAACGTTTAAGCCAAGACCAGGAATGGCTCTAAATGGTGCAATTAACTTGTTACCATCAATTAACCATTGTTCGGCATCGGAACGGTTTAAATCAACCATTTCGAATTCGAAACCTCTTTCAATCATTTCGTTGGCTAATTCAAGAACAGTTAATAGGTTCTTATCCTTGGCAGATGCATCGTTTCCAAGATCGTTAATTTCTTTCATCTTGGCCTTAACAGCTTCCTTACCATGACACATTGAAACGATATCAAAGTCATCGGCTCTAACTGAGAAGTATGCACAGTAGTATACCAATGGGAAGTACACCTTAAAGTAAGCCACACGTAACGCCATTAAAACATAGGCTGCCGCATGGGCACGTGGGAACATGTACTTAATCTTTAGACATGAATCAATGTACCATTGTGGAATGTTGGCTTCGTGCATTTTCTTTTGCCATTCGTCCTTAATTCCACGACCCTTACGAACATATTCCATGATTTGGAATGATGTTTCTGAATCTAGTCCCCAGTTAATCAAGTCCGTCATGATGTTATCACGACAACCAATAACGTTGGCGATGGTTGCTTTACCTTCCTTGATTAATTCGTCGGCGTTTCCTAACCAAACGTCGGTACCATGGGATAGACCTGAAATTTGTAGTAGTTGTGAGAAGTTTGCCGGATTAGTTTGTTCTAGCATCCCTCTAACGAACTTGGTACCAAACTCAGGAATTCCTAGTGTCCCTGTCTTTGATTGGATTTGATCTTGAGTTACACCAATTGTATCTGTACCGGAAAATAGTCCCATAACTCCCGGGTCATCCATTGGGATTGATTGAGGATCAATTCCTGATAAATCTTGAAGCATTCTGATCATAGTTGGGTCATCATGTCCCAGCACATCCATCTTCAAGATGTTGTCATGGATAGAATGGAAATCAAAGTGGGTAGTTTCCCAAGCCGCGTTTTGATCATCGGCAGGATATTGGATTGGTGTGAAATCAAAGATATCCATATCGTCAGGAACGATAATAATTCCGGCCGGATGTTGTCCGGTCGTTCTCTTAACACCAGTATCACCCTTTGATAGACGATCAATTTCGGCAGAACGAATAGTTTGTTGAGTATCTCTTTCGTATGCCTTTACGTATCCATAAGCGGTCTTATCCGCAACAGTACCGATGGTTCCGGCACGGTATACGTTATTTTCACCGAACAACACCTTTAGGTAGTTATGGGCGATTGGTTGATAGTCACCAGAGAAGTTCAAATCAATATCTGGAACCTTGTTCCCACTAAATCCAAGGAATGTTTCGAACGGAATATTATGACCGTCACCAATCATTAACGTTCCACATTCTGGACAGTTTTCATGTGGTAAATCGTATCCTGAACCATATTCACCCTTAGTAAAGAACTTAGAGTATTTACAGTTCGGACAACGATAGTGTGGTGGCAATGGATTAACTTCAGTAATCCCCGCCATTGTGGCTACCAAACTGGAACCAACGGAACCACGGGAACCTACCAGATATCCATCCTTGTTACTCTTTGCTACAAGACGCTTAGCGATTAAGTAAATAACTGAGAATCCGTTACCAATAATACTCTTCAACTCACGGTCCAAACGTGCCTGAATTAATTCAGGTAGTGGATCACCGTATAGTTTATGGGCCATATCCATTGTTGAGTTTCTGATTTCATCTTCGGCACCCTTCATGTGAGGTGTGTATAGTCGATCTAAGACCGGATGAATTCCATCATCAACCATGTTGGCAATCTTTTGGGTATTATCAACAACGATTTCCTTGCTGACATCTTCACCTAAGTATTCAAAATCACTCAACATTTCGTCTGTGGTTAAGAATGGTACCTTAGGTAATTCTTGTCTATTTAATGGGTTAGCCCCACCTTGTGAATGAATCAAAATCTTACGGTAAATATAGTCTTGTGGATCCATGTAATGAACATCCCCAGTTGCAACAACCGGTTTATTCATTTCATGACCCATATCAACCATGTTTTGTACTAATTCTTGTAGGTGCTTCTTACCATGGATTAATTCTGAATCAATCATTGGTTGATAAGCTGCACTTGGTTGAACTTCTAGATAATCATAGAATTCAGCCTTCTTTTCGGCTTCTTCTTTACCTTTTTGTAGCATTGCGGTGAATACTTCACCGTTTGCACAAGCAGAACCAACTAATATTCCTTCACGGTACTTTTCAAGCACACTTCGTGGAATTCTTGGCACTCTATAGAAGTATTCAACATTGGATAATGAAACCAACTTAAACATGTTCTTTAATCCAGCCTGTGTTTGAGCCATCAAGATAGCGTGGAATGGACGCGCATGTTTATATGCATCATTATCGGACATGTGTTCATTTAGTTGATTTACCTTAGTAATGTTGTAACGTTCTTCGGCATCCTTGATGAACAAGTAATTCAAATGACCTGTTGTTTCTGCATCATATACGGCACGGTGATGGTGTTCCAAAGCAACGTCAAACTTCTTAGCCAATGTGTTCAAACGATAGCTCTTGTAGTTTGGATATAAGAAACGAGCCAATGGCAATGTATCAATGATTGGGTTTTGAATTTCTTCCATCCCATATCTTTGATAACCAACGTTCATAAAGCCAACGTCAAAAGTAACGTTGTGCCCTACAACGATTGAGTCGCCACAGAATTCTCTAAACAACTTAAAGACTTCTTCTTCAGACTTAGAACCTTTAACCATATCATCAGTGATAGATGTAAGTTCAGTCGTAAAATCTGATAAGTGGAAACCAGGATCAATAAATTCTTCAAATTGGTCCAAGACGTTATTATGTTGCATTCTAACGGCTGAAACTTCGATTACCTTATCGTAAATTGCAGAAAGACCAGTTGTTTCAATATCGAAAACAACGTAAGTAGCATCTGCTAAATCACGGTCATCTTCGTTAAATGTAATTGGAACACCGTCATCTACAACGTTTGCTTCAACACCATATAGCATCTTAATGTCATTCTTTTGTGCAGCAGTATAGGCAAATGGAAAACCTTGAACAGCAGCGTGGTCGGTAATCGCTAATGCCGGGTGACCCCATTCTTTAGCTCTAGCCACGTATTCTTCAATACTGTTAGTTGCATCCATTTGACTCATCTTAGTGTGTAGATGTAATTCAACACGTTTTTCTTCTGCGTCATCGTGACGACCTTCATGATGTAATGGATTAATGTCATAAGCATTCAATGTTAATTCGTGACTGTAGTTATCTTCTTGTATACCACCACGAACCTTAATCCAATCGCCTTCTTGCAATGCGGCAAAGTTAGCTTCATCGTTTTCGTTATTAGAGAACTTCTTAACTTCGATTGATGATGAATAATCGGTAATCTTTAAGATCATCAATTGACGACCTGATCTAAGTGAACGAATTTCCTTACTAAAGATGTGACCATTTACAATCACTAGTTTTTCTTCTTGAACGATATCAACTAGTTTAGTAACTTCTAGGTCATCCTTAATCTTCTTACCGATTTGTACTTTACCCTTTGGAACTGCATTTTTTGAGTTCTTTTGACGTTTAGCAGATGATTCTTGGATTGCTTGCATCGCCTTTTGAGCTAACTCAGCATCCTTCTTTTCCTTTTCAGCTTTAAAATCTTTGATTTTTTCTTGAGAAGCAGTTTCATCAACAAAAACAGAGATGGTAAAGTGTGGAAAACCTAATCGTTCATACAAATCTTCAATTGGACTAACTGCTTTGTCCACAAGAAAGTTCTTAACAATTTCGTTATCAGCACTAAGTTCGATTTTATGATCAACGATCTTTGGTGCATCACGTCTTAATAGTTCATTTTTAATAGCATCAGTGATATCAGCATGTTTAACAATCCATTCCCAATAATTGCCTAATTGCTTGTTATCAAATTGATTGTCGTTTGCTTTGATATTAATTTTAGTAGTAGCGATTTCATCAAAAGTCGCTTGCATACGACTATAAAAATCCAAGAAGACTTCGTAATCTAAAATTCGTGGAAGTGTAAGGTGGAATTCCCAAATTTTGGAACGTTTGTGGATATCAATCTTCTCAATCTGACCGCCTTTAAAATTATCGGAATCAATTTGGTCTTTTAACTGTAATTGATTCAATAATTTTGTAAATAATTCTTCTTGGTTAGACAATCTAATACCTCCATCCTAAGTCAGCTAAAAAAGGTCAGTCTCTTCAACTGACCCTTTTTTTATTTCAAATCTTTAAGTAAGATTTTTACAGTGTTAACAACTTCTTCTTGCTTAACTTCAACAGTTTCGCCAGTTTTTCTAATCTTTATTTCTACGATTCCTTCACTAGCCTTCTTACCAACAGTAACTCTGATTGGTAATCCAATTAGATCTGAATCGGCAAACTTAACTCCGGCTCTTTCTTTTCTGTCATCAGTTAAAACATCAAAGCCTTCATCCTTAAGTTCTTTTTCAATACCATCAGCAACACTAACTTGAGTTTCATCCTTTGTGTTAACAGGAATCAAGTGAATGTCGAATGGTGAAATTGACTTAGGCCAAATTAAACCATTGTCATCAGCTTGTTGTTCAGCAATTGCAGTTAGTAATCTACTAATACCGATACCGTAACAACCCATTACAACTGGTTTTTGACGACCATTTTCATCCAAGACGTTTGCATCTAAGTCCTTTGAGTATCTAGTTCCTAGCTTGAAGATATGAGCAATTTCAATACCACGAGTGAACTTCAATACACCTGAACCGTCTGGTGAGATTTCACCTTCTTCAACTTCTCTAAAGTCACCGTAAGTAACGTTTTCAAAGTCACGTTCAGGGTTAACGTTAGCAAAGTGGTAACCATCTTCGTTGGCACCAGCAAATGCATTAGTCATGTCTTTAACGTAGTTATCTGCTAATACAGTTACAGATTCATCTAGGTTAAATGGACCAACGTATCCTCTTGATGTGTTAGTAAATTCTTTGATTTGTTCATCATTTGCCAAGTCAAAGAATGAAGCACCAAGTTGACCCTTAACCTTAACGTCGTTAACTTCGTGATCACCTCTAACTAAAACCATCACTGGTTTTTCGTCAGCAATGAATAGAACACTCTTAATAACGTTTGAAGCATCTGTGTCTAATAGTTCCACGTCATCTTCGATTGATTTCACGTTTGGAGTACTAATCTTTTCTAAGTCTTTTTGAGTTTCGTTAGACTTTTCAGGAACGTACATGCTCTTAGCCATTTCAAGGTTAGCAGCATATTCGCTATCGTCTGAGTAAACGATGGTATCTTCACCAACAGCAGCTGGTGCAGAGAATTCGATTGAATCTGAACCACCCATGGCACCACCATCACCAATGATAGTACGGTAATCTAAACCAACTTGGTCGAAAATCTTACGGTAAGCATCTTCCATTTGGTTGTAGATACGATCTAGGTCCGCATCATCAATTGAGAATGAGTAACCATCTTTCATGATAAATTCACGTCCACGTAGTAAACCGTTTCTTGGACGTTCTTCATCTCTATATTTTGGTTGAATTTGGTATAACACTAAAGGAAGTTTTTTATATGACTTAACTGAGTCACGAATGATTTCTGTGTAAGTTTCTTCGTGAGTTGGTCCTAGAATGAAATCAGTGTCATGTCTGTTCTTTAGCTTAAATAAAGCTGGACCGTAAGTTTGTAATCTTCCTGATTTTTCCCAAAGCTCTGCAGGTAATACTGCCGGCATAAGAGTTTCATTCGCGTCGATTTCGTCCATTTCCTTACGAATGATGTTTTCAATTTTTGAAATTACTTTGTATGCCAAAGGCAAGTATGCGTACATCCCTGCTGAAATTTGCTTAATGTATCCAGCTCTTAACATTAACTTATGACTAAGAGCTTCAGCACCCTTTGGCGCTTCTTTTAGCGTTGGGATTAACATTTTTGATTGCTTCATAAAAATCTCCTTAAATATGTTCTTAATGGATAAAGTATCTTTGAATGTCGTTAATTGTTACCAGTAGCATTAATACAACTAAGAATGCAAAACCAATAAGTGTAACAATTGTTTCAACTTTTTCAGAAGTTGGTTTTCTTCTAACGGCCTCAATTATGTTCATTAATATTTTACCACCATCTAGGACCGGAATTGGAATTAAATTCATAATCGCTAAGTTAATTGATAAGAATGCGATAAAGTAAACAACTCCTTGTAGTCCTAACTTAGTAGCTTGTGATGTAGAAGCGTAAATTGCAACCGGTCCACCTAAGTCGTTTAAGCTAAAATGACCAGTTACCATGTAAGCTAATTCAGACACAAGTTGCTTAGTCATGTTCCATGTTCTGGTAAAACCAGAGAACAACTTGGTTGTAAAACTAGAATCGACAGTGTTTTTAACTCCAATCAATCCATATTTTTTTCCATTGTTCTTTTGTGATTCACTGGTTAATTTAATTATTTTAACTTGACCATCTCTTTTAATAACTAAGGTTAACTTTTGATCTGGTCTAGCTTGAATTGCTGAGCTTATTTCATTCCAATTGTTGGTCTTTTGATTATCAACTTGAACAATTCTGTCACCACTCTTAATTCCGGCATCCCTTGCAACAGAATGTCCTTGAATTGGGGTAACTGTGTTTTGATTTGAAGCTACTCCACCTTGCATGAATGTCAAAATTGTAAATGCAACAATTGCTAGAATCACGTTATTAACAATTCCAGCAGCATTGGTTATTAACTTTTTGAATACTGGTGCGTTTTGGAATTGAACGTCTTCAGGAGCAATTTGGACCTTTGTTCCGTCGTGTTCCACCATTAACGCATCATGATTCACTTTAAATCTCTTAACATCTTCATTGTTATCTTGGTAACCTTCGATAAATAACTCGTGTTCAAGATCAACATTTGAAACTTCAAGAGGTAGACCGTCTAAAGTCTTTTGTTTTTGGCTGGTATTAATTAAAATAACTTCATTTTGTTCATTAAATTTAAGTGTAACTGGAGTACCAGGATCTAGTTCCTGTGAATCGTTATCGGCAATCCCAGCCATTCGAACATATCCACCTAAAGGAAGAATACGAATTGTATACGTGGTTTGATTGTGACGATAAAAGAAAATCTTCGGACCCATTCCAATAGAAAATTCTCTAACCATTATTCCTGATCTTTTGGCAACGATAAAGTGGCCAAATTCATGAACAAACACTAAAATTCCAAAAACAATAACGAAAGCTAGTATTGTGATAATCAATTAAATCACTCCTTTACATCTAAATAATGCCAAATAGGTGAAGAAGTGGCAAAACAAATAGTAAACTATCAAATCTGTCTAAAATTCCACCGTGTCCAGGTAAAATCTTTCCAGAATCTTTAACTTGGTAGTATCTCTTAAGAGCTGATTCAACTAAATCACCAAATTGACCAGCAATTGATAATACAAGAGTTACGATAACAGCAACAAGTAGTGATGTATGACCAACTGAGAAGTAATACATCCATGCAGTAGCAATGATAGTTGCTAATAATGATCCACAGATTGAACCTTCCCATGTCTTATTAGGACTTACATGTGGAGCTAACTTGTGTTTACCGAATTGCTTACCGAAAATGTAAGCACCTGAGTCAGTTAACCAAACGATAAATAGTGCGTAGAATAATACCGCAATACCAACATGTCTAGCAGCAATAAAGTAATGGAAGCCCATTCCAATGTATAGCATTGCAAGTGTAATCACACCAGCATCATCAAATGAAAAAATGTTCTTAGTAACAACATTTCTTAACATCAATAGCATTACTACTAAATAGAACAAAAAGTTAACTGATAGAAATGATGGTAGACCATTGAACCAGTTACTTGGTGCAATTAATAAAGTTACACCAATAAATGATAGGATTGCTTCTGGTGAAATTACTAACTTTTTCTTCATGATTAGTACTTCAGACATCGCAACAATTCCTAAAGCAATTGCTCCAATTTGAATAAAAATGCCACCCAATAAAACTATTGGCACAAATAATAATAAGGCAATAATTGCCGTTAATACTCTTGTTTTCATAATAATCTCCTAATGTTACTTGTTTTTTAATCCCCCAAAACGACGATGACGTCCTTGGAACTTGGCAATACATTTCATTAAATCTTCTTTAGTGTAGTCAGGCCATTTAGTGTCATCAAATACGAATTCACTGTATGCAACTTGCCATAATAAGAAGTTAGATAATCTTTCTTCCCCACTTGTTCTAATCAATAAATCTGGGTTAGCAAATTCTCCAAGTGATGAAGTCATTAAATTTTCACTAACGACGTCCTTATTAATGTCATCGACATTTAAACTTCCGTCAGATACCTTTTGAGCAATCTTTTGAACTGCTGTAACGATTTCGTCCTGGCTTCCATAGTTTAAAGCAAAGTTCAAAATCATTCCATCGCATTTCTTAGTGTCCTCAACAGCATCATTGATGGCCTTTTGTGTAGACTTAGGTAATTGATCTACATATCCCATAACGTTAACTCTAACGTTATTCTTTACTAAATCTGGTACAAAAGTAGAGAAAAATTTCTCTGGTAAATCCATCAAGTAGTTAACTTCTTGATCCGGACGTTTCCAGTTTTCGGTAGAAAAGGCGTATAAAGTTAATGCCTTCACACCTAAATCACTAGCTGCTTTTGTAATGTCCTTTACAACGTTCATTCCCTTTTTATGTCCAGCAATTCTTGGCAAATGTCTTTGTTGGGCCCATCTTCCATTTCCATCCATGATAATGGCAATATGTTTGGGAATATTATTGTAGTCAAGTTCTGTGGTAGTTTTTTTCTTAAACTTAAACATATATACCTCGCCTATTAGTACAAATAAAGGATGAGAAACAATCCTCATCCCACATTTGTAAAGTTATTTTATTGGATTAATCTCCATTCGCCACGTTTAGCTTCTACTAAAGTTTCGAAATATTTTAATAATTGGTTAGCGTCGTTTGGACTATGTTCACCTAAAAGATTTAATCCTTCACCCGTAGGAATTGGATCACTTAAATCTGTAATTTCAGTTTCATTTTCAATTGTTGCTTCAGTAAACGCAACAATCCAATCATCTTCAATTAATTGTGAAACCACAAAAAAGATGTTGAAATCGTCAGTAACATATACCGGCATAACATAGATTCCATCTTGAATTTCTTCAAGTTGATTACCATTGTAAGACAATGCTTGCTTGGTATCATCGTTCATACTTTCAGATAGTTTGAAAACCATCTTATTGAATTCCTCTGTACCTGGTGTAACTTCTTGTTCTTGCATGGTGACATCCCCTTTTATTAGTTTATCCGTTTAGTACTTCCTTTTCTTTGGCAGCAATAACGTCATCTAAATCTTTGATTTGTGAATCTGTCAACTTTTGAACCTTATCTTCTAGTGCGTGAGTTTCATCATCTGTAAAGTCATCGTTCTTGTTACCCTTCTTTACAGCGTCCATAGCTTCACGACGTACATTTCTAATAGCGACTTTACCTTGTTCACCGGCAGCCTTAACCTTCTTAGAAATTTCTTTTCTACGTTCTTCAGTTAGTTGTGGAACAACTAAACGAATGTTATCACCATCGTTAGCTGGGTTAATACCAATATCAGCTTCAAGGATTCCCTTTTCAATATCATCTAGAGCTGATTTGTCATATGGAGTAACCATAATAACTCTAGCTTCAGGAACAGTGATTGAAGCAATTTGGTTTAATGGTGTTGGTGCACCATAGTATTCAGCAGTAACACCGTTTAATAGACTGGCGTTAGCACGACCTGCTCTAATACTTGCTAATTCTTGTCTTAATGATGCAATTGACTTTTGCATCTTGTCTTTTGCTGTATCTAAAATTTCATTTTGAGTTGCCATACTTTATTTCCCCTTAACTGTAGTTCCGATTTTTTCACCCTTAACAACTTTTTCAATGTTGCCGGATTCATTTAAGTTAAACACTACTAATGGAATATCGTTGTCCATTGATAATGAACTTGCTGTAGTATCCATTACTTGTAGGTTCTTGTTAATGATATCCATTTGAGTTAATTCATCAAATTTAACAGCATTTGGATCCTTGTTAGGATCAGCTGAGTAAATACCATCAACTCCGTTTTTAGCCATTAAAATAGCATCTGCATGTACTTCAGCAGCACGTAAAGCAGCAGTTGTATCTGTTGAGAAGAATGGGTTACCTGTACCACCAGAGAAGATAACGACACGATTCTTTTCAAGATGACGAACTGCCTTTCTACGAATATATGGTTCAGCAATTTGTCTCATTTCGATTGAGGTTTGAACTCTTGTTGGAACACCAAGTGATTCTAAGTTTTCTTGTAATGCTAAACCATTCATAACAGTTGCTAACATTCCAATGTAATCAGCTTGTGTTCTTTCCATGCCCATTTTTGAACCAGCTACTCCACGCCACATGTTACCGCCACCGACAACAATAGCAATTTGAATTCCTAGTTCGTAAACATTTTTTACTTCTTGCGCAATTTTCTTGATTACAGGTGGGTTAATACCGTGACCTTCATCACCAGCAAGTGCTTCACCACTTAGCTTTAAAACAATACGCTTATATTTTAAGTCAGACATCGAATTTCCTCCATTACATGATCGTTAATTTAATTTTAGCATAATATGAAATTTAAAAACAGTTTATAACCGCAATTATTTAATTATAAATATGTATAAAAAAAGGATACGTATCCGCATCCTTTTTCATTGATTATTTGATTTGTGAGTTAACTTCGTCAACAAAGTTAGTTTCTTCTTTTTCGATACCTTCACCGACTTCGTAACGAACAAAGGCCTTTAGTTGACCGCCGTTTTCCTTAACGTATTCAGCAACAGTCTTGTCTGAGTCCATAACGAATTCTTGGTCAGCTAAACTAATTTCAGCAAGGAACTTGTTTAGACGACCTTCAACCATCTTTTCAACGATGTTTTCAGGCTTGCCTTCTTGTAGGGCTTCCTTCTTTAGTTCTTCTCTTTCAGCTTCTAATCTGTCTTGAGGAACATCGTTTCTGTCTAGGTATTCTGGCTTAGTAGCAGCAATGTGCATTGCAACGTGCTTAGCAACAGTTTCGTCAACACCTTGAATTTGAACTAAGGCACCAATTAGACCTTGGTTGTGTAGGTAGTGACCAAAGCTTTCGTCATCGTTCTTAGTTAAAACAACGAAACGACGTAGAGTGATCTTTTCACCAGTAATTTGAGTAGTGTTGATGATCTTGTCGTTAACAGTTTCACCATCAACGTCAAGTGCTAAAGCAGCTTCAACATCAGCTGGCTTAGCTTCAACAATCTTAGCTGCGATTAAATCAATTAGGTTCTTGAAGTCATCGTTACCTGAAACGAAGTCAGTTTCAGCGTTAACTTCAACGATAGCAGCATCGTTACCGTGAGTAACAACACGAGTTAAACCAGCAGCGGCAACACGGTCACTCTTCTTTTCAGCTTTTGCGATACCCTTTTCACGTAAGTATTCTAGAGCTTTCTTTTCGTCACCATCTGAAGCAACTAAAGCTTTCTTAGCATCCATCATACCTACACTTGTCTTTTCACGTAATTCTTTTACTTGAGCAGCAGTAATCTTTGCCATTGTTATGGCCTCCTTAAGTTTTATATTAAAAAAGGCCGACTCATCCCAGGCCTTATCGGTCCAAAAACATGAGTCAGCCTAAGTGTTCAAACAAAATCAATATTTAAAAAATATTACTTGTCTTCACTTTCATTTTCATCTTTAGTGTCTTCGAATGTGCTTTCGCTAACATTTTCTTCACCTTGGTTACCTTCAATGATAGCGTCAGCCATCTTAGCAGTAATTAGACGAACGGCACGAATAGCGTCATCGTTTGATGGGATAATAACATCAACGTCATCTGGGTCAGTGTTAGTATCAACCATAGCAACGATAGGAATGTTTAACTTGTGAGCTTCGTGAACAGCGATTTGTTCTTTACGAGGGTCAACGATGAACATAACATCTGGAATCTTAGGCATGTCTTCGATACCACCAAGGAATTTTTCAAGCTTGTCAGTCTTCTTCTTTAGAAGAGCAACTTCTTTCTTAGGTAGTCTTTCGAAAGTACCATCTTCAGCCATCTTCTTAAGATCCTTTAGGTACTTGATACGGCTTTGGATAGTGTCCCAGTTAGTTAAAGTTCCACCTAACCAACGGTGATTAACGTAGTATTGACCTGCACGTACAGCTTCTTCTTGGATTGAGTCTTGAGCTTGCTTCTTAGTACCAACAAATAGTACAGTAGCGCCCTTAGCAGCTTCATCCTTCATAAAGTTGTATGCTGAATCAATCATCTTAACAGTCTTTTGTAAGTCGATGATGTAGATTCCGTTACGTTGGGTAAAGATGTATTTCTTCATCTTAGGGTTCCAACGACGAGTTTGGTGACCGAAGTGGACACCAGCTTCTAGTAATTGTTTCATAGAAATAACAGCCATGTTAATAGCCCTCCAAAAATAGTTTTTTCCTCCCCGTCAATCTATCAATTCAGAAACTATCAAGAAATAGCACTATCTGAGTTGTCATGACAGGTGTGAATTGGTAATAAATACCGAATATTATTGTATATTAAACTCCAACATTTATCAAGCTAAATATTACAATTTAACAATCTTATCTGATTTACCTGTGTTGATAAGGTCTCTGTTAGCGTCCAATGATAGAGTAACCATGTTTCTAACCGCTGTTTCAGTGTAGAAAGCAATGTGTGGGGTAATCAAAACATTGTCTCTGCTCATTAGGTTCTTTAGACGATCATCTGAGATATCATCGAAACTATCAAAGTTAACATTGAAAACACCTACTTCTGATTCATAAGTATCCAAAGCAGCACCTGCTAGTTTACCTGAATCTAAAGCCTTGATTAACGCGTCAGTATCAATTAGTGATCCACGCGCAGCGTTAATAATGTATGAACCATCTTTCATTTCTGATAAAGTCTTTTCATTTACCATGTGTTCATTTTCCTTAACGGCTGGTGCGTGTAGTGAAATGATATCAGCTTGTTTGTATAAATCGTCTGGAGTATCAACGTAGATACCTTGTTTTTCTAGTTCAGGGTTTCTGAATGGATCATATGCAATCACCTTTGCGCCGAATCCACGACAGATATCAACTAATACGTGACCAATACGACCTGTTCCGAAAACACCAACGGTCTTTGAGTTTAATTCTTGACCAATTTCAGGAGCCCATCTTAAGTCACCTGAACGTTGCTTGTCTTCAAAACGTTTTGTATTTCTTAGTAATCTCATAATTTCAGTAATTGCTAGTTCAGCAATTGCATTTGGAGAATATGCTGGAACGTTTGTTACAGTAATTCCATTTGCTTTTGCAGCATCAGCATCAACGTTATCTACCCCAACGTTTCTTAGTGATAGGTACTTGATGTTAAAACTACCTAATTTATCTAAAATTTCTTTAGTGTATGGTTTTTGTTGGTAAGCAACCACACCATCAAATCCATTAGCTTCTTCAACAGTTGATGAATCAAGTAATTTGGTTTCAACCTTTACTTCTACTTCCGGATTTTTTTGTTCCCATTCTTTTAAATATGGCATTTCATCATTTCTGATTCCATAAGCAATAATTTTCAATACAAAAACCTCCAAATATTCATCGTTACAGTTAGAATTATAACACTTAACACCGTGTCTTAAAGGCTTAGACCGTATTTAGATAAATTTACCCCATTTTCATTTAGGTATTCTAACTTCTTAGTTCTGCTCTGATGTTTAAAATGATACTCGGCACTCAAAGCATCATGTTTATTGTCAAAACTTTCGGAATATATCATTTCGACTGGCAAATGATTGCGGGTGTACTTGGCGCCCTTTCCACTTTGGTGTTGTTCTAATCGATGTTTCAAATCAGTCGTGTATCCACCATATAGTGAATCATCCCCGCACTTTAAAACATACATATAAAACTTATTCTCCATATAAAATCTTCCTTACAAAATCTGTATATTCGTTTGAATTATCTCTATAAACAAAAATTGGTGGTAGTACCTTGGTTCCACCATTCTTCCCCGCTTTGATTCCTTCAACTAGAATCATGTTTGATTCTTTTCCCTCACGTGGATAAATGTATTGAATCCTTTTTGGCATTACGTTGTGAGATTGCATGGCATCAAATAGTTCTAGCATGCGATCAGGACGGTAAACAAAGAACGCTTTAGCATTTGTCTTTAAAAGTCCCTCACACACGGTTAGGATTTTGTCTAAATTAGTTGTGATTTCATGTCTAGCAATTGCTAGGTATGGATTTGGATTCTTCTTACTGTCCTCTAAATCGGGAAAATAAGGTGGGTTACAAGTTATCACGTCAACAGAATCCTTGTCCACATAATCAAATGTATTATCAAGGTCATCGTTTATCACGGTCAACTTGTCGTCTAAGTTATTTAAACTAACACTGCGTTTTGCCATGTCAGCCAGTTTGTCTTGTAGTTCAATTTCGTAAATATGCCCATTGGTTTTATGTGACATAAATAACCCAACTGCACCATTGCCGGCACACAAATCGACAGTCTTTGAAGTACTCTTCTTGGGCAACCTAGCAAAGTCTGCCAAAAGTACCGCATCCAATGAGAATGAGAACACTTCGGGATTTTGAATTATCTTTATATCATTACTATATAGTTGATCTATTCTTTCGTTTTCCTTTAAAACATCGTCCACTTGAATATTCCACCTTATTTTTTTCTTGCATAAATCAATAATAATAGAATACTATTAAATAATAAAGTACGAGAGGAGTTTATTTAATGTATTCTTTTTTAAAGTTCTTATGTAGAATCATTTTATATCCAATTAACGGAATGCCTAAGTTTGAAAACAAACAAAGAATTCCGGAAGGCAATTACATATTAGTTGCACCGCACCGTACATGGTTTGACCCATTGTACTTTGCCCTAGCAGCAAGTCCTAAAGAATTTGCTTTCATCGCTAAAAAGGAACTATTCAAAAACCCACTTTTAGCATACGTATTAAGACATGCAAACGTATTAAGTGTTGATCGTGAAAATCCTGGCCCATCAGTAATTAAGGAACCTGTTAAGATTCTTCAAAACTCTGACAAGTCACTAATCATTTTCCCTTCAGGAACTAGACATTCTCAAGCACTAAAAGGTGGCGCTACTTTAATCGCCAAGCTTTCTAAAGCACCTTTACTTCCAGCTGTTTACCAAGGTCCACTTACATTTAAGAGTTTGTTCTCACGTAAGAAAGCTGTCATCAACTTTGGTGACCCTATCTACTTGGACAAATCAATCAAGCTAAACGAAGAAGGTCAAAAAGCAGTCGAACAACAAATGCAAGATGCTTTCGATAAGTTAGATAAAGAAATTAATCCTGACTTTAAGTACGTTGACCCATCATCAGAAAAATAAGCAATAAAAAAAGACTTAATCTTTGAATTAAGTCTTTTTTATTTATTTGGCGTTAGCCTTCATACTGTTCATCATTTGATTTAACTTCTTAGCTGAAGGTTTTTGACCCATTTGTAGCATCATTGCTCTTAATTGATCCTTGTTAATTGGGGGATTATCTTTAAGATATTTTTCCATGTACTTACGTGCCATGAAGAATCCACCGATCAAACCTACGATTAAAGCTAAAAGAATTAGGATAATCCATAAGAATGTTGACATAATTCTTCCTCCTCCCGTTAGTTACTATTATTAATTTTACACAACTTAATTATTAAATTCAAAAAAAGTTTTAATCGTCACGTAAACCTTTTTTACGTTGAACTTCCTTAACCTTTTCTGGTGTAACTTCTTTACCTTCTTTATTGAAAACTTGAACCATTTCAATTTGGCTTCTCATGTTTTCTTTAAAGCGTTTTAGGTATTGTTTTCTAAGGTCAGCTCTTTCAGCTTCTTCTTCCTTAGTCAATCCACTTTCCTTAGCTTTGTGGGCTAATTCATTAATACGTGGGATAAGTTTCTTTAAAATTGGATCTTCTGCTTCTGACATTTCATTATCTCCTTTGCGAACATTTGTTTTTATTTTCCCGTTATGCTATATTAAAGCTATTATATTACAAGAAACGGGGTATTTATGTGACTTTTTCAAAAGAAGAAAAGACTTCTAAACAATTAGCTATTTTAGAATTTATCTGGAAAAGAATCAATAGCCAAGGCTATCCTCCTACAGTAAGAGAAATAGGTGAAGCCGTTAATCTTTCATCCACATCAACCGTCCACGGTCATTTAAGTCGCCTTGAAAAGAAGGGTTTTATCGTTAAAAACCCCGCTAAACCAAGAGCACTTGAAATCACCGAAGATGGTCTTAAGAAAATTGGGGTTAATACACACCCTGGTGAAATCCCTGTTTTAGGTACCGTTGCTGCTGGTGAACCAATCCTAGCGGTTGAAGATACATCAGAATACTTCTCAATGCCTGACCAATACGAAAACTCAGATGATGTTTTCATGTTAGTCATTCAAGGTGAAAGTATGATCAACATCGGTATTTTAAACGGTGATAAGGTCATCGTTAAAAAGCAATCAACTGCTGAAAATGGTGATATCGTTATTGCAATGACCGATGAAAACGAAGTCACTTGCAAACGATTCTTCAAGGAATCTGACCACTATCGCCTACAACCTGAAAACGATAACTTGGCTCCAATCATCTTGAATCAAGTATCAATCGTTGGTAAGGTTGTTGGATTATACCGTGACAGTATTTTTTAAAATACTTCACCTTCGTAGTGATATTCAGGCATTTCTTTGAAATCAAACTTTTCAACATCGGATACCTTTGTTAGATATGATTTTGATCCGTTTGATAACATCAAGTTAACAATCGCATCTTTTTCATGGAATAAAACAACTGGTTTATCAATTGCATAAGCATACCCAATTTCGAAAGCTGTACCGCTGTCAACATTGTCGTCTACAAAGTCGATAATCGCGATAACGGCATCAGCTTTTTTTATTTCATCAACATCAAGTTGGAAAACATCTTTAGACCATTGGCTACTACCAATTTCTGCCCCGTCGTTTACATTTGAGTTTCTTGGGCTAAAGTATCCTGAAACTGAAGGATTGTTATCCAATGCCTTTTCGATTCTTTGAATACGGTCAATTTGTTCATCATCAAAAAATGGTCCTGCTAAATATAATTTCATGTCAGTCTCCTACTTTCTTCCATAAATTCTTTGGTGGTCTTTTACCCCTTCAAGGAAAAATTCCGCCTTATCATTACTAGTATCCAACTTGATATCACCATCAGCGATTGGAATCCAGTTAGTAAAGATTTCTTCGTATTCTTCAACAGAAACTTGTTTTCTTGACTTCAAAGCATCATCTAATGATTTTGCTAATTCATCGTTTCTGAAGTTATCCTTTAGTTTCATTGGGAAGAATTCACCCTGTGCACCTGAGCCATAACTGAATAACGCAATACGATCACCAGATTGTAAATCATCTGAGTTATTAATTAATGATAGGAAGTTCAAATACAATGAACCGGTGTATAGGTTACCAACGTTTTCGTTGTAGATACGACCTTGTTCGAATTCTTTCTTCAAGTTAGCTTGTTGTCCTTCATCGGCTTCATCAATGATTGATCTTAGTGCCTTAATTCCCATCTTTGGATAAGGTAAATGGAATGTCATTGCTTTGAAATCAGCAATGGTTTGACCAGTGATTTCCTTGTATTCATCCCATGTCTTCTTAAAGAAATCAACGTAAACATCGTTTGAATAGTGACCATCAACAACGGCTTCTGTTCTGTACAATGGTCTCCAGAAATCCATTACATCATCAGAATAGAATGTACTTGGGCCATCGAATTCGGCAATTGAAGGATTGGCAGAAATTACCATGGCAACGGCACCCCCTCCTTGAGTAACTTCACCAGGTGTCTTAATACCGTATCTAGCAATATCGGCACCAATTACTAGGGCTTGTCTTTCAGGATGGTTTTGCACATATTCTTTGGCCATTTGAAGACCAGCGGTAGCACCATAACAAGCTTGCTTTATTTCAAAAGCACGAGCTCGACGGCTTAAGCCTAACATGTTTTGTAAGTAAATAGCAGCAGATTTGGAGTTATCTACCCCTGTTTCTGTTCCAAAAATAATTAAATCAATTTTTTTACGATTATCATCATCAATAATCTTGGTACAAGCATTTGCTGCCATTGTGACAACATCTTGGGTATTGGGAATTACAGCTTGTTTCTTTTGGCCAATTCCAATCAAATACTTGTTTGGGTCTTCGTTTCTAGCGTTAGCTAGATCGACCATATCTAAATACATATCTGATGAGTAAAAACTCATCTTGTCAATTCCAACATTCATAATGATAATCCACACTTTCATATAAATATTATTCTAATTGTACTATGAAACAACATTCTTCACAAAAGAAATAACAAAAAGGCGCACCGTTAAGTGCGTCTTTTTATTTTTCAAATTGCTTCTTTGCCTTTAAGAATGCATCAGCATAGTAGTAAGTTTTTTGATAGGTTTGTTCACCTGTGTATTGGTTAGGATATTCACCCCAGATTGAGAATGCCGCTCCAATATTGTTCTTGCTCTTAGCAAGATTCTTCTTTGATTGGTCATTCCACATGCTCATCTTCCATTTTTTAAATTCACTAGTCCAAATCTTCTTGGATTCTTTTGTGAATGAAGTAGGATCTGTAATCATGTAAAGATAGTAATTATTGTAGTTGATTGTCTTAAAGCCGGCCTTGTTTAGTTCAGGCAAAGTGGCACGCATTCTGATGTTATCTTTACGGTCCTTACTTGAACTAACCTCACCAGTTAAACTCCAGTAATTAATCAAAATATCCTTGTGATACTTATTTAAAACAGCTTTATGGAAACTATCATTCCACATTTCCAGTTTTAAATTATGTTGCTTAACGTAATCATCAATTGCATTGATGTATTTAACAGCCGCATTTTGGTCACTTCGATTATTAATGGTGATTTCATCAGCACCAACAATAATGTGGTATCCCTTTGGTAATAATCCAACGTATTCACTCAAAAGTTTCTTAGAAAAATCTAGAGTTGCCTTCTTGTGGTAGTACATTTCGTTATAACCATCTTTGTTATCCAATTGTTTAGCTAACTTCTTCCCAGCAGATGTGTATGAAAGAAGTTTGATGATTGATTGGTCATGACCTGGAAGGTCAATTTCTGGGATAACTTCAATTCCGTTCATATAACCATATTGAATGATGTCCAATAATTGATCCTTAGTTAAAAATGCTTTCTTGGTCTTTTTGTTGTAGTAAACACCATTTTTTTCATATGAGTTTTTAACGGTTTGACCTAAAGTAGAACTTTCCACACCATATCTCTCATTATCATTTAAGTGAAGTTGAAGATATGTACCATGATCTTTTTTAAGTAAATCAATGTACTTCTTAATTGTTGATGGCGCGTAGTATGTTCTTGAACAATCTAATGACAAACCGATTCGTTTAGTATTGTTATTAGTCGCTGCTAAGGTCTTTTTAGAAAGTGAACCCATTTGAACAAAAATCAAAATTAGGGCAAGAACTGCTCCCACGATTAAATATCTTTTTTTCGGCATAATCACCACTCTTTTCTTTGCGATTATTATATTTTTTAGTATAGCATTAAAATGTCATAAATCTATCTATTTTCATATTTTGTAATCATTATGAAATAGTTACATGTTAATAATAGTGCTTTAATCTTAAATCTAATTTAAATGTTTGTTTCATTGTCGCCTATAATGATATGGTCGAATATGATATCATTATATAGGTTTAATAGTAACATTAGATTGGAGTATTTGTTTATTTATGAAAAAAGCATCATCAATTTTTACTAAATCAGTATACACTTTGTTAGAATTTTCTTTAATGTTAGCTACAGTGTTAGGGATTGGTTTCAACTGGGAATCAGCTTCAACTTACTCAAATAGTTTGAAAATAGATTTTCTAATTTTCATTCAAATTATATTTGTATTGTTAGCATTAATTCAAATCATATCTTTCTACATCAATAAAATCGATTTAAAGAAAGAAATAATCATTTCTGCAACACTATTTATATTGGCCATGATTCTTTACATACTACATGAATCTACAATTCAATTTCTTGTATGTATTTTACTTATCCTTATTTTAATGATAATTGACAAAAAATATTTGGCTTAAATTAAAATGACTAAACAAAAAGCACCCTACTATCTGTATAGTGAGGTGCTTTTTATTTTACATTTATGATCATGAATGTATCAAAAGGAGAGTACATGTATAGGAGGCGTATTAAAAAGAAAATAAAAATGCAGTTAAAAAATGACGTAGTTTTGACGTAGTTTATAGTTAATAATAACTAACTATAAATGACTGATATGTACACCACAAATGCTTATAAACACCGTCACGTTAACGACCATTAACAGTAATTGAACGGTATGACATTGTGGCTAAAGGAGAGTACAGGAGTCGAACCTGCCCGCCGGTGTTACCGGGTCGTCGGATTTCGAGTCCGATGCATTACCGCTCTGCCAACTCTCCATAAAAAGGATGCACTAAGCATCCAATAAATTTAGTATTTTAGTAAGCTAAGAATATCGTAATCCTTAATCTTTTCTCTACCCTTTAATGCTTCAATTTCAACAATGAAAGCAGCTCCAACAACAATTCCGCCTAGTTGTTCAACAAGCTTGATTGTTGCTTCAATTGTTCCACCAGTTGCAAGTAAATCATCAGTAATAAGAACTCTTTGGCCAGGCTTTACAGCATCAGAATGTAGGTAAAGTGATGACTTCCCGTATTCTAATCCGTAAGAAGCACTAACTGTCTTACCTGGTAATTTACCTTTCTTTCTAGCTGGTACGAATCCAATGCCTAAATCATAAGCGACTGGACAACCAACAATGAAGCCACGCGCTTCGGGGCCAACGATTAAGTCGACTTTCTTTTCTTTAGCATATTTTACTATCTCATCGGTAGCTTGGTGATATGCTTGTCCATCTTCCATTAATGGTGAGATATCTCTAAATAAAACACCTGGTTCTGGAAAATCTTCGTAACTTGCAATGTAGTCATGCAAATCAAGTGCCATTAGCCAATAACTTCCTTTCATTAACCCAAACAAATGCGAATAGCTTGTTTAAACTTCTCTTTACTAATTGTCAAAAGTTGTTTTTCAGCTTCGATTTGTTTCTCTCTATTCTGGTATGCGTGACTGTTTGATAAATCACTGTTAACCAGATCAGGATTATAATTCATAATTCCATCATTAATATAAACGAAATTTAATTCATTAAATACATCTACCATGAAGATAAATATATCACGGTCAATGCCTAAATAGCGACTAATTTCATCTACTTTATCATGTATCTGAATGTTGTTATGCGTCTTAATGAACTTAAATAGTTTAGCATATTGAGCACGGTTTGGCATCCCCTTTTTAAAAATATAATGATTTTTGAAAAGGTAAAATGTCACGCTATTAAAACTAATTTCACTTAAAGCATCCTGCAAATGTGAAATATCACTAGGACAATCAACAATTATTATATTATCAAATTTATCAAATGAAGACAAATCAGGATATAGGCCAACAGTGGAGTCAGAGCCTACAAATGGACGCAACTTATTGTATAGTTTTTCGTTAAAGAACAAGTATGCAGCAGCTGGTTCAAACATTTCTTTTGCAACAACTTGTGTTCTTTTATCAACAATTTCAACACCACTGCTGTACATATCATCCAACATGATTTGAATGGTTGTGCGACCCTTCCAAGTATTCTTTTCCAAGTGACCAGCAACCTTCATTGCATCACTATTGGTCAATAGGTCATCGGCAAGTGCACCATTCTTAAACGCTAGTACATTAACCTTACTACCATGATCAACCATTTGGAATTTTAGGTGACTATTATCTTTACCCATTGTTTGCACGTTAGTAACGTTTTGTGGTGTAAATTCGAAGACTGGGAATTCATTATCAGTACCAAATGGTGCCAATAATTGAACTTGGTTAAACAAGTCTTCATTTACATCACTGCAACTTAAATCAGCAAAAATGTTTAACGGTGCTTTGACTTGGTCTGATAATTCATGTTCTTTAGCGTATTTATCTAAATGCTCAGTTAAGGCTGTGACGTCATCTTCTTTGATGCTTAGTCCAACAGCCATTTCGTGGCCACCAAATGAAACCATTTGATCTCTCATGCCATTAATTGCATCGAATAAATTAAATCCTTCGACACTTCTACCTGACCCCTTTAGGATTCTGGTATTAGTATCCAAGTTCATGACGATACTTGGTTTATGGAATTGTTCTACCAAACGACTGGCAACAATTCCAACAACGCCTTCGTGCCAGTTTTGACCGTATACGACCAACACTGCACTTTCTGGTTGAGTTTGCGCTTGAATGATTGCTTCGGTACTGATGTCTTCGACAAACTTACGACGCTTTTTATTTTGGTCTTCAGTGTCCTTGGCTAATTCTTCGGCCTTGATATCATCAAAGGTTGTTAATAGTTCAACTCCGGAACTGGCACTACCCATTCGACCCAATGCGTTCAAACGTGGTGCTAATCCAAAACCAATGCTTTGTTCGTTGACAACTTCTTTAATCCCGGCTAGCTTAGATAAGCTGTATAAACCTGGGCGTTCAGTGTTAGCAATCATTTGTAGACCGTACTTTACAATCACCCTGTTTTCATCAGTTAAGGAAACCAAATCGGCAACGGTTCCAATTGCGGCTAAATCCAAGAATTCTTCTGGTAGTTCACCCAATAGCGCAGTTGCTACTTTAAAAGCGATTCCTACACCTGAGAATTCACCAAATGGGTATTCGTGGCCAGGATATCTAGCATGCACAATCGCATAGGCATCAGGTAGTTCGTCCGGCATTTGATGGTGATCGGTAATGATAACATCGCATCCCATTTCATTTGCGACATCGACAGATTCTTTACCGGAGACACCGTTATCAACGGTCACCACTAACTTGGTCCCATCATTAATTAAACGCTTGTATACTTCAGGATTTGGACCATAACCGTCAGTGAAACGATTAGGAACAAAGTATTCAACGTTGGCACCCAAATTTTCTAGCGTTTCATACATCACCGATGTACTTGTGATTCCATCAGCATCGTAATCACCATAAACGGTGATTTTTTCATCGTTTTCGATAGCACTAAAAATTCGTTTGCATGCCTTTTCCATATCGTGCAACAAAAAAGGATCTCTTAGATCACTCAACTGAGGGTTTAAGAAACCATTTATCTTGTCTTCACTGTCGTATCCCTTCTCAATCAATGATTCGACAATTCTAGGGCTAATCGATAATGATTTCCCAATTGTCGTAGCATCGTTTGAGAGTTTCGTATTCGTATGTTTCCAATCAAAATTAGCGGAGATCATCTAATCAATCCTTTTGTTTTAATTATTTTTTTCAAACGGTATATCGACTATATCAAAGTCCTTAACAACCTTGGTGTTATTAAAGACAGTCTTGGCTTGATTTTGTAATTCGTAAGCCATCTTACCAGTGTATCTAGCTGAAACGTGAGTAAGTAATAGGCGGCCAACATTAGCCTTAGTTGCTAACTTAGCAGCTTGCATGTTAGTTGAATGGTAGTAGTTGTGGGCTAATCTGCTTTCGCCCTTACCAAATGTACTTTCATGAACCAATACATCGGCATTTTGTGCCAAGTTGTAGCTGGTTGGGTTGCTTCTAGTATCACCAATGATAGTAACTGTTCTACCCTTTTGAGCTGGTCCAATGAAGTCTTGGCCATTAATTTCTCTACCGTCATCTAAAGTAACGGTTTCACCATTCTTAATCTTTCCGTAGACCGGACCAGATGGAATGTTTGCTTCCTTTAGCTTATCGACAAGTAGTTCACCTTGGTGGTCCTTTTCTTCGATTCTAAAACCATAACAAGTAATTTGATGATCTAATTCACCCATGGTTACCTTAAATTTATCATCTTCGAAGACAACACCCGGTTGTGATAATTCTTCAAAATTAATCTTGTAAGCAAGTTTAGTTTGAGATACTGATAAACTCACACGAACAAAGTCGGCAATTCCCTTTGGTCCATAAATTGTTAATGGAGTGTCGCCACCTTGGAATGAACGTGAACTTAATAAACCTGGTAAGCCAAAAATATGGTCACCATGTAAGTGGGTAATGAAAATTTTATTGATTTTACGAGGCTTTAAGTTAGATCTCAAGATTTGTTGTTGAGTACCTTCACCACAATCAAACAACCATACTGAGTTGCATTCATCCAATAGTTTTAATGCTGTTGCAGCCACATTTCTAAATTTACCTGGAACCCCTGATCCAGTTCCTAAAAATTCTAATTGCATAAATTCATTTTTCCTTTTCTATTCGTAATATTCGATATATAAATTGTAGCACATAAAAAAAGATGGGATTAGTCCCATCTACTTTTATTAGTCCACAAATGAGAATGTGAAGTCTAGAATTGAAACCATGTCGCCGTCTTTTGCGCCATGTTCTCTTAGTGCGTCATCTACACCCATTCCCTTAAGCTGTCTTGCGAAACGTAGCATACTTTGGTCGTGAGTTGTATCTGTCATTTGGAATAGACGTTCAATCTTCTTACCGTATAGAACCCAGACACCGTCTTCATCACGTCTGATGTTGAATGGTGCTTCTTCATCATCAGCATTGTATTCAACTTCTTCATCAACGTCTTCAACATCAGTGATTGGGAACTTAGGAGTAGTTTCCAATAGGTCTGAAGTCTTAGAGATTAATTCTTTTAGACCTTCATGGGTGATTGAAGAAATAGCCAACACTTCGTGAGCTAATTCGTCATCTTTGATTTGTTCTTTAAATGTTTCTAGATTTTCAGCAGCATCAGGCATATCCATCTTGGTTGCTACCACGATTTGTGGTCGTTTTAGCAGATTTTCATCGTACTTAGCTAATTCGTCGTTAATCTTCTTGTAGTCAACATAAGGATCTCTTCCTTCTTGACCACTCATATCAACTAAGTGCAAGATGACACGTGTTCTTTCAACGTGACGTAGGAATTGGAAACCTAAACCAATTCCAGATGATGCTCCTTCAATTAATCCAGGTAAATCTGCAATTACGAAGTCTCTACCGTCATCTAGTCTAACCATCCCTAGGTTAGGTACCAATGTTGTAAAGTGGTATTCAGCAACCTTAGGTTTTGAACTAGTGATTGTAGATAGTAGTGTTGATTTACCAACTGATGGGAATCCAACTAATCCAACATCAGCTAATACTTTAAGTTCTAAACGAATGTTTAATTCTTCACCAGGTTCACCGTTTTCGGCAATTTCTGGCGCTGAGTTCTTGGCAGATGCGAAGTGGGTGTTTCCACGTCCACCACGTCCACCTTTCAATGCAACATATTCATCATCCGGATTTACCAAGTCAAATAACAATTGGTTGGTATCATCGTTATATACTGATGTTCCTTCTGGAAGATAAATATATAAATCATCGGCACTCTTACCGGTCATTCGTTTATTTCCACCGTCTGCCCCGTTTTTAGCGGCAAACTTACGCTTATATCTGAAGTCCATCAAGGTGTTCATCCCTGTGTCCACAGCAAAAATAACGCTTCCTCCGCGGCCACCATCACCACCGGCAGGTCCACCGTTTGGAACGTATTTTTCTCTTCTAAAGGCAACGATTCCGTTACCACCTTTTCCTGACTTTACATTAATTTTTACTTGATCAACAAACATGTTATCTCCGCTCTACTTTTTATTTTATACATAGTATAACTTTATTTTTAAAGACCGTAAACAGTCCACATCATTTTTCAATATTATTTAATGAGTATTTGATGTTCTTTGCTGTTTTGGTATTAATCCCTAACGCCTCAATTTCATTAATTGGTGCGTTGGCGATTTTCTTCATTGTCTTAAACTTGTTCAATAACTTACTTCTAGTCTTTGGTCCAACTCCCTCGATTGTATCAAGTTCCGAGCTAAGTGAATGCTTAGTGTGAACTTGGCGATGGAAGTTAATCGCAAATCTATGAACTTCGTCTTGAATTCTTTGAACAAGATAGAATGCCTGACTCTTTGGATTCAACGAAATATGTTCATCCAATTGTCCAAACAATAAGTCAGCAGTCTTATGCTTATCGTTTTTAACCATTCCGGCAACCGGAATTTCCAAGCCTAACTCATTTTCCAAGACATCTTTAACGGCATTCAATTGGATTTCTCCACCATCCATTAGAATTAGGTCCGGTAAATCAGCATGTTCCTTCAAAAGTCTTGTATATCTTCTTCTAATAACTTCTCTGGTACTTGCTGCTTCATCAGCATGATCTTCGTTTTGGAGTTTGTATTTACGATAAGCGTTCTTATTTGGTTTCCCATCCACAAACTGAATCATGGCTGAAACAATGTCAGCCCCTTGAATATGTGAGTGGTCAAAGGCTTCAATCGTTTTGGCTGAAGCAATGTTCAAGGCCACCGCTAATTCATCAGCAGCTCCCTTAGTCTTGATGTTATCTAGTTCCATCAAACGGAACTTTTCATCCAAGACTAGCTTGGCATTCTTTTGTGCCATATCGATTAAGTCCTTCTTTTGTCCCCTTTGTGGAACCCTCACCGGTGTCCCAATTGCTTCTGAAATCAAATCAGCATCCAATGTTTCTGGAATTAAAACTTCCTTTGGTGTTTGATGATTTTCTTCAGAATAGAACTGACCGATAAAGTCTTCCATTGTTTCAACTGGGTCATCCACAATTGGGAAACTACGCTTAACTCGTTTCAACAAACGAGCTTGTCTGATAAAGAAGATTTGAATTGAAATCCATCCATGGTTCACGTAGTAATTGAAAATGTCGCGAGGTGTGGTGTCATTTGAAATAATCTTTTGCTTTTCCACAGTGATTTCGATGTACTTCAATTGGTCCCTAATTTCAGCAGCGCGTTCATATTGTAATGAGTCCGCCGCAATCTTCATCTTTTCGGTCAACATCTTCTTGGCAATTCCCACATCACCATTTAAAAACGACTTAATGTGGCGAATTTGGTTTTGGTATTCAGACTTAGGAACCTTTTTAAAACATGCTCCCAAACATTGTCCCATGTGATAGTAAAGACAAGGTCTGTGTTGATAACCATTACATCTTCTCAATGGATAAACCTTTTGTAAGAAGTGCAAAGTTTCATCAGCAGCATATACATTTGGATATGGTCCAAAGTAGTATCCACCGTCTTTTTTAATGGTGTTAACAATCTTTAGTTGTGGATCACGTTCGTTTGTAATCTTGATGTATGGGTATCCACCATTACCTTGTTTTAACTGAATATTATAGTAAGGTCGATGCTTTTGAATCAATGTGATTTCTAGTAGGAATGCTTCTTTGTCATTAGTCGTAATAATGGTTTCAAAGTCCCTAATTTGTGAAACCAACTTGGCTGTCTTTCCCTCATGGCTACTCTTAAAGTATGATCTAACACGATTTTTTAGATTCTTTGCTTTACCAACGTAAATGATTTTACCTAGTTTATTCTTCATCAAATAACATCCAGGTAAATCTGGTAATAATCTAAGTTTATGCTCAATGTGTGAAGTTGCCATTTTATCACCTCGTTTGAAAAAACACTTCAATATGACAAATTCGATTTAATTTGCTATCATATACCATAAATAAGGAGATGCATAATTATGGGTTTAAATATTCAACGTAACAACGACTTAAATGCTATGTTCGATAAGTTTGCCAAACTGGACACTAAGAACGAAGATCGCGATAAATTTTTAAAACGTAAAGATAAAAAATCAACCGATAAAAAGAAAGAAAAATAATATAATTTAGGCATCACAATTAAATTGTGATGCCTATTTTTTATTGTTTATTTAGGCGGTTAATATTGAATTCAGCAATTTCTTCAAAATCAATATTGTTCCATTCTGCAACTTGAGATAGGTACCAAAGTACGTCACCCATTTCCTTAACAAGCTTTTCACGATCTAGTGAATCGCCATGGAAAGTGTACTTCTTAACTAGGTCAACAACTTGACCGGTTTCACTAGCTAAACCTAGTGCACAGTTAGTTAAGACTTGTTCATTTCCGTGTAATGTTTTGTTTGCAGCTTTTTGGTAATCGTTAAATTCCACTTATTTTACCCCCGTTTTACTTTCGATCCATTTCCAAACTTCTTCTTTTCCGTACTTACTTAAAGCAGAAAATAATTGTATTTCATCACCGTCGTTTAAGTCAACAGTCTTGTTTAAAATACTTACTTCTTTATTCCACTTGCTCTTAGGAGTCTTATCCATCTTAGTAGCCAAGACTAAAGTTGGAATGTCATAGTATTTTAGAAACTCGTACATTTGCAAGTCATCTTGACTTGGTGCACGTCTACCGTCAATTAATAAAACAACCCCTTTTAGTTGTCTTCTAGTGGTTAGATATGTTTCAATCATTTCTCCCCATTTAGCACGTTGTGCCTTTGAAATTTTCGCATAACCATAACCAGGAATATCAACAAAGAAGAGTTTTTCATCTAAGTTGTAGAAGTTCAATGTTTGAGTCTTTCCTGGTTTGTTAGAGGTTCTAGCATAACCGTTACGGTTAATTAACACATTGGTTAAAGAAGATTTTCCCACATTGGAGCGACCAACCAATGCAATTTCTGGATATCCATTACTTGGGTATTGTTTTGGTTCCACCGCACTGATATCGATATTGACGTTGTGTACATCCATCTTAATTCACTCGTTTCTGTAATTTTATATATTAATTTTACCATAAAAAAGGCACCTTCATAAATGCATTTACCACAAAAATACCTTTTAATTATTTTAAAAAAACAAAAGGCCCTACAGTGTTAAACACTGTAAGGCTTTTTATTATTGAGCTTCTTTTACAATCTTTGGTTCTGATTTTTTCAAAACAGAGTCAGCGGTAACGATAACTTTCTTAACGTCCTTATCGCTTGGTACTTCATACATGATGTCTCTCATGGTATCTTCCATGATTGATCTCAATCCACGAGCACCGGTCTTTCTTTCGATGGCTGTATGAGCCATTTCCTTTAGCGCATCGTCTTCAAATTCTAGTTCGACACCATCGATTGACATTAGTTTAACGTATTGTTTAACCAATGCGTTCTTAGGTTCAGTTAAAATTCTAACCAAGTCTTCTTCGCTTAACTTGTTTAAGGCAGTAAGAATTGGTAAACGACCAATAAATTCAGGGATTAGACCGAATTGTAGCAAGTCACTTGGGATAACGTGTTGCATGATGTTATCATCGTTAACTTTAGCTGCTTCACTGGAATCAGTACCGAATCCAATGGTCTTGTCTCCTAAACGGTGTTTTACGATGTCTTGAATACCGTCAAAGGCACCACCAACAATGAATAAAATGTTCTTAGTATCAATTTGAATCATTTCTTGTTGTGGATGCTTTCTACCACCATTAGGTGGAACACTAGCAACAGTACCTTCTAAGATTTTCAATAGCGCTTGTTGAACACCTTCACCGGAAACATCACGTGTGATTGAAACATTTTCAGATTTCTTAGCAATCTTATCAATTTCATCAACGTAGATGATTCCCTTTTCAGCTCTTTCAACATCAAAGTCAGCATTTTGAAGTAGCTTTAATAAGATGTTTTCAACGTCTTCCCCCACATAACCAGCTTCGGTAAGGGTTGTAGCATCTGCGATTGCAAATGGGACGTTTAAAATACGAGCTAGTGATTGAGCAAGGTATGTTTTACCTGAACCAGTAGGTCCAATGATTGAAATATTACTCTTTTGTAGTTCAGTATCGTCTTCATCATCTAAGTTATTAACACGCTTGTAATGGTTGTATACAGCAACCGCTAAGGTCTTCTTAGCTTCATCTTGACCAATTACGTAATCGTTTAACTTATCAACGATTTCCTTTGGACTTAATGATTTGATTGTTGTATCTGCATTTTCTTGTGCTAATTCTTCGTCGACGATATCTTTACATAAATCGATACATTCATTACAAATGTATACGCCAGGTCCCGCGACGATTTTCTTTACTTGATCTTGTGATTTACCACAAAAAGAACAAGTAATGGGGCCTTTTCCTTCATTATCTTCAAACAAAAACTTCACCCCTATATAATTCCGATATTATTTTAAATAATACCACATTATTAATGTTGATAACATCATAATGCTTTAGTTTAAAAAAGGTCCAATTAACGAATTGTTAACTGGACCTTTAATATTAACAAAAGTCGAAATTATTTGTTAATTTTTGACTTTGGTTCTTGTTTTGCGTTGTCAGTGATTAACTTAACAGCGTTTTGGATTGAAATATCATGTTTCAACATGTCTTCAGTTAAAGCACCACGTACGGCTTCTTCTTTCATACCGTATTGAGCAGCTAAGTCCTTAACTTGTTGATCGATTTCTTCTTGTGAAGGAACGATGTTAGCATCCTTAACAATTGCTTCTAATACAAGGTTAGTCTTAACACGTTCGTCAGCACCTTGAGCAAATTGTTTCTTCAAGTCTTCTGGCTTAGTACCAGTTAGTTGGAAGTACATTTCAGCATTGATACCTTGTTGTTGCATGCTTGCAAGGTATTGATCCATTTGACGTTGAACGTCTTCGTCGATCATTGCTTGAGGAATTTCTTTAACAGTAGCGTTTGCTACAGCACCCTTAATAGCTTCGTCTTCAACTTGAGTTTCACCTTCGGCCTTCTTTTGGTCCTTTAGTTGGTCCTTAATCTTAGCCTTTAGTTCTTCTAGACTGTCAACATCTTCGTCAACGTCCTTAGCAAATTCGTCATCTAGTTCAGGCATTTGCTTTTCTTTAACTTCGTGAATCTTAGTTTTGAAAGTAGCTTCTTTTGATGCTAATTCTTTAGCTTGGTAATCTTCTGGGAAAGTTACCTTAACATCAACATCTTCACCAGCTTTGTGGCCAACTAGTTGGTCTTCAAATCCTGGGATAAATGATTTTGAACCTAATTCTAGTGAGTAGTTAGTTGCTTGGCCACCATCAAATTGTTTGCCGTCAACGTAACCATCAAAATCGATAACAACAGTGTCACCATTTTCAGCAGCCTTGTCTTCTTTTAGAACAAGTTCTGCTTGGTTCTTACGCATGTCTTCAATCTTAGCGTCTACATCTTTTTGGTAAACACGAGTGTTTGGTTTTTCAACAACGATTCCTTTGTAATCACCTAGTTCTACATCAGGCTTAACAGTAACGTTAGCTTTTAGAACCCATGGTTGATCCTTTTCTAGACTATCAATGTTAACTTCTGGTTGAGCAACTGGTTCAATGCCAGTTTCCTTGATAGCTTCACTGTATGCTTCTGGTAAAAGAATGTTTAAAGCGTCTTGGTATAGAGCTTCTTCACCGTACATTTCGTTAAATACTTGGCGTGAAACTTTTCCCTTACGGAAACCAGGAACAGTGATGTTTTTCTTGTTCTTGTTGAAGGCTTGATCTAAACCTTCTTTTACTTTGTCAACACTAATTTCGAATGTTAGTTCACCGTCATTAGTGCCTTTTTTTTCCCATTTAGCTGACATTATTTTCCCTCCGACATGAAAATATAATTTTTACAATTTTCTTCTAATTGCGCACCTCTATATTTTAACGTAACACAAGTAAAAAGTAAATAATTATAGGTCTTTCGCTTATTTTTATGTACAAAAAAAGATCCAGATAAAAATCTGAATCTCTTTTTTAGAATTGATTATTCTTCGATGTCTGAAACAACACCGGCACCAACAGTGTGACCACCTTCACGAACAGTGAACTTAGTTCCCTTTTCGATGGCAACTGGCTTAGTTAGCTTAACGTTGAATTCAACGTTATCACCAGGCATAACCATTTCAACACCGTCTTCTAGTTCGATAACACCAGTAACGTCAGTGGTGTGGAAGTAGAATTGTGGACGGTAGTTTGAGAAGAATGGAGTATGACGTCCACCTTCTTCTTTACTCAAAGCATATACTTGAGCCTTGAATTCAGTATGAGTCTTGATTGAACCAGGAGCAGCGATAACTTGACCACGTACAACTTGTTCACGGTTTACACCACGAAGTAACATACCAACGTTATCTCCGGCTTCACCTTCGTCAAGAGTCTTACGGAACATTTCTAGACCAGTAACAGTAGTCTTTAAGATGTCTTCAACAAGACCGATGATTTCAACTTCGTCACCAATCTTAACAACACCACGGTCGATACGTCCTGAAGCAACAGTACCACGACCAGTGATAGTAAATACATCTTCAACAGGCATTAGTAATGGTTTTGAAGCATCACGTTCTGGAGTTGGGATGTATTCGTCAACAACATCCATTAAGTGTAGGATTACGTCTTTTTGTTCTTGGTCGTCTTGTAGAGCCTTTAGAGCTGAACCACGAACAACTGGAATATCATCACCAGGGTAATCGTATTCTGAAAGTAATTCACGTACTTCCATTTCAACTAAGTCAACTAATTCATCATCGTCAACTAAGTCAGTCTTGTTTAAGAATACAACGATGTATTCAACACCAACTTGGCGAGCTAGAAGAATGTGTTCACGAGTTTGTGGCATAGGACCATCAGTTGCGGCAACAACTAGGATGGCACCATCCATTTGAGCGGCACCAGTGATCATGTTCTTAACGTAGTCAGCATGTCCTGGGGCATCAATATGAGCGTAGTGACGCTTTTCAGTTGAGTATTCAACGTGAGCAGTGTTGATTGTGATACCACGTTCACGTTCTTCTGGAGCAGCATCGATTTGAGCGTAATCAGAAGCGTCTGCTAGACCCTTTTCTGAAAGCACTTTAGTGATAGCTGCAGTTAAAGTAGTCTTACCATGATCAATATGGCCAATAGTACCAATATTTACATGGGGTTTTGTTCTTTCATAATGTTCTTTTGCCATTTATGAAAACCTCCTATAAATTTCGAAAGATTTGAGTTAGCAAATGCAAACTCATCTTTATGATTTATTATACTACATCTTCTCAAAAAGACAAAATCACATATCAGTCTCAAGAAGAATTCCTTTAATATTATAGCTACTGTATTTTTATTTGTAAACACAAAAAAAGCATATTTAACAATTTTATTCTATTTAATTGAATTAAATTGTCGCTTTATAATTTCGATTAATTTTACATAATCATCATTATCATCTACAGTGTACTCTTTTGCGCTTAGATATGCCTGTATTGACAGGTCATACCACCTGTTTGCATCCAGAATTATTTCATCATTGAATGGGTACATCAAAATTGATTGATGTTGGAAGTAACTACTCAATAACATGAACTTTTCTGGATCCATCATATACTCGTCAGTTAAGCGATTAAAGATAAGTTGATATGAGTTCATATCTTGAAGTGATTTAATTTCACCCATCTTAACTTTCTTTGTCTTTCCATCAATCCACATCATGTCGACGACCTCATTTGAACCGACTTTTCTTAACGTGTCGATTACCTCTGCCTTAATCACAGATTGGACAAATGGGTCCATCAAAACAAAGCGACTGTATTTTAAAAATTCATCGTATGGTAAATGTTGTCCATTTAAGAACGATTCCTTTTGCCAATACATCGTTTGTTTACTACTTATATGGTAGAACTTTTGTGCAAGTTGATGAATTTCTTCACTTGAATTACTTCTAAAAGAAGCTTCGCTTTCTTCAATTAGCTTTAAGCCATCATTGTAATAGCTATCGTTGACTTTAAATGTTTCAACAATTTCTCTAGATTTAATGTATTCATTGTTTTTCAATAACACATTAATCATCAATAAAAAGTCCTGCTCATTTGTGGTAAACGCATTTGGATTTTCCATGACTTCTTTTCTTGCTTCAACATATTGCTTTAAGCTAAAAAGAGATTGAACTAATAATACTTCAATCTCATCGCTTGGCTGATCTTCTAAGTAATTTTTGGCTTTGTTGATGGCTAATTGATATTGTTTGTCATCAATGTTTGATGCAATATCCTTAGCTATTTGTGAACTATGTTCATCCATTAAAATCACTCCGAATAATTAACCTTATTTATTTTTGTGGACGCTTCTTTTTATGATGTTGGTTTACTTCCATAATAACTGGAAGAATTACCGGACGACGTTTTGTCTTATCAAATAAGAAGTGACTGATTTTTTCTCTTACTGATTGCTTCAAGTGACTCCAATCAAATTCCTTGTTATCAAGGTTTAATTGAATGGTCTTAGAAACAATTTCAGCTGCTTCATTCATTAGGTCCTTGTTTGACTTAACGTAAATGAATCCTCTTGAAGTTATCTTAGGACGAGAAATGATAATCTTTTTCTTTCTATCGATTGTAACAACAACGATGAAGATACCATCTTCTGATAATACCTTACGGTCACGTAAAACGATGTTACCAATATCTCCGACACCGATACCATCAATCATAGTGTTACCTGCTTCAACGGCATTACCATGGTGGAATTTAGCACCATCATATTCGATAGTTTCACCCTTGCTTAGGATTAGAATCTTATCTTCGTCGACACCCATGTTAGTAGCAGCACGTTTGCTTTCGTTCATCATCATATATTCACCACTAACTGGAATGAAGTATTGTGGTTTCAACAAACTAATTAACATTTGGATATCTTCAGCACTTGCGTGATCAGAAACATTTAGGTCGTTTGAAATAACCTTAACTGTACCGTCAGCTTGGTATACCATGTCATCAGTCTTAGCCATACTGTTATCCATTGCTGGAGATGGTGACGTAACGATTAGTACAACGTCACCGGGTTCGATGTTGATATCCTTTTGTTGTTGAGCAGCCATTCTTTGAACTAGCTTGATTGGTTCACTAACTGGATTAGTTTCCAATACAACAATTTCGTCGCTTTCAAGCTTCTTTAGTTCTTCAATGTCTTCAATTAATAAGTCTTCTGCTACATTAATGTATCCAGAATCAATTGCTAACTTAACTTTGGCATCTAGGTGCTTACCAACAAATACTTTTCTTTCAGACTTTGCAGCTGCGTCAAATACTTGTTGAATTCTTAATAGGTTAGCAGAGTTAGCTGCAACAATCACACGACTCTTACTATCTTCAAAGGTATCAAAGATGTATTGGCTAGCTTGAATTTCGTTTGCCATTGGGAATGGATTGTCTGCATTTTGTGAGTCTGCTAGTAAAGCGATAACCTTCTTGTTACCAACCTTGGCGATTGAACTGTAATCAGTTGCAAAGCCGTTACGTAATGCTGGATCAAACTTAAAGTCACCAGTGTATACGATTTGGCCTTCTTCAACAGCCAATGAAATTCCCATTGAGTCAGGAATTGAGTGACTAGTCTTAAAGAAAGTAACTGTGACGTCATCAAAAAGAATTTCACTCTTTTCGTTGATTACGTTGAAGTTGTTAAACTTCTTTGATCTTTCATTATTCTTAACTTCGTACTTAGCCATTTCAATGGTTAGTTTTGATCCGAATACCGGGACATCGAATTCACTGACGAAATATGGTAGTGCGCCAATTGAATCCATATCACTATTAGATAGGAAAACTCCGATAATCTTTTCCTTGTTTTCACGTAAGTATGTGAAATCAGGAATAACTACATCAATTCCTAACATGTCATTTTCAGGATATTTTAGACCACAATCTAAAACATAAATCCCATTGTTAATCTCAACGGCATATAGGTTCTTGCCACTCTCCCTTACTCCTCCTAAGGGAATAATTTTTACACTATTTTTCATGATTCACCTCATATAATTTTATGTATATTTTTTATTATGAAATAAAATAATTATTTTCAATACGATCTCATTTAACTATCTATAGTGTATCATACTTTTAAATTGAATAATAACTGATAAGTGCATATATGTATGTATAAAAAAATGGAACCACTCATAGAGCAGTTCCATTTTAAAAATATTAACGACGTAGACCTAAACTCTTGATTAAATCACGGTAACGTTGAACATCTGTGTTACGTAAGTATCTTAGTAAGTTACGACGGTGACCGATTTTCTTCAACAAACCACGTTGTGAATGGAAATCCTTCTTGTGTTCTTTCATGTGACCATTAATTTCGTTAATGTCAGCAGTTAGTACAGCAATTTGTACTTCAGCAGAACCAGTGTCACCATCATGTCTAGCATACTTCTTGATGATGTCGTTCTTTTCAGCTTGTGTTAGAGCCATTGTGTTTCCCACCTTTCAAAAGTAAATATACCAGATACTGAGTAAAGCGCCAGATGAGAGCAGCGACAAAACTAAGTATCGGTACTGTAGTTTTAAACTACGTTAATCATACTACTATGATTACCTGAAAATAGCAAGGTAATATCCTTATTAATGTGATCGGAGAAATCCGAATTATATAATTCTATTGCTTTTTTAAGTTGTCTTTTGTATAATAAAAGTCGTTGAAATTTAAGGATTTTAAATAAAATTCGACTTTTTTGGAGGTGAATTTCATGCCTGTTATTAAATCTGCTATCGAACGTGTAAAAACTAATGAAAAAGCAAACAAACGTAACGCATCTCAACTAAGCAAGATGAGAACTGCTGTTAAGAAGTTTGAAAAAGCTGATGCTAACGCTGACAACCGTGAAGAACTATTCAACAACGCTGTTAGTGCATTAGACCATGCTAAGTCAAAGGGCTTAATCAAAGCTAACACTGCTGCACGTAACAAATCACGTCTAGCTAAGTTAAACAAGTAAAAAGAACTCAGTTTTAACTGAGCTTTTTTTATTCCTAAAAAAGGACATCTCGTTTGAGATGTCCTTTTTTGTTTATCCAATTTGATTATCGACAAATTTTAAAGTGAACATTTGAAATAGTAGTTCTGGTGATTCAGGTGTTGATTTGAGTTTTTCTTCAACATCAACTAATCCTAAATAAGCATCCCTCAAACTACTAAATTGATACTTACGCACATTTTGCATTGCCAGTTTTACTCTAAATGGATGCACCTTTAGCTTTTCTGCAATGTTTCCCTGACTGTATCCCTTACGACTTAACACATTCACCTGTAGTAATAGTCGAAACTGTGATAACAAGACTGCATTAATTTGTAATGGTTCTTGATCCTCTACGATTAGGTTACGGTATAAATCGATGGCGTTTTTGGAATCCTTTTTCATTACGTAGTCAATTAAGTCAAAAACGTTTTGGTCCAATGACTTGGCAACCAAACTATCGATACTGTTTTTAGTAATGACCTTATCCTTTTGACAGTATAGGAATAACTTAGGAAGTTCGTTCATTGCGGATGATAAATCGTTAGATACTCTTCCTAGTAATTCTTGAAGGGCATCCCCTTCTACCGTGTAACCATTACTCTTAATGTTGTTAGCAACGTATGATTGGATGGCACGATCATCTAGTTTAGTTAAATCGATTACCTCTGCGTTGTTTTTTAATTGCTTAGTAACCTTTTTTCTAGAATCTAGCTTGCCGTATGGTGCCATGATGACCATGACCGTACTATCAACTGGGTGGTTAACGTATTCAATAAAGCTATCGATGTCATGATCTAAGGTCGACTTGCTACGTTCACCGGTTAAAAAGTACGGATTGTTTACAACAACCAATCTCTTTTCACCAAAGAATGGCAAACTTTCAGCATCACCCACGGCAGTGGCAATGTTTTGACTTTCCATGTCATAGCTAGCGAAGTTCATGGTTCTTTCTTCTTCCGGAATTAATTCCACGAAGTGTTTTTTAATTTCATTAATTAAATAGTCTTCTTTACCTAACACTAGATATATTGGGTTAATATTGTTGTTTTTAATTTGTGTTAATAGTTCGTTTACTTTCATTACTATTCCCCTTGCAATTTAAATATCCAGTGATTTCCTAATAATCCATATTTATATGATATCATACCCTGTTTTTGTGTGTTCACGTATGCTAAATTATTATCCTTTAATCTTTCAAGCGTTGCAACACTTGGATGGTGATAACGGTTGTTCCTACCGGCGGAGATAATTGAAATTTTGGGATGAATGAATTTTAAAAAAGCATCACTGCTGGAGGTATCACTACCATGATGCCCTAATTTTAAATAATCCGCTTTTAGCATCGGATATTTTTGCATAAGGTCACTCTCACCACTTGATGGTAGATCACCCATAAACAACCAACTGCGATTTCCTTGGATTGTGCCCAAGACGACCGAGTCCTCGTTTTTACCGAGGCCACTTACAAAGGGATGATAAATGTTAAACGGAAAATCAGGTAACTTTTGGTTAGCTTTAATTAACACTAACTTTGTTTTATTCAAATAAGGACGGATTTTTCTCATTATCGATGGATTATTCTGCAAGCCATCCCCGACAATAATCCGGTCGACCTTTAAATCCGCTAAGATTGCGGGAACATCCCCCGTGTGATCAGCATCCTGATGACTCAATACTAGATTATCAAGATGGCTGATACCGATACTTTTCAAATAATTAATCGACGTTTTTTCTGCTTGATAATTTACCTTATTGTTTTGCCTGCGACCAAATTGTAACTTACCACCTGTATCAATCATAGTGATTGAACGGTTAAACGGCTCACGAATTAGGATACTGTCACCCTGGCCAACATCGAAAAAGGATACCTCACCCTGCAGTGGATAGTGGATATACATAAACGTGATTAGATACATACATAGTAGCATCGACACTCTTTTAAAACTGACCCTGTCGATTACCAACAGTGTCATTATTAGAAGAAGCGTTGCCACATACAGATTGGGTTTACCAAAATTAATCTGCCCTGGTAAAGCCCCCAGCCAATTGACTGCATTATCAAAGCTATTCAATATCAACGCCACCACTGAACTAAACCATCCAGAAATTGGGTACGTAATGACCGCGATTAATATCATTGGCATAATTAACGCCGAAAATATTGGTATCACCAGATAATTGGCTAGCATCGTCAGTGCGTGCCACTGAAATAGCTTGTAGATAATAAAGGGTAAACTGACTAAGTTCATCATCACCGTTTGCTTGAGCGGCTTCATTTTATTCGTATAAATCAAGCCGAATGCCAGAGCGTAACTTAGTTGTGAACCAAACTGTAACAACATCTCCGGCTCAATTATTAAATTGACCATCAAGGTAATCGAAAAGACATCCAAACCGGTCAATCGCTTCTTTATCATTAATGCAATAATGCCAATTTCAACCGTTAATATTGACCGCATCAATCCAATCGATGATCCAGCAATGACGAAGTACGTTGGCAGAAATATCAAGGTCACCCACCGAACCTTCTCCCTGGTCACACGGAATAGTCCCAGTATCATTTTCAAAAGGTTCACGATGTAAAAGACATGCAACCCGGAAATACTAAATAAGTGAATGAGCCCCAATGTCTTTACGCCTGATAGTTCATCGTTGAATGAATTGTCCATGACGCCTAGAAGCAGACTGCTGGCATAGAGGTTCAATGGATGCGGTAATTGGTTCGTGTATTTCAACATCTTCATCCGTAAATAATGAAGAATATCAATGATTGAAAACCGATGTTGTTCTTCTACACTATTTAACTGCTTAACGGTCAATCGACTGTAGATACCCATACTCTCGTAGTATTCTTTGGCACCAAACTGGTTAAAGTTTCTAGCCTCATCAAATGGCTGGACGACTCCAGACACATTCATGGCAATTGGCCTTAAATATTGCTTTACCCTCTTTGCGTCATTACCGTAGACCATTATCTGTTTACCGGTATCAGTAATAGTGCCGATACTATAAAACGAGTCGTCACTGTACTTAATATTATCTGGATAAATTAAAACGCTTTGCGTTACCGTTTGTTGTCCTTGAATTTGATTAGCTTGATTTTGTTTATATCTATACCAGCAAGCCAAACAAAAAATAACCACCATGACGGTGGTTATTTTTATTACTAATGCGTTTTTTAATCGAATGATCCGAATCATCCATAGACAAAAAAGCAGTAGACCGAGCTTTAAATCACCAAAGAAAATAATGCTTAATATTCCAATCGAAATCGATGGAAAAATATATAAATTATTAATTTATTTTGGTAAATAAGAGCTAAATTCGATTTGTTTGATTGTTTCTTCATCCAAGATTACTTGGTTCAATTCGACGTTGTTTTGTTTAATTAATGACAATGCATATTCATCATTGTGGTAGTTTCTTAGGTAGTTAATCTTTTTGATTCCCGCTTGTAATAATACTTTGGTACAAGAAAGACATGGGAAATCAGTTACATAGATTTCTGAACCATCGGTTGATTCACCGAATTTGGCACATTGAGAAATGGCGTTCATTTCTGCATGAATTGTTCTTAAGCAATGGCCGTCTCGCATGTAACACCCAACATCAATACAGTGTTCATCCCCTGTAACTGATCCGTTATAACCACCGGCAATAATACGTTTATCTCTTACGATGGTTGCTCCAACAGAAAGGCGGTTACAGGTGCCACGTGTTGAAAGTAAAACAGCTTGTAGCATGAAATATTGATCCCATGGAATTCTGTGTTTAGTCATAATTAATTACTCTCCCTCTTTTACTACTATTCATAGTATAGCAAAGATTACACTTCTAAAGAATCTTTTAATCTTTCAAATGTCTTATCCCCGAATCCACTGACCTGTTTGATTTCGTCGATTGAGTGAAAACCATTGTGTTGGTTTCGATAATCAATTATCTTTTGCGCTTTCTTTTCACCCACGCGATCGAGTTTTTGAAGTTCATTTAAATCTGCAGTATTCAAATTAACTTTGACGTTATTTGCAGAACTGCTGGTGGTCGTATTATTCGAACTAGCAAACGATGAACTACCAGCCGCACTCTTTTTATTAACAACGACGACATCTTGGTCGTTTAATACCTTGGCTAGGTTAACGTTTTGTTCATCGGCATCCGCCTTAAAGCCGCCCGCTTCCTTGATGACGTCGGTAACACGGCTGTTGGATGGGATTTGGTAGACGCCCGGATGCTTAACCTCACCCTTAACATCAATATATAGTTCTTCCGAAGCACTACTTTGGCTTTGAGAAGACGAGGATGAAGCCCCGACGCTACTTTGTTCCGAATAATCAGTCGCTACGTTGTTAGCGTCATTGCTGTTTTGATTCATGATTAAAATAATAACTAACCCTAAACTAAAAGCGATTAGTAATAGACCAATCAAAATTTTATATGCATGTTCATCAATTATTTCTTTTATCTGCGTTGAAAAATCTAATATCTTATTCACCGTTTCCTCCTTTCTAAAACTTAAATACGAAAAAAGGAATGTAATTTATTCAATTACATTCCTTTTATTTTATTTTCTTCAATGCATTTAAAGCATCACTGAATGAAGTTACCGGAATAACTTTCATGTTTGGTGCATACTTCTTCGCTGTTTTAACAGCAAGTTGGTAATTGGTCATATGTTGATCTTCATACTTAAGCACTTCTTTGGTTGGTTTAACGTATGGTGCTAAGAAATACTTAGCGCCAGCATCTCTGGCCGCGATAATCTTCTTATCGATTCCGCCAATTTCACCAACGTTCCCATTTTCATCAATGGTTCCAGTCCCCGCAATATTTTGCGAGTGTCTAATGTTTTGTTGAGTTAGTTGCCCATAGATTTGAAGTGAGAACATCAATCCGGCAGATGGGCCACCAACTTCACCTGGGTTAACATCAATTGGAATCTTGGTAGAAACCTGATTGTCATCAGATAAAATAATCCCAATTCCAGCTTGGTTGGTACCAGCTAGCTTATACAGTTTTCTGGTAATTTGAATTTTCTTCTTATTACGGTAAATCGTTAAGGTCATCTTTGAACCAATCTTCTTGGATTTTACATAGTCTCTAAACTGCGCAGAGCTCTTAAACTTATGCCCGTTCAAAGAAACAATGGAGTCACCAGCTTTAATTTGATTGTAGAAGTTAGACTTACTATCAACTGCCAGCACGTAGATACCACGATATTTCAAATAAACATCTTTTTTGGCGTAGTGAAAGGCATTATAAATTGCGTTATTGATTGCACTTTCCATGTAAACATTTTGCAGATTGATGTAACTTTGTTGATCTTGGTTACCAGTTACATCGCTAATGCTTTCAATTGTTTGGTGTGGATTGAACTTAGCAACAACGTATGATGCAATTGATGCTTGTGATTCACTCACCGTGGTAAACATGAATTTACCTTTGAACTTATCACTGTGTCCCTTGATTGAAACAACTGGTTTTAAATTAGGGGCTGTTCCGGGACTTTCAATATACTTTGGTAGAAATGGAATATTAACAAAAATCGCAAGTGCAGCAATTGCCACAAAGAGTGCGATTAATTTATTCCGTCTGTTATTTTTAAACATTAACTTAACTTCTCTTTCAATGCCGTAGCAACGTTTTGTGGTACATAGGGAGTAATATCTCCGCCAAAATGAGCAATTTCCTTAATTAAACTAGATGAAACAGATTGAAACTCAGGACGTGTAATCAAAAAGACTGATTCGATTGTGTTATCCAAGTTGTAGTTCATTGAAGCAATTGAGCTTTCGGCATTAAAGTCACTGGAGTTACGAAGTCCCCTGACAATTACGATTGCGCCTACCTGTTTGGCAAGATCAACTGTTAATCCGTCAGCAGAAGTAACTGAGACATTTTCAATTCCTTCAATGTTGGGTTTAATTAAACTCATTCTTTCATCATAACTAAAGACACCATTTTTACTGGTATTCTTGGCCACAGTAACGACGACCTCATCAAACATCTTACTTGCGCGCTTAATTAAGTCCAGATGTCCCTTAGTCAACGGGTCGAAGCTTCCCGGGAAGATTGCTTTTGTCATAACTATCCCCTCTTTATTCTGTAAATAGAAATAATGGTAATTCCATACTTCTTTTGTTTGACCATGTCATAACCTTCTACATCGTCTTTTAAAACAACGTTATCATCGGTTTCGCAAATGACAATTCCATCCTCATTAAGCAATTCTTTTTCCTTAATGATATGTAGTTGGTCGACCATCTTTTGGTCTTTGTATGGTGGATCCAAGAAAATGTAGTCAAACTTATCATTTTGATCAGCAAAACGATTTAATGCCATGTCTGAATCCATCTTGTAAATTCTAAAGGCATCCATTTCCTTGGTCATCATAACGTTTTCTTTGATTGTCTTGATGGCTAGATATTGGTGGTCTACCAATACCGCACTATCAATCCCTCTAGATACAGCCTCGATTGCGACCGAACCAGAACCTGCGTATAAATCTAAAAATGACCCACCATTGAAAAATGGGCCAATCATATTGAATAAGGATTCTTTCACTTTATCGGTTGTTGGTCTTGTCTTACTACCTGGCACAGGTTTAAGGCTTCGACTACCAAATTTACCTGAAACAACTCTCATTTATCCAAACTCCTTAATAATCTTCATCATCGTCAACATCTTCGAAGTCCCCTTCAAGTGATAGTTCACTGGAAAGTTGTTCGTAAGGTGTTTCTTCAATTTTCTTCACAATTTTTAAACTACTAATTTTTTCTTTAATCCAATCGTAGTTATCAGCATTTACATACATAACCACGTAGTGCATTTTTTGTGAGACATAATATATTAAGCCATATTTTTTCAATTGTCTGACTTGTTTAGTTGAATAAACATAAACAATTAGGCTTTTTCTGTTTTCGATTGTATCTGTCAAAAAATTCCCTCCACTTTAATAACGGATTCTTCTAGTTTTTTGAGTTTTTTGTTTTGCACTAATTACCAAAATCATTCCAATACACAATGCTAAGGTTAACATACTAGATCCCCCATAACTAATGAATGGGAAAGTAACCCCGGTGATTGGTAGTAAACCAATTACCCCACCGACGTTGAAGTATGCTTGAACTAACATGTATGTTCCAACACCATAACAAATTAAAGTATCGTATGTATCGTTGGAACGAATACCTAGTTGGAATGCTCTAACAATAATTGTAAGTAATAGGAATAGGATGAACAATACCCCAATTAGTCCTAATTCTTCGGCGATAATCGCCATGATAAAGTCGGTATTTGGTTCAGGTAGGTACCCAGTCTTTTGAATACTGTTTCCTAAACCAACACCAAAGATTCCACCATTACTTAATGCGTAGTAAGAATTAACCAATTGTTGTCCAATTCCGTTGGCGTATTTAAACGGATTACTGTAAGCGGTGATACGTTGGATTTGGTAAATACTTGTTCCGTCTTTAAATACAAAGGATAAGATTTTTAGTGATATCCATCCGAATAATAATCCAGCAGATGTAAGTAATGTTGCACCTCGCCAATTAACTCCGGATCCAAATAGGATTGCAAACATAATTGCTAAGTTAATAACGGTACCACCCAAGTCGGGCTGGATAAAAACTAAGAACAACATAACAAAAATCGAAAAAACTTGGACATGTGTTCTTGATTTTTCACCGTTAATGATTCCTTCTTCTCGAGAAGACAAAAATTGAGCCATTCTCAAGATAATATATACCTTGGCAACTTCGGCTGGTTGCACATGTAAAGGACCGATTGGAATCCATCCGGCAGAACCGTTAACTGAATGTCCAAATGCCTTTAACAAGATCAAGGCAATAAACAATACGACAAAGAAGATTCCTAAAAACTTAGCTTTTCTGACGAATTGATTATTCCCCGCCAAACAAATCATAATAATCACTAAACTGACTACCACAAACATACTTTGTTTGATTAAGTATCCAGTAGGTGTCCCACCAATTTGCGTTGCAACGTTTGAACTTGCTGAATAGACCATAATTATTCCAATTACAGATAGTAGTAGAAATGGAACGAATATGTAGTAGTCCATTGCATTAATATTAAATTTCATTCTTTTCCAGTGCTCTGATATATGCCACTTGTGCCAATACTCGGCGATTTTGCGTATCATATTTTTACATCTCCAACGTAACCTTTTAATATAACTAACATTATAGCATATCTACACTATTTGCTTTAGTATTTTAAAGACAACAAAAAAGGATGGACAAAATGTCCATCCTTTTTATTAAACACTAAAGTATTAGCTGTTGTGACGCTTGCGCTTAGCTTGCTTTTCACGTTCGTTAGTGTTTAGAATTTCTTTTCTTAGACGAACGTTTTCTGGAGTTACTTCACAAAGTTCATCTTCGTTCAAGAATTCTAGTGATTCTTCTAGAGTTAAGTGTTGTGGTTCCTTAATCTTAGCAGTTTCATCCTTAGCAGAAGCACGAACGTTAGTCATTTGCTTACCCTTAGTGATGTTAACTGAGATATCGTTGTCACGACTGTTCTTACCAACGATCATACCTTCGTATACTTCAGTACCTGGATCTACGAAGATAGTACCACGGTCTTCAATACCCATAGTAGCGTAAGTAGTAGTCTTACCTTCGTTAATTGAAACTAAGGCACCGTTTCTTCTACCTGGGTTCCAGTTCTTGATAACTGGTTGGTAACTATCGAATGTGTGGTTCATGATACCGTAACCACGAGTGATTGATAGGAATTCAGTTGAGTAACCGATTAAACCACGAGAAGGTGCAAGGAATGTCAAACGAGTTTGGCCGTTTCCAACACTTTCCATGTTTTGCATGTTACCTTTTCTTTCAGATAATGTTTGGATGATAGTACCTGAGTATTCGTCAGGAGTATCGATTTGAACTGATTCGAATGGTTCACATTGTTGACCATCCACTTCTCTAATAATAACTTGTGGACGAGAAACTTGTAGTTCGTAACCTTCACGTCTTAAGTTTTCAATTAAGATTGATAAGTGAAGTTCACCACGACCAGATACAGTCCATGAACCTGGTTGGTCAGTTTCTTCAACACGTAGAGAAACATCAGTGTGTAATTCTCTTTCTAGACGGTCTTGTAGTTGACGAGCAGTAACAAACTTACCTTCTTTACCAGCAAATGGTGAAGTGTTTGTACCGAAAGTCATTTGTAGAGTTGGTTCGTCAATTCTTAGGATTGGTAGAGCTTCTTGGTTTGATGGATCTACAACAGATTCACCAACGTTGATTTCTTCCATACCTGAAACGGCGATTAAGTCACCAGCTTTAGCTTCGTTGATATCTAATTTCTTTAGACCAAAGAATCCCATAAGCTTTGTAACACGGAAGTTTTGAGTTGAACCATCAAGCTTCATAACAGTAACGTTATCCCCAACCTTGATAGTACCTCTAAATACACGACCAATACCGATACGACCAACGAAGTCATCATAATCAAGCATAGCAACTTGGAATTGTAATGGTTCGTCTGAGTTGTCGATAGGAGCAGGAATAGCCTTGATGATAGTGTCAAATACAGGCTTCATAGTGTGTTCTTGAGTTGATAGGTCTTCATCGTAACTTGAAGTACCGTTCATAGCTGAAGTGTAGATAACAGGGAAGTCTAGTTGTTCATCATCAGCACCTAATTCGATGAATAGGTCTAATACTTCATCAACTACTTCACTAGGACGTGAACCTGGACGGTCAACCTTGTTAATAACAACAACTGGAGTTAGGTGTTGGTCTAAAGCTTTCTTTAAAACGAAACGAGTTTGTGGCATAGTTCCTTCAAAAGCATCAACAACTAGTAGAACACCATCAACCATTCGCATGATACGTTCAACTTCTCCACCGAAGTCGGCATGTCCTGGTGTATCCAAGATGTTAATTTGTTTGTCTTGGTATCTAACGGCAGTATTCTTTGAAAGGATTGTGATACCACGTTCCTTTTCAATATCGTTAGTATCCATGGCACGATCATCAATTTGAACGTGTTCGTCTAAAGTATCTGATTGCTTTAGTAATTCGTTAACCAAAGTTGTCTTACCGTGGTCAACGTGGGCAATAATAGCAATATTTCTAATATCGTCTCTTGTCTTCATTATTAGTTTCCTTCCCTTCGAAGCATAAATATTTGTTTCTTTAATACTTAGCAACTCGGACCAAGTTTATTACATTAAATAATTAAATTTGCATAAAAAAACTGTGACATCAGTCACAGTCAGAACTGTACTTAACAATATTAAGTATGTCCTTTTGTGCAATCTTCGTCGCTACCAATACAATGTCTGATGATACCACATCAATTATATTTCCGTCAATATCAGACACCTTAATACCAAGCGTATCACAAAGCACTTTTCCAGCTGCTATGTCCCATGGCTTTAAAGTGGAAATATATCCCACTAGTTCTCCCTTCAAGACGGCAATAATCTGGATGCCGGCACTACCATATATTCTGGCACCTTCACTAGCTTTAGAGATTGCTTGCATGTTTTTCTCATTGTTTATTAATAATGGTCCGCTCAATCCCATTAATCCTTCTGATAATGAAATATCTTCTGGTGGATTAATTTCGGTATCATTTTCATAAACTTTACCATCCCAATTGTGATAAAGTTTGTCATTCATAACATCTAAAATATAGCCGAGTTCTTCTTTGCCATCGATGTATAAAGCCAACATTATCGCAAAATGATTGTGTTGCTTTACAAAGTTCATTGTTCCATCGATGGGATCAACTATCCATACGTGGCCATCTAGATTGGTAACATCATCCCCAAAGCCCTCTTCACCTAGGATGTGAGCCTCTGGATCAAATTCCCTAATCTTTTTGATAAAGAACTGTTCGTTTGATTTATCGACATCGGTAACCAAATCAGTTCGACTAGACTTAGTGGAAACATCATGAATCTGATTAAGTGAACTAACGGTAAATTCACGAATTTCTTTAAACCAAGACTGAATTGCCTCGTCTGCGTTTTTTAACCATAAATCATTCATACATATCTTCCTTAAAACAAATTACATTCTTATGTTTTTAGTCTTAGCCTTAGTGGCTGCTTGAAAGGTCCTATAAATGCTGTAATCGGAGATGCTTTGAAAATCACGGTCGATTTGCTTTTGTTCAATCTTAGCTGGATTAATCTCTCTAAAACGGTTGTATAGCTTGACTACCTTTTCAGCATTAACACCATTGGCGTCTTCGTATGCACTTTCCACAGCATTATATAAGGCCATCATGTCCATTAATTCTTCTTTGGACCAATCAGGAAAAATTGGATAAGAATAGTTATTCATAATCATTCCTACTTACTTTCTAAAATTTCATCAATTATTTCATTAGTATATTGTTTGGCATCATCGAAAGCTTGTTTTTCTTTGTCAGATAATACTAATTCTACAGTTGGAACCAATCCGGTTTGGTTCAACATGATTGGTTCACTTGTCACTGCTATTTTACCATCTATTTGACTAACGTGTCCGACACTTGCTAAACATGAGTTACCCATGTAAAAGGCATCCAAGATTACTCCAATTGCCTTTGCTTGGATTACTTCGTCACAAGGTGTGTCGGATTTATTAATAATCTCTTCTGCTTTGGCGAAAATTTCAGTACTAAACATATTGTTAGGGTTGGCTAGGTAGGCCAAGATTGGGGATTGACCAATGTATGCCCGACTCCATGAGATTAAGTTCTTGGATTCACTACCTAATACACTGACGTTAATATCGGATAAACTGATATCAAAGTAACGACGTAGTGCGTGTTTTAATAGTAATGTCTTTGCTAGCATCCCTGTTGATACAACCTTGTTATTTTCTTTACCGGAAAACTTGGTTGCAAAGTATGCGAAGACTTCATCATGAAAACCATTAACAATAATCTTTCCGCTAAACCCTTCCTTAATAACTTGATTTAGTGACTTTCTAAAGTGATCTAAGTAAGGTGATAAGAATGAAGTAACTTCGCTTTTTTCTTCAACTGTTTCCTTTGGAAAATCATATAGGTACATGTACCCGTCAAAGTCATGATAATCCATTTTGTCATCCGCTAATTTGACTTCAAAATGTTCACATAGCAAATTGGATTGAAGTTGATTGATAAAATCATTCATCTTTAAATTTGCGATAGTTAGGTTAACTGGATAATCCACTAAAATCATGAATTCGATTAGTGATTCAATTCTTCGCTGCTCTCCATCAACTACCAAATTAGTTTTCATAATGAGCCTCCGTTTAATTTAGTATCTGTAATTATACCATTTTCTAAAAATAAGCAACTCTTATGTATCATATTAGTATCATATAATTTCCGTTATTATGTTATAATACAATAATAAACTTTTTGGGAGGTCATTTAAGTGATACTAATGAAAGACATCGTTCGCGATGGAAATAAAGTATTAAGACAACAAGCTAAACAAGTTAAATTCCCACTTAGCGCGGAAGATAAAAAATTAGCTGAAGACATGATGGAATATCTTGAAGTAAGTCAAGATCCTGAACTTTGTGCCAAATATAAATTAAGAGCTGGAGTTGGTCTAGCTGCACCTCAAGTTGGTGTATCAGAAATGATGGCTGCTGTACTAGTGCCAAACGACTTTGAAGGTGAAGGCGAACCAATCTTTAAGGATGTCATTATCAACCCTGTCATCCTATCAAGCTCAGTTCAAAGATGTGCTATCACTGAAGGTGAAGGCTGTCTATCAGTTGACGAAGACGTCCCCGGCTTCATTCACCGTGCTGCTAGAATTACCCTTAAGTATCAAGACGTTGAAGGTACTGAACACACAGTTAGACTTAAAAACTATCCTGCGATTGTTTGCCAACACGAAATTGATCACTTACACGGAACTCTATTCTACGATCACGTTGATAAAGAAAACCCATTCTCAAAAGTGGACAATGACTTGTTCATCGAATAATCAAAAAAGACCTAACATTCTGTTAGGTCTTTTAATTTACCTTATTTAATTGGCGCATATCTAACACGTACTCATACGTCGCTGCATTTAATAGGTATGCTAAATCGACGTGGACTTGATTGTCCCTCACAAACGAATCGGTTAACACCACTTCATGGTTAAACCTTTTCGATTGATTTGCTTCGTTAATTGATTCTTTAATTTGATTGATTAGTTCATCGTTTAATTCGTCAGTTTGGCACTTAGAAATCACATATTCGAACGCGTAGATGTTTCTTCCCCAAATATTGGACAAATCATGAACTTCTATAATTTCATTTTTTCCCTTTTCTAAGAGGTTATTAACTAATCCATTTAATATTTTTAATGTTTGATTGTGACCTTTGTCAATTGGTCGTGTAATGAAGAAATAATGGATCAAATTGTACGCTATAACAGCGACAATAAAGCCAATTACAATTTCTACAAAAAGTGGCAAAATCATCGCCTCCTTGTAAATATTATCTGATTTTATTCTATCATTTTATCAAATTATTGGTTACTATACTTATCATTATTAATATGATAAAATTAAAAACAATTAGATGTGTATTACACAATCGATCGGTAAAAAAAACATAGAAGGAGATTTTAATTTTTATGATATTTAAAGTTTTATACCAAGAAGATACTAAGGCTAATCCTAAGAGAGAATTCACAAAATCACTTTATCTAGACTGTGATACAGAAATTGAAGCAAGAGAACTTGTTGACAAGAACACTGATCACAACATTGAATTTATTGAACCTCTTGAAGGTAATCACTTGGCTTACGAACAAAAGAGCCCAGATTTTAAAATTACGGAGTTTAAATAATTATGAACAAACTAAACGTCAAAAATAACGAAACAGCTATTTATGGCGTTGGTGGACTTGGTGAAATTGGAAAAAACACTTACGGTGTTCAATTTCAAGATGAAATCATCTTAATCGATGCAGGGATTAAATTCCCAGAGGATGATTTATTAGGGGTCGACTACGTTATCCCTGATTATCAATACCTAGTAAAAAACAAGGACAAAATCAAAGCATTAGTTATCACCCACGGACATGAAGATCATATCGGTGGTGTTCCATACCTAATCCGCGATTTAAATGTTCCCATTTACGCTGGTCCATTGGCGTCAGCATTAATCAAGAACAAGTTAGAAGAACATGGATTATTGAGAAGTACTGAAATTCATGAAATTAATCCACAAACCGTCTTAAAGTTTAACAAGACAAAAGTTTCATTCTTCCGTACAACCCACTCAATTCCTGACACTTTGGGAATCGCGGTTCATACCCCTTCTGGAGTGATTGTCGAAACCGGGGATTACAAGTTTGATTTGACCCCTGTTACGAGACAGCCGCCTGATTTACAAGAAATGGCAAGATTGGGACGCGAAGGTGTCCTATGTCTAATGTCGGATAGCACAAACGCTGAACGACCTGTTTGGACTAAGTCAGAAAGTTGGATTGGTTCTGCAGTTGAACACATCTTTGATGAAGAAACTGGAAGAATCATCTTTGCGACTTTCGCATCAAATATTTCAAGAATTAAGACAGCTTGTGACGCTGCTCTAAGACATGGTAGAAAGATTGCTGTTTTCGGAAGAAGTATGGAAGCTGCAATTGTTAATGGACAAGAATTAGGATACTTAAACGTTCCTGATGGTACATTCGTTGACGCTTCAGAATTACAATCTCTTCCAGCCGAAAAGACCCTTATCTTATGTACAGGTTCTCAAGGTGAAACTATGGCTGCCCTTTCCAGAATTGCTAATGGTACTCATAGACAAATCGCAATCCAACCAAATGATACTGTAGTATTCTCAAGTAACCCAATTCCTGGTAACAAGGTTAGTGTTAACCGTGTTATCAACGAATTGGAAGAAGCTGGTGCTAAAGTTATTCATGGTAAGATTAACAAGATCCATACATCTGGTCACGGTGGACAAGAAGAACAAAAGCTTATGCTTAGTTTAATGAAACCAAAATACTTCATGCCTATTCACGGTGAATTCAGAATGTTAAAAATTCATACTGAACTAGCGGAACAATGTGGTGTTCCAATGGAAAACAGTTTCATTATGAAGAATGGTGATGTCTTAGCACTAACTAAGGATTCAGCTAGAATTGCTGGTCACTTCGCTGCCGGAGATGTTTACATTGATGGTAACGGAATTGGTGATATCGGAAACGTTGTTTTACGTGACCGTCAACTATTATCTGAAGAAGGACTAGTTGTGGTAGTCGCTACAATTAACCTAAAAGATCAAGAAATTCAATCTGGTCCTGACTTACTATCCAGAGGTTTCGTATATATGAGAGAGTCTGGTCAATTACTAGACGAAGGAAGACGATTAGTATTTAGAACTATTCGTCGTGCTATGCGTAACAAGAATGCCAACGAATCAAGCATCAGAAACGCTATCATCGATGATTTACAAGAATTCTTATATAATAAGACCGAAAGACATCCTTTGATTTTACCAATGTTAATTATGAATAAAAAATAATTTCAAATTGATGCTTATTAAAAACGAATTCTTAATTGAATTCGTTTTTATTTTTACATAGAAAGGAGTATTTAAGTTGAACACTGATTATTTAGTCATCTTCAATCCAGTGGCTAATAAAAGAAGAGCTAAACATCAATGGCCCGAAATTAAAAAGCAATTGGACGCAAACGATATTAAGTACCGTCTAAAAATTACTAGACGCCCTCTTCACTGCGTATCCATTATTTCGCATTATTTAGTTACATCATTTAGAAGTGACTCATTACCTAAGGCCATTATTGTGATTGGTGGAGATGGAACAGTTCATGAAACCATCGAAGGCATTCATGCTGCTCAATCAAAGAATGAATCAATTCCAAACGTACCCGTATTGATTATTCCAACCGGAGCTAACAATAACTTCTACACCCACATGAAGCAACAACATAACATGAATAATAACTTCATTGAACAAATCAAAAATCATCATGTTGAAAATCATGAAATTTGTTTGTTCGATGAACACATTAAAAAACAACGTGGTATCTTCTTAAACAATTTGGGAATTGGTTTAGATGCCAACGTCTTCAATCTAAAAAACAATTTCATTTCACATAAGATCAACTTAAAGACCAGAATCGAATACTACCTTTCAATCTTCCCTACTATCTACAACTTAAGCACATTCCCTGTAGATATTAAGGCTAACGGTGAAAAACATAAGATTAAAAAGGCATTCATGGTGACTGCTTTAAATCATGACAATGATAATGACATTGAATTACTAGTCTTAACTAGAAAAAACATTTTCCAACTATGCTACGTAATCATGCGTGTGTTATTCAAACGTGAATTAAAAGTTAAGTCTGCTTTTAGAATTAGAAGCGATAACATTCATGTTGAAATTCCATCTTTGGAATACGCTCATGCCGATGGTGAAACATTGGGAAGCCGCTTTTACGATATCGAATACCGTAAAACAAAATATCCATTTATATACTAAAAAAAGAGTGATATTAATCACTCTTTTTTTATATGGTAATTCCACCAGTAACTAGTTCGTAAATAGCGATGATGGCTAAAATAACCAATGCAATCGCTAATAATTTTTCTAATTTGGTAAAAATACGCTCTTTTTTATTATCGACCTTTTGTAGGTAGCAATAAGCTGGTAGCCCTGCCGCAAACAAGATAGTGGTCAATAGAATGTAGTTTAATCCAGCTGCATAAATCAACCAAATGGAATATGCGCTGGCGATAATTCCAAGAATTAAATTGCGTCTACGGTCGCTAGCACCCTTATCAAGGTAAGAATACTTAACTTGGTATAATGCTGAGAACGCATAAGGAATTAATACCGCTGAACTTGAAATTGATAGGAACAAGTTGTAAGCACTTGATGCTAGGAAGAATGAAACCATGAATAATTCAACCAATACGTTAGTAAAGATTAGTGAATTAACTGGGGTTCCGTTCTTGTTTTCCTTAGCAAAGAATTTTGGAAATGATCCAACCTTTGCAGCTTCGTATGGAACTTCCGCAGCAAACATTGTCCATGATAACCATGCACCCAATACGGCAATGATTAATCCAATGTTTACGATGATGGCACCCCACTTACCCATGACGTGTTGTAATAAATCTGCCATGGCTGGTTGACCCAATTGTGATAATTGAGCTTGGTGCATAACACCAAATGAAAGTAATGTTACCAACATGTAAATCATGGTTACGGCAACAATTCCAAGAACTGTTGCTCTACCAATGTCTTTTCGTTTCTTAGCGTATCCTGAGAAGATTACCGCCCCTTCGATACCTGAGAATACGAAGACAGTAACTAGCATTGTACTCTTAACTTGTCCCAACATATCTGAGAAGTTAAATGGTTTACCATGCATTAACCAGAAGTCGCTAGTAAATACATTTAGTTTGAATGCAGTAATCATAATAACGATAAACAAGAAGATTGGAATCAACTTGATAATAGTAATAATTGTGTTAATAAATGATGCTGAATGAATTCCCCTTAACACAAGGAAGTGGCCACCCCATAGAATAATGGTAGCAGCAATAAATGATACTAAATTATGGCCGTTATCAAAGATTGGGAAGAAGTAAGTTAGTGAACTCATCAATAGAGTTGCGTAACTAATGTTTCCTAACCAAACTGATAACCAGTATCCCCATGCAGAGTTAAAACCGATATAGTGACCAAATCCAGCATCTGCGAAACTGTAAATTCCAGCTTGTAAATCTGGTCGTTTGTTAGTTAAATTTTGAAATGTGAATGCTAAACAAAGCATCCCAATGGCTGTGATAATCCAACCAACTATCACTGACCCAACACCAGCTTGTGATGCCATGTCGTGCATAAGGTTGAAGATTCCTCCACCAATGATTGAACCAATAACTAAACCAATTAGTTCCGTTAAATTCAGCTTTTTAGCGGAATCCTTCATTCTATCTCTCCTTTTTTAAACGATTGAAAACAATTTACTATTATAACGCATTTAAACCATGTTTGTCATATAAAAAAGGAGCAGTCTTTTACGACTGCTCCTCTTTTTTTAATTTATTTTTTCAAAATTTCGTTGATACGTGTTAATTCATCTTCGGTGAAGTCTAGGTTATCTAAAGCCTTTAGGTTTGAATCTAAATGCTTAGGATCAGATGCACCAGTAACAACACTTGTTACCACTGGGTCGTGTAATAACCAAGCTAAACTCATTTGAGCTAGTGTTTGGTCTCTGTTCTTAGCCAACTCATTTAATTGGTTTAAACGGTTTACAACTTCATCCTTATTTTCCATCATGAAACTGTTAGTAAAGTGAAGTTTCAAGTCATCAGGTAATCCATTTAGATACTTATCAGTTAGGATTCCTTCAGCCAATGGACCGTAAGCAACTAAACCGTCGTTATTTTCTTTTAACGCATCGATAGTGCCGTCTGTTTCAGCAGAACGGTTTAACATGTTGTATGATGCTTGGTTAACAACGAATGGTGTGTGTAATTCCTTGAAGTACTTAATGATTTCGCGGGTTTGTTCACCATTGTAGTTAGAGATACCAACATATAACGCTTTACCAGATCTAACAGTACTGTCCAATGCTTCGGCAGTTTCTTCTAGACTAGTGTTTGGGTCAAAACGGTGACTGTAGTAAATATCTACGTAGTCTAGACCCATTCTTTCTAGTGATCTGTCCAATGCGGCAATCAAAGTCTTTCTAGCTGAGAATGAACCGTATGGTCCAGGCCACATGTGGTAACCAGCCTTAGTAGTAATCACTAGTTCATCACGATATGGCTTCAAGTCATTCTTGTAGACTTGACCAAACATTCTTTCAGCTGCTCCTGAACCAGGTCCGTAGTTATTTGCTAAATCATAACTAAAGATTCCTTTATCAAAAGCATTTAGCATTACTTCGCGACTGTCCTTAAAGTTGGCGTCGTCACCGAAGCTATGCCACATTCCAAATGATAATGCGGGTAATTGTAAACCGGAGTTTCCGGCTCTTCTGATTTTCATATTATCGTATCGTTCATCTGAAGCTTTATACATTTTAAACACCTCAATTTTCATAATACTACATCTATATTTTAAATATTATTGTCCTTCAAAGCAAGAAAACAAGTAAACAAAAAAGCCCACCCAATCACGGGTGAACTTTCTATCTAAATAATTTACCAACAGATTTGTTGTTATGAATACGTAAAATTGCCTTACCCATTAAATCTGCTACAGACACGATGTCTAATTTATCAATTTTCTTTTCGTCACTGATGTAAACTGAATCGGATACAATCACCTTTTTAATTGGTGATTCTTCGATACGTCTAATTGCATCCCCAGCAAAGATACCGTGTGTAGTAACAAGATATACTGCTGAAGCACCATTCTTGGCTAAAACGTTTGCTGCTTTTACCGCACGTGAAGCAGTATCAATCATGTCATCAGCCACAATGGCCACCTTGTCCTTAACATCACCAATGATGAATGTTGGAATGTGCGCATCATTTTCAGGATCTCTGTTATCAATAATTGCAATTGGTGCATCGATTAATCCTGCAAAACCTCTGGCTCTTCCCACTCCACCATGATCCGGTGAAACGACAACGGCGTTATCTAAATCGTAGTTTTCTAACATGTGCTTAGCCATTAACTTATCAGCCTTTAGATTATCAACTGGTTTGTTGAAGAAACCTTGGATTTGAGCGGCATGTAAATCAAGAGTTAACACACGGTCAATTCCAGCTCTTTCTAATACACGTGCGATTAACTTGGCAATGATTGCCTTTCTTTCACGCTTCTTAGCAGAGTGTCTAGCATAACCATAATATGGAATAATCACATTAATAGATTTTGCACTAGTTCTTCTAACAGCATCAATCATGATGAATAATTCCATGATATTCGCGTTAATTGGTTCACTTAGTGATTGAATGATGTATACGGCATCCCCACGGATACTTTCATCAATTTTGATTTGAATTTCGCCATCACTAAAACGATTAATTGTTGCTTCACCAAGCTTAAGTCCACAAGTTTGGGCAATCTTTTCTGCTAACGGTCTGTTAGAACTTAAGGAAAAGATTTTCATATTTTTATTATCCATTGACTCCACCATGAAAGTGCTCCTCTCGAGTTCTTTTAATGCTTAAATTTTACCACAAAAACTGTAAATTGATATAACAATTATGGTTTGATTCCGTGCATCCCAATCATCGGATCAACCTGGTTCAATAAAATCATGTCCTTAGTTAAGCGATATGATTTTGGTTTATCATCGAATGTTGCCTCGTCAAAAGGTGATTCCTCATCTTCATCAGTTGCCACATTGTTTTGCGTAGTATCTGAAACTGCATCATCTTTAGGTGCTTCCACCGGTTTATTATCAACAGGTGTTTCTGCCTTCTTTTCTTCAGCAACTTCTTTAACGATGCTGCTTTGGTCGTTGACAGATGTTGTCACTGGTTTGACTTCACCATCCAACAATGATTGAATGCGTTGCATCAAACTAGTATTTCTGTTGTCAGATTCACTTTGAGCACATGATAGGAATGAATTGTAATCCCCAATCATAATCAAGGTATCACTGGCACGGGTAATCGCTGTGTACAACAAGTTCTTCTTCAACATCTTGGTAAATTGAGGAACAATTGGCAAGATGACCATCTTAAATTCGCTACCTTGAGCCTTATGGATGGTTGTACAGTAGGCCAATGTGATTTGAATCCAATCTTTACGTTGATAAGTTACTTCGCTTTGATCAAAGGCGACCGTAATCTTATCTTGGCTTTGCTTACTACCCTTTTCAATATCAATAATTTGACCAATATCACCATTGAAAACATTATCCTCTGGACTATTTACCAGTTGTAAAATCTTGTCGCCCAAACGGTAATGAATGCCACGATATTCGACCTGGTTATCGGTGTTGTTAGGATTCATGATTTGTTGAATAACTTCGTTTAAATGATTAACTCCTGCGTTACCACGATACATTGGTGATAAGACCTGAATGTCTGTTGCACTGAATCCCTTTTGTTTAGCACGTTTAACAATTTGTTCAATTACCGAACTCATTTGATTAGCATTACAAGGAATAAAACTACGGTCTGATTGCTTATCATTAAAGTCATCAGGTAGTTTTCCTTGTTGAATACTGTGAGCTAACGGAATGATGGTTGAGTTGCTATCTTGACGGTAAATGGTGGTCAATTGCATGCTATCAATTCTCTTTGAATTCAATAAATCAGTGAAGACCTGACCTGGTCCAACTGATGGCAATTGGTCCTTATCACCAACAAAGACAACCTTCATTTGGTTTGGAATAGCGCGTACTAACGCTCTGAATAAGAAGGTATCAACCATCGACATTTCATCAACGATTAACAAGCCACCCTCGATGTCTTGGGTACCTTCATCACTATCTTCATAACCGTTTAATCCAAGTAAACGGTGAATAGTACTGGCGGGAATTCCTGTGGTTTCCTGCATTCTCTTCGCAGCTCGACCGGTTGGTGCTGCTAAAAGAATTGGAAATTCACGTTCCTTGTACTTGTTAATATCCAAGGATAAGTCATTTAAATAAGCGTACAAGTAAATGATTCCCTTGATGATAGTGGTCTTCCCAGTTCCGGGACCACCAGTTAATAGGAACATTTGTGACTTGATGGCTTGTTTTAACGCATTGGTTTGTGATTCGTCATAGCTAATATTTAGTTTCTTTTCGATTAAACGAATCTTCTTATCAATTGTCTCGTCATCAAATTTCTTAACGACCGGATTCTTGATAATTCGACTGATGTGTTCGGCAATGCGCCATTCATCATCATATAATTCCTTTAAGTAAACACGGTCTTCTTCACCAACAATCTTTTGGTTCTTTGCTAGCTCTAAAAATTGAGCGGATAAGTCTTCACCACTAACTGGTTCAGCATTACCGTTATTCAATAATTTTAGCGTTTCTTCGAGGATTGGACCAGTTTGAGTGTAAGTATCCCCATTACGTAAAGAAAGCGTCTTAAGGGCTGAAATTAGCCCCGCACGAATTCTTCCAGGATTGTTTGCAGACATCCCCATTTGTTTGGCAATATCGTCGGCCTTTTTAAAACCAACACCGTCGATATCTTCAACCAACTTGTATGGGTTTTCCTGGATTATCTTTAAGGTGTCACCCTTGTACTTGTTATAGATTGCAGAAGATAGACTGCTTCCGAACCCATAACTGTTTAATCCAATAATCACCTGTTCCATCCCATTGTTCTTGTTTAATGTTTCTAGCACAGTTGATTTTTGTTTGTCGGATAATCCAGCTCGATCCAATAATGAGTTGTTCTCCAACACGTCTGAAATTAGATTGGTGCCCAAAGCATCCACCATTCTTTTTGCGGTTTGCTTACCAACTCCCGGAAAATTGTCACCAGATAAGTATTCCACTAGTCCCTCTTTTGAAGTTGGAACAGTGCTCTGATAGTTATCTGATTTGAATTGCTTTCCATACTTGGGATGGTCGACTAATTCACCATAAAATTGATATTCGCTTTCTTCAGCGATATCCGCAAAATTACCAGTAATTACAATTTCATCTTCATGCCAATCTGAAATATTTGTTTCAGAAATTTTTACCAATAGCACCTTAAAGAAGCTATCGGGACTTTCAAAGAAAGTAGCCGCAACTTTACCTTTTATAAATAGCTCTTGATTGTCTTCAATATGTTCGTCATTGTCGTCTACTGAGAACAAATTCATTGATTCTGCCACGGCTTATCTCCCCTTATTTTTTACCATTTTTTACTTGAATAAACTTTTCGATATCTGCTAGACGTTTTTGACCCTTATCAAAGTACTTAGGATCTTCTCGTTTAGCGATTTCAAAGTATTGGTTAAAATCTTCTTCCAATACCATTGCGACGATTCCACGGTCAAAATTAGCCTTACCATCCTTTGGTTTAGCTTGTAGGACCTTATCGTAGAATTCTGCAGCTTCACTAAAGTTTCCCAACGCCAATAAACTACTTGCTAATAGGTAGTTTATTTCTGGGTCTTGTCTTCTAAAACCTTGTGCGGTTAGCGCGAATACGACCGCTTTTTTGTAATCTTCCTTAGCCATGTAGCTTTGTGCCAACATGATGTAAGCATCAGTCTTCATATCACCGTCAGATAGGTTGTTAAATTGTTCAATCGCCTTATCGTATTCTCCGGCTGCATAGTAAACATTACCTAGTCCGTATACCAAAGTTTCTTTGGCCTTCTTACTTCTGTCAGCGAATAAACCTAAGGCTTTCATCATTAGTTCTTCGGCTTGGGTGTAGTTATGTAATTGAACTAAAAAACTTCCTAAGTCGTAGTAGGTACGGTAATCATCTGGATGATTATCGATATCTTCAACTAATTTATGAAGAGTTTCATCGGCTTTTTTTTGTTGTTCTTCGCGTTTCTTTTCAACAGCTTGTTGCTTTTCTTTAATTTCTTCAGACTTTTGATCCATTTTAATCACCTACATATTAAATTACGTCAGTTTTATCAGTTTTCTTTGTAAGATATTCAGTATTATTCCAACTTACTAGTTCAAATGACTTTCCGCCATCGGTTGTTTCTAGAATGGTTGTACTAGTGTTAGCTAGTCCACCACGTTTTCTTAAATCCTTAATCTCAACACCCAAAAGTGAATTGATTAGTGCGTTTAAGGCAGCACCGTGGCTGAAAATAATCACGTTATCTTCATTATCGTTTTCATTTACAACACGTTTAATAGCATACTGCATTCTGCTAATTACGTCATTAAAACTCTCTCCACCAATTTCGTCGGCATCGTATTTTTCTGGATGATTTCTGAAATTGTCAAAACTTTGCGGAAATTGTTTTTTAACATCGTCAAACTTTTGGCCTTCCATCTTACCTAAATGAAACTCTTCAAATCGGTTCCATAGGCTCAATTGAGGTTTGCGATGGAAGTGTTGGATAACGCGGTAAGCGGTAATGCGCGCACGCTTAATTGGACTGGAATAAGCATGACTAAACTTAACATCTTTTAGGTACTCACCTAATTGATCCATTTGTTTATAGCTTTCCGGCAACAATTCGGAGTCTCCTCCGGCACCTTGATATCTACTTTCTAGATTCCATTCAGTTTTTCCATGTCTTACAAAGTAAAGTTTCACTTTTATCCCTCGTTCATTTTGATTTATATATATTATCTCAATTTATGCGGATAAATTCAAAGTTTATATAAAAAAAGATGCTTATTAAACAAGCATCTTTTGGTTTTAAATGTATTGTAATTCTTTATCGTCTTGGTATGCTGCATCGATAATTGCTGAACCTAGACATTCATCACCATCGTAGAACACAACGGCTTGTCCCGGTGTAACAGCTCTTGCAGGATCATCAAAATCAACACGTAATGACTTACCATCATCGTTTAGATGAACAGTTACGCCAACGTCTTTTTGACGATATCTGAATTGAGCTGTACAACGGAAGTCGTTGCCACGATCAGCAATGTCATTAATCCAGAAAATATCTGAAGCTTCTAGGTAATCTGCGTATAGGTGCTTGTTTTCATAGCCCTTACCAACATACAAGATGTTCTTTGAAAGGTCTTTTCCAACTACGAACCATGGGCGGTTATCTTTACCGTCTCCACCGATTCCTAATCCCTTACGTTGACCAATTGTGTAATACATTAGGCCATCATGGTTACCCTTTACTTCACCATCAAAAGTCATCATCTTACCAGGAGTTGCTGGTAAGTAGTTACTTAAGAATGACTTGAAGTTCTTTTCACCGATGAAACAGATTCCCATTGAATCCTTCTTTTCAGCAGTGGCTAGACCAGCTTCTTTTGCAATTTCACGAACTTTAGGCTTTGGCATGTCACCTAGCGGGAACATAACGCGGTCTAATTGTTCTGCGGATAATTGACTTAAGAAATAAGTTTGGTCCTTGTTGTCGTCGCTTCCACGAAGCAAGTGGTTGTGACCATCTGCATCACGTTGCAAACGAGCATAGTGACCAGTAGCGATGTAGTCTGCACCTAAATCTAAGGCGTAGTCTAAGAACGCTCTGAACTTAATTTCCTTGTTACAAATAACATCGGGATCTGGAGTTCTACCTTTTTTGTATTCATTCAAGAAATAAGTGAAAACGCGATCCCAATATTCTTTTTCAAAATTAACAGAGTAGTAAGGTATTCCGATTTCTGAGGCAACTTTGGCTACGTCCTTGTAGTCTTCTGTTGCGGTACAAACACCGTTTTCGTCAGTATCGTCCCAGTTCTTCATAAATACACCTACAACGTCATATCCTTGTTGCTTCAAAAGGTAGGCGGTAACGGATGAATCCACCCCACCTGACATTCCAACAACAACACGGGTATTACTATTGTCTGCCATTTAAAATCACCATCATTTCTTTTAGATTCTTAGAATCTACGATTTGAAGGTCGTATATTCCATAAAAAGTATAATAACCCATTTAATGCACCAATTGCAATGAAGATGCAAAAAAGAGGGCTTAATAGCCCTCTTTTTAATTATTTTCTCACGAAAACTTTTCTTTCCACAAAGTTATCCATCAAGAAATTGAATTGTTCAACTAATGCATCAGCATTTTTGTTGGTAAAAATATTAACCTTATTTAAACCATTTGCGGTGATGGTGCTCATCTTGAATGTTTTTAAATCACTCTTAAAAACAATCTTTAGCTTGATACCATTGTAAGGATCTTCAGGATCTAATGTTCTTTCAAATTGAAAGTTACCAGCATTAGTCTTTACAAAACCCATGTCAGATAGTGTGAATTTTTTGATTTCAGGACTAACTGCGTATGTTTTAGAATCACCTTGTAATTGATTTGCTGTTTCAAAAGCCATATTAGTCAACCTTCTTTATTCTCTTAATTACCTTTACTAATGCAGTGGTAAAGGCGTCGATTTCTGAATCTGTTGTGAATTTACCGAAACTAATTCGAATTGATTGAGATGAACGATTGGTATCATTACCAAACATTGCCATCAAAACGTGTGATGGTTCAATGTTTCCAGCTGTACATGCTGAACCAGCTGAAATCGCAATTCCTTCCAAGTCCAAATTAGCCAAAATGATGTCTGAAGCAATGCCCTTAATCCAAATGTTAAATACATGTTGGACCGGGTTGTCTTCGACAGTTCCGTTAACAACGAAATCAATATCATTATCATTTAAAGCATCAATGATTTGGTGTTTGAATCCATAATAACGATCGTGTAGTTCGTGCTTTAATTCAGGTGTAATTTGAGAAACCGCGGTCGCAAATCCGGAGATTGCAGGAATGTTTTCTGTTCCGGCACGACGCTTCTTTTCTTGGTCTCCACCTTTTACAAAACTTGGAAAATCTACCCCAGTTCGTCTGTATAAGAAACCAGTCATCTTAGGACCATTAATCTTATGAGCAGATGTTGATAGTAAATCAATGTGGTCCTCATTTACATCAATATCTAACAATCCATAAGCTTGGACGGCATCGGTGTGGAACCATGCCTGATGGTCCTTTAAAATTTCACCAATTTCGTGAATTGGCATGTGAGAACCAACCTCATTGTTAGCAGTCATGATGGTTACCAAGATGGTATCATCGTCTAATGCATCCTTGAAGTCGTCTAAACTAATTATCCCAGTTTCATCGACTGGTAGATAAGTTACTCTAAAACCTTGTTCTTCAAGATAAGCAAGTGGCTTTAACACTGCTTCGTGTTCAATGGCAGTTGTAATAATATGGTTTCCTAAATTCTTTCTTGCTTCAGCAGTTTGAAGAATTGCGGTATTATCACTTTCACTACCACCACTTGTAAAAATAATTTCGTCTGGCTTCGCATTAATACTGTTGGCGATAATGTCTCTACTATCTTCCAATACGGTATGAGCCTTTCTACCGATGCTGTACAAGGTAGAAGCGTTACCGTAAACGTTTTGCATCTTATCGTACATGTCATCCAAAACGTTTTTATCCATTGGAGTGGTAGCGGCATTATCTAAGTAGATTTCAGTCAAGTATACCTAAACCCCTTCTATTTTTGATTTGCGAATAAGTCTAATAACATTTGAGCAGATTTCTTACCTGCATCAATGATGAATTCGTCAAAGCTACGATCAGCGTCACCATTGGCGTTATCTGACATGGCTCTAACTACAACGTATGGGATATCAAATTGGTTAGCAACTTGTCCCACAGCTGCCCCTTCCATTTCACATGAAAGTGCGTCTGGGAAGTTCTTTAGAATGTTATCAATTACTGCTTGGTCGGCAACGAATTGATCACCTGTAACGATTAATCCCTTTTGAACGTTTAAACCAACTTCCTTAGAAGCTTCAGTAATTTCTTTTACCCATTTTTCTGAAGCTTTGAATCTTGCTGGTTGACCTGGTAATTGGCCGTATTCGTATCCAGCAGCTCTAGCATCAACGTCGTGGTATGCAGTTTCAGTTGAAACAACAACATCACCGACAGCTAGGCCTTGGCCAATTCCACCAGCAGAACCTGAGTTGATAACGATATCAACATCAAAGCTAGTAATTAATTGAGCAGTTGTTAAACCTGCTTCAACTTTACCAATTCCTGAACGAACAAGAACAACTTCTTGTCCAGAAATGTTACCTTCGTAGAAAGTCATTTCTTTGATGTCTACTTTCTTAGTGTTGTCTAAATTATCTAGCAATGATTTGATTTCTTCGTCCATTGCACATAAAATTCCAAATTTCATAAATATCTCCTTAAGGATTAACGTAGATTAGTATTAAGTAAACGACAATGATTGCAAGAATTAAAAATGCAATAGCCCAGTTAAGTCTTCTACCTAAACGTTTTGTCTTTTGTTCGGTTGTCATTGCATGAGCCTTGCCCTTTTTTTCTTCGGGTCTAATTCTCTTCAATGAAGGTTGCTCAACTGGTTCGTCTCTTTTTATAAAATCATCGTCAATAGAATTTCTTTTTTGACTATCTTGATACTCTTTTCTAGTTATCATATTGGACTTGCTCCTTTATTAATTAAAGACCAATCTTATCATGTAACTTCCAATAATAAATAGCAGTAATTGTCTTAGCATCCTCGATTTCGCCACTTTCAATCATTGCCATGGCTTCATCAAGTGAGTATTCCTTAATTCTCAAGTATTCACCTTGATCTCTTGGTAATTCATCTTCAACTGGTTCTAAATCAGTTGCCAAGTATAGGTCCATGTATTCGTCACAAAAACCGACACTTGAATAAAATCCGGTGATTCGTTTGATGTTATTAGCCTTGTATCTAGTTTCTTCGTTCAACTCACGAACCACAGTATCCAAGGCAGTTCCATGGTCTCTACTATCAACTTTACCGGCAGGAATCTCGATTGTTTCTTTAGCAACAGGAGCTCTCCATTGGGTTTCTAATAACATCTTGTTGTTCTTAGTTAAGACTAAAATACCAACGGCATTGGAATGATGAACAACATCTCTAGTTGATGTTTCACCATTTGGCAATTCAACTGTTTGTTTTTCAACATTGATAATTGCGCCATCGTACTTAGGCTCAACACCTAGTACCTTTTCCTCTAAATCCATAATATCAGCCCTTTTTTAGTTATATATTCATTCTATATATATTTAATTATTTTTTCAATGGACTGACTAATCAATTACACGAATTTTGACAGCTTGTGGTCCCTTCATGCCTTGTGCAATTTGGTATTCCACTTGTTGACCAATTTCAATTTCATTTCTAGTCTTGTTTTCGACCGCTGAACCATGGAAGAAGACCTTGTTCTTGTCTTCACCCTTTAGAAAACCAAAATCGTGATCCGGGTTAAAATTATTTACTTTACCTTTAATCATATTATTTCTCCTTAAAAATAAAAAACTGGGATAGTCCCAGTTTTTTATCGATTATTCTTCGAATCCTTCAGTAGCTGTTTCTGGGAAGTTATCACGAACAATCTTAGCACAACGTGCACAGAATTGTGGATAATCTGCATCAGAACCAACATCTGTAGAGATTAGACGGCAACGTTCACAAGTGTCACCTTCAGCATGTTCAACAACGATTGAAACACCGTTGTTAAAGCTTTGTGCATCACTTGGAGCATCAGCTAAATCTTTAACTTCTAGTTGTGAAACCATCAAGATTTGACCAACATTTGTGTGTAGGCTATCTAGTAATGATTTAACTTCATCATTTACAAATAATGATAGTTTAGCTTCTGAAGCCTTACCAATTAGCTTGTTATTTCTAGCTTCTTCCAATGCCTTCAATACGTCATCTCTGACTTCCATGAACTTGTGCCAGTTTGATGAAAGTTCATCTGCACCTGGTAAGTCCATTGGTTCTGGCATTTCTGATAGTTGAACGAATTCTTCTTTTTCAGATAGGAATGGCCAGATTTCTTCAGCAGTGTGAGGAAGAATTGGTGTAATTAATTTAGTAATTGCAACAGCTGCATTGTATAGAACTGTTTGCATTGATCTTCTTTCTGCACTATCTTCGGCGTAGATGTATAGGATATCCTTAGCGAAGTCTAGGTAGAAAGCTGAAAGATCAGCATTGATGAATGAAAGTAGACGACGGTTTAGACTTAGGAAGTCAAAGTTATCGTAGTCTTCCTTAATGTCTTTGACAAAGTTGTTTAACTTAACCATCATGTATTGGTCAGCTGACTTCATGTCTGCAAAATCAACACCATTTTCCTTAGGATCAAAGTCAGAAGTGTTGGCAAGCATATATCTCATGGTATTTCTAATCTTCTTATATGAATCAGAAATCTTAACAAAGTTTTCCATTGATACACGAACATCGGCAGAAGTATCTACGGAAGTTACCCATAGACGAACGATTTCTGCACCCATCTTCTTAATAACTTCATCAGGAGCAATTGTGTTACCAAGTGATTTACTCATCTTGTGGCCTTCACCATCAAGAGTGAATCCTTGTGATAATAATTGCTTGTATGGAGCCTTACCGCTAAATGCAACACTAGTAATTAAACTTGAGTTGAACCATCCACGGTATTGGTCAGAACCTTCTAGGTATAGGTCTGCAGGGTATGTTAGGTAATCACGTTCGGCACAAACACCTTGGTGTGATGAACCTGAATCAAACCATACATCCATGATGTCGTTTTCCTTAGTAAACTTACCATTTGGTGAATGTTCACTAGTGAAGCCTTCTGGTAATAGGTCCTTAGCTTCTTTTTCGAACCAAATGTCTGAACCATGTTTTGCAAATAAGTCTGCAACGTGGTCAGTAGTTTCTTTGGTGATGATTGGAGTACCATCTTCACCGTAGAAGATTGGTAGTGGAACACCCCAAACACGTTGTCTTGAGATTACCCAGTCACCACGATCTTTAATCATGTTGTATAGACGTTTCTTACCCCATTCAGGTTTGAATTGAACGTCTTCAATGGCATTTAGAATGTCATCTCTAATCTTATCAACAGAAGCAAACCATTGATCAGTAGCACGGTAAATAACCGGCTTCTTAGTTCTCCAGTCAAATGGGTAACTATGAGTGATTGGTTGGTACTTCAATAATAAGTTCTTTTCTTTTAACTTGTTTAATGAAATTTCATTTGCATCATCGTAGAAGACACCTTCGAAATCTGGACCAGCTTCCTTAGTTAGGTAACCTTGTGCATCAACATCAACAAAGATATCTAAGCCATATGATTTACCTACGTAGTAGTCATCTTCCCCAAATCCAGGAGCAGTATGAACCAAACCAGTACCAGTATCGATAGTAACGAAATCACCTAGCATGGTTAATAGTTGTCTGTCCATAAATGGATGTTGAGCTAATACACCTTCTAGTTCTTGACCTCTTACAGTCTTTACGATTTCGTAGTCTTCCCAACCGAATAATTCGGCATCTTTTTCAACTAATTCTGCAGCTAAAACAAACTTACGATCATCGTTAGCTGGTTTAACAACTGCGTAGTCGAAACCTGCATCAATTGTGATACCCATTGAAGCAGGAATGGTCCATGGAGTAGTAGTCCATACAACCATGTATGTGTTATCTTCGTCTAAAACACCTTTACCATCGACAACCTTTTCAGCGTAGAAAGCTGAAGGTGATTCGATATCGTGGTATTCCACTTCGGCTTCAGCTAGAGCTGATTCTGAAGACCATGACCAGATAACTGGTTTCTTACCACGGTAGATTAGACCCTTTTCAGCCATCTTACCGAATACACGAATTTCAGCAGCTTCAAATTCAGGCTTTAGAGTTAGGTATGGGTTGTCCCATTCACCAGTAACACCTAGACGTTTGAAACCTTCTCTTTGACGATCAACTTGCTTCAAAGCATATTCATGACAAAGTTTTCTGAATTCGTTAGTATCCATTTTCTTTCTGTCATATCCAGCTTGAGTAAGCTTTTGTTCGATTGGTAAACCATGAGTATCCCAACCTGGAACGTAAGGTGCTCTAAATCCGTTCATTGACTTGTATCTTACGATAAAGTCCTTTGAAATCTTGTTTAAAGCGTGTCCCATATGAATGTCACCATTAGCATATGGAGGTCCATCATGAAGAACAAATGATGGTTTTCCTTCGTTTAGTTTTTGTCTCATTTGGTAGACGTGATTGTCTTCCCATGCTTTTTGTCTTTCAACTTCTTTAACAGGTAAATTTCCACGCATCTTAAACTTGGTCTTACCTAGGTTCAAAGTATCTTTTACACGCATAACACACACTCCCTTTTCTAATTATAAAAAAAGAAGACTTCATCACAAGGGACGAAGTCTTCCGCGGTACCACCCAAATTAGAATATTAAAAATAATATCCCATCTTTATTTACTACATTAAAAGAGATTAGCCAGAGGTGATCTGCATAGAATGATTTACAACTGACCTTCCACCATTTGTCAGCTCGCTATATTGTATCGAATTCTAAGCTTTCTATTCTCTATCTCAAGTTATTCAATTGCTTTGAATGAGCCATCAGGATAAATCTTAATAGTTGCATCTGCTGGCATTTCTTTACCTTCAGATTGTACAACTGTTTCCTTAAAATTGTCAAGGTTATTAATTTGTTCGTTAACCTTGTCGAAGTTACCGTCAATTCCGGAAATCATTTGATCCCATTCTGGGCTGTTAACAAATTGCATTTGGCTTTCAAGTAAAGTTCTGATTTTTTCTCTGAATGATTCAGTTGTCTTTCTTAAATCATCATTTGCAATAAGTAGTGCTTTAGATTGGTTTGAGATATTTTCAACGATGTCTTTAGCCTTAACGCTAGCATCATTCAAAATTTCATCAGCTTGTTTTCTTGATTGTTCAGTTACGTTGTTGGCTTCGTTTTGAGCTTCAACTTTAACCTTATCAGCAGCATTTTGTGCAATGATAATTGATTGATTCAATGAATCCTTCATACCATTAAAGTATTTTAGTTCATCTTCAGTTTGTTTCAAACGGTTCTTCATATCGATATTTTCGGATAAAGTTAATTGGTAATCCTTGATAATACGATCTAAGAATTCATTTACCTCGTCAATATTGTAACCTCTCATTTTTACAGAAAACTCTTTATTATGAATATCTTGTGGGCTAAGTACCATTGTATCTCTCCTCCAACCTATTTTTTTAATACAGAAATAATGGCTCTATATTTACCTTTTTTGGTTTGACCTTCCTGACGCTTTAAACGAATGCGACCGAATCTTCTAACTGATACAACATCGTGTGTTGTAATTTCGTAATCCGGTCGACTGTTTACCGCCCAGTTAAGGTGAACCTTTTGATGACTAACTAACTCTTTGGCATCATTTCTGGATATGTTAAATCCTTCCGAAATTAAATTATCCATTCTAAATGATGATAGAGTTGTTGACTCATCTCTCCATTCATTTTCCGGCGTAATGACGTCAGAAAATTCTGTTTCAATCAGTGAAACCTTGGTTTTACCAATTGAGCTAATTTGCATTTTTAAGAAGTCAGCAATTTCTCTTGTGCATAGGAATTGCCATCTTGTTCCGTCGGTTAAAATATCGCCAATCGTTGATCTCTCAACACCCGAACCTAATAAAGTTCCCAATATCTTACTGTGACGTAATTTTGAGAACTTTACTGGATATCTAATTTCAAACAACTTAACTTGATAATCATCTTCAGATGGTTCGAAGTATTCTGGATATATCAAGCCACGTTTCATTTCTGAGTTTGGATATCCCCCGAAAAAGGCGACCGATAAGTCACTCTGGCGGTTAACTAAAGTCGTTAAAATATAAACCTGTCTAGGATTTAAAAACTTAGTTAGGATTGGACGATATTGATTAATTGACTCATCAATTAAATCTGCACAAGAATCGATGAACGGAACTTCTTCTTTTCTAAAATGCTGTTCAATATTTTTATCCATTTTATCTTAAACGTTCATTCATTTCTTTTCTGATTTCCCCGTCTACATAGTAGTTGTGTGGAGTGAAAAGAAAGACTAATTCAGAAATTCTCTCAATATTTCCATCAATAGTGAAAACAACTCCGTTTAAGAAATCAATAATTCTTCTAGTTGCTTCATCGCTAGCAGCATCAAAATTAATGATTACAGCATTGTTATCAATTAATTTTTGCGCAATTGTTTTTACATCAGCATAAATCTTAGGTTCAAAGACGGAAATTTTGCTGTTGCGACTTTGACTTGAGTTTTTGCTAATTGAAACTACCTTATCATTGTTCTCCACTTGGGAGTTATCTTCTTCGTAAAAGTCTTCGTCTTGATCGTAATCAGTTCCGAAGAATTTACTAAAACTAAACTTAGCTGTCATTTCAATTCATTCCCTTCAAAGAAATCTAGAAAAAGTGATTAGTTCTTACGACGGAATTTAAAGAATGGAGGTAAATCGTCATCACTTGATTTATCTTCCTTTTGATTGTCACTTGAGTTGTTAGCATCAAATGGATCAAATTCTTTCTTTTGTACGTTTTCAAAACGTGTGTCAGATGGCTTGTCGCTATCTGTGTTTTCGTCGTTAGTTCTAACGTTACCTTGGTCTTCCTTGTGATGTCTTGGGCTAACTACCTTACCAGGAGTTTCTGAAACTCTTGATGGACGTGCTTGGCCGTTTAGTAGTTCTTCTGGACTAGTTTCGATTCCTGTAGCAATAACAGTAACCTTGATTTCGTCGCCTAGGTCTTCATCAATTGAAGTACCAAAGATAATGTTTACATCGCTAGTTGCAGCTTGTGCAACGATGTCTGAAGCATCTTGAGCTTCAAATAGTGACATGTCTGGGCCACCAGTGATGTTTAATAATACTTGTTTTGCACCATCGATTGAAACTTCTAACAATGGTGAAGAAATAGCCTTCTTGGTTGCTTCTGCAGTTCTGTTTTCACCTGTAGCAGTACCAACACCCATAAGTGCTGAACCAGTGTTTTGCATAACAGTCTTAACATCAGCAAAGTCCAAGTTAACGTATCCAGGACTAGTAATTAAGTCAGAAATACCTTGAACACCTTGTCTTAATACGTTGTCAGCTTCTTGGAAAGCTTCCATCATAGGTGTCTTCTTATCAACCATTTCTAATAGACGGTTGTTGGCAATTACGATTAAAGTATCAACGTTTTCCTTTAATGCTGAAACACCTTCTGCAGCATATTTAGATCTTCTTGGTCCTTCAAAAGTAAATGGTCTAGTAACAACACCAACAGTTAAAGCACCTGAGTCCTTAGCAATCTTGGCAACGATTGGAGCAGCACCGTTACCAGTACCACCACCCATTCCGGCAGTTACGAATACCATATCTGCACCTTGAAGTGCTTCTGAGATAGCTTCTTCACTTTCTTCAGCGGCCTTAGTTCCTACTTCTGGATCTGAACCTGCACCTAAACCTCTAGTTAATTTAGGTCCTAATTGGATTTTTGTTTCAGCTTTTGATGTGTTTAATGCTTGAACATCGGTATTTGCAACAATAAATTCAACACCTTTAACATCTTCAGCAATCATACGGTTAACGGCGTTACTACCACCGCCACCTACACCAATAACTTTAATTTTTGCGCCTTGGTTTTCAGTAGAATCTAATGAAAATTCCATTTTAACTTCCTCCGTGTACTTCTGTTATTTTATTCGAAAAAGTCTTGGTAAAAGCGTTTAAGTCTTCCCTTAGTGCTTTTAGCTAGTTTTGAACCAGACTTTTTAGGTTTACTTGGTTGTTGTGGTCGATTATCTTGTTGAATGTATTCAGATGAGTTATCGATTACATCATCGCCATAATCGTTACCAATGAAATCATCATTGGATTGAGTGTTGTTCACTACAGTTTTGCCTTCTAGTGATGATCTTACTAACACTTGAATTTCACTCATGTTAGCACGATACGTTACTAGTGACAATGGAAGTGAAAATGATGGGTGTCTTAATCCCATTTGATCTGGAATGTAGACTCTAACGTTAGTATCAAATCTATCGGCTGCTAATTCTGAGATTCCAGGCAATGCTGCAACTCCACCAGTTAGAACAATACCTCCAGGTAGGTTTAAAGCAGAGATACTGCTTAAACTCTTGTACATTCTAGTAAAGATTTGGTCTACTCTAGCTTGAATGATTTCTGCTAGGTATTTTTCAGAAATTCTGACTGGTTGGCTTTGACCAACAACTTCAATTGGAAATTCATTGCTTTCTGATGCTTCAATTTCATCAGCGTAACCGTAATCGCGTTTAACTTTTTCGGCACTTTCTAATGAAGTGTTAAGCACAACAGAAATGTCTTTAGTGATGTATTCTCCACCTTCACTATCTACAGTAGTGAATTTTAGTTGATGATCATGAACAACAGAAGCAGTTGTTTGGCCACCACCTAAATCGATTAGAACAGTTCCAAAGTCTTGTTCTCCATCATCTAAAATAGTCATGCCTTGTGCTAATGGCATATTGATGATTGAAGATGGATTTAATCCAGCTCTTTGAACCGCTTTTCTAATATTATGGATAATAGTCTTTGGTCCAGTGATGATACGACCCTTCATTTCAAGTCTTACACCGACCATACCTCTTGGGTCCTTTATGCCGTCAAATCCATCAACGATGAATTCATCAGCTAAGGTATCCATAATTTCTCTTTCTGGTGGTAGGTTTTTAATCATTGCAGATACAGTAACGTTTTTAACGTCTTCATCTGAAATTTCTCTTGATTGATCTGAGATAGCCACCATACCGCTGCATGGTTCAATCTTTAATTGGTTGGCAGGAATACCAACAATCACATCATGAATTTGAATACCAGCTTTTTCTTCTGCCTGGTTAACAGCTCTTCTAATTGATTCAGAAGCCTTGTCAATATCGACGATGATGCCTCGGCTAACACCTTCAGAGCGTTCGTTTCCTAAACCTAAAACGTTCATTTGGCCTTTTACTTTTTCGGCAACAATCACCTTAATTGACGTAGTTCCAATATCCAATCCAACATACATTTCTGAATTCATTATCTAAGGGAACCTCCAATTAAGCATAATTATTCTTAGATACTCTAGTTTATATTTAAGTTAGTTATAAGTTAATTTTAACACAAGAGTAGACAACTCTAAAGAACCATTATTAGTTTCTTTTTTTAGTTGTAGTTGTTGTTTTCTTAGCATCCTTATTCAGCGTTTCTTTTAGCTTAGTTTTTGTAGATGCTTTAGTGGTTGTATTGCTACTTTTCTTATCATCATTGATTGGAAATGAGTAAGCACCAACCTCTAAATTAATAACACTTTTTGTTTTTAATTGAGTGGCGATTGAGCGATAGAAGCCCATCTTATCATTAAAATCGTGCATCAAGATAATAACGCGATTACCATCTCGCATATAAACGTGTAATTCATCTGGGTACACCTTGGTTGGTGAGTATGAAATGACACGAATGTTGTCTCTGATGTCCTTAGGTAGCCTTACATACTTTTCAATCATTGATTTCAATAATGACTGATTATTAAATTTCACTATATAAGGCATCTTAGAATCATTAGGATTCTTTACAGCAATATTAGTAACCTTTCCGTTTTCTAATATTAGATACTGCTTGTTGCCACGAGTTTCATAACCAATTTCTTTATATGGTGAAACTGAAACAGAAAGATGATTAAATCCCGTAAATTTAAAATCTAACGATTTAACGCGATGATCATCATTAATAACCCTTTGGTTAATTTTATTTTTATGACCAATAACTTTAAAAATACTGTCCCCTTCATCTAACTGAAGTTCTCTCTTAATATCTTTTTGAGAGATATATCCATTTCCATTAACGCTAATACTACTAATTCGACTCATTGGCGAAACCAAGTAAATCAAGATTAGTAATAATACAACTAACGGAATGATGATATATGAGGAAGATTTCATTTTATTTTTTATCTTTTGCTTATGCAATTCAACAAAATCATCGGATATTCTTGAAGCCCTATTCGAGGATTTTTTTGAGGAAAATAATTTAGACTTCATAGTAAAGTTCCTCCATTAACGGCAAATTGATTTTGCAACTTCCAACAGACGACTTGCGGCATCACGACAACCCATTTTTCTTGAGTTTTCAGCCATTTCATTTCTCTTTTCCTTATCGTTCATGATAAAGTCAGAATTTTCAATTAATGTCTTCGCATTTAAATCATTTTCAGTAATGATTAAAGCGGCATCGTTCTTCACCAAACTCAATGCATTCTTGGTTTGATGATCAGCAGTAACGTATGGACTTGGAATTAATACTGATGGGATTCCAAGAGCTGTAATTTCGGCTAAACTAGTAGCCCCTGCTCTACCAACGATTGCATCAACCTTCGGTAAAACGTTTGGCATATCAGCAATGTAATCCTTAATTACCACATTATCGTTAATTGTTTGTCCTTTTAGTTGTTCCATAACGTCATCGTAACGCTTCTTACCGGTAACGAACACAACTTGGTAATTCTTTTCGTTGTATTGACGAATGCTTTCGCAAACAACTTTGTTAATCTTCAATGCACCTTGGCTACCACCAAAGATTAAAAGGGTTGGAACATCGTTTTTTAATCCGTATTGTTCCCAAGAAAAATCAGATTTTAAGTTTGCCACTTGTTGGGCACGTGGGTTACCAGTATAAACAGTCTTTTCCTTTGGAAATTGGCTGATGGCATCTTCGAATCCAACTGCAATCTTATCAACGTGTTTGCTTAGGAAACGGTTAGTTAAACCAACCACACTGTTTTGTTCGTGAATCATTGTTGGAATATTCATTTGTGAAGCAGCGTAAACAACGGCTCCAGAAACGTATCCACCAGTTCCAATCACGATATCCGGTTTAAATTTTTTAATTAACTTTTTTGATTTATGTAGACTCTTTAAAAACAAACTAACAGTTTTTACGTTGTATAAAGAAAGAGAACGTTTGAAGCCTTGGATTTCTAATTCTTCGAAAGCGATGTTGTGCTTTGGAACGATATCCTTTTCCAAGCCTCTAGTTGATCCAACGTATAAAACTTCAGCATCAGGATCAACTCTGCGAAGTTCTTCAATTAATGCTAGTGCAGGATAGATGTGGCCACCAGTTCCTCCACCTGAAATCATTAGTCTCATTAGTTTTCTTCCTTTCTACCTGTTTTTTGTTCTACTAGTTGGATGAATTCGTCCCCTCTTTGTTCAAAGGTATCATATTGATCCCAACTAGCATTAGCTGGAGACAATAGAACAATGTCGCCTTCTTCACTCATTGCCCATGCTTCATCCACAGCTTCCTTCATGTTATTAACAATCTTGATGTTTTTAACACCGGCCTTCTTAGCAGTGTCTGCTAACAAGTCCTTAGTTTCACCAAATAAGGTAATTGCCTTAACATGGTCGGCGAAATCATTTTCCAGTTTTTCGAAAGTGTAACCACGATCTAATCCACCGGCAATTAGAACAACGTTATCTTTAAAACTTCTCAAAGCCACTTGAGTTGCTTCAATGTCTGTAGCCTTTGAGTCATTGTAGAACTTTCTACCATCGGCAGTTAATACGTATTGGACACGGTGTCTGACACCACCAAATGTACTTAGTGCCTTCTTGATTGCGGAGTTACTCTTGCCCATAATCTTGGCAACAGCAATTGCTGCTAAAGCGTTTTGCACGTTTTGTTGACCAGGAACTCTAATTTCATCAACGTTCATAACGAATTCATCTTTAAAGAAGATTTGTTCGTCTTTCACGTATGCACCGTCTGTGCTTACTGCTTCGTATGAGAAAGGAACCACCTTAGCCTTACTACGTTTGCTTAATTCACGCCATTCTTCATTATCAAAGTTCACAACGAAAAAGTCATTTTCATCTTGATTTTCGGTAATGCGCATTTTAGCGTTAACGTAGTTTTCTCTAGTCTTATGGTAGTCAAGATGATTTGAGAAAACGTTGTTTAAAACGGCAATATGTGGATGCAATGTCTTAATGCCAACTAGCATAAAACTAGATAATTCTAAGACAATGTCATCATCCTTAGTTGCCTTTGTGGTAATAGTACTTGCTGGAACACCAATGTTTCCGGCTACGTATGAATATCCAGTAGTTCTTTCTTCGTTTAGGATGTCATTAATCATAGTTGAAACGGTTGTTTTACCATTACTACCAGTTACACCAACAATTGGTGCTTCACTGACTTGACTGGCAATTTCAACTTCAACTGTGATTGGAATATTTCTTTTAATTGCTTCTTTAATTAATTCATTATCGTAAAATATTCCAGGGTTCTTGACAATTAAATCAAAATTGTAATCATCTAAAATCTTTGGACTTTGTTTAGCATCAATTACCTCAACGCCAATTTTTTCTAACTCTTCTTTTGCGTCCGATTTCAAAGGATTAGCGTCATTTAACCAAACGTTAGCGTTTAATTGCTTTAATAGCTTAGATGCATTGATTCCACTCATTCCCGCACCTAAAACTAGTATGTTTTTATTTTGATAATCGTCAATATTTTTCATAATTCATGCTCCCAAAAATATTATTATAAAATAATTGATAAAACTCCGGTAATTGCCAAAATAGCACCTGCAGCCCAGAAGACAATATCAATCTTCCATTCTGACCAACCTAACATTTCAAAATGGTGATGGATTGGTGACATTAAGAACACTCTCTTACCAGTAAGTTTGAATGATGTAACTTGAATCATTACACTCAATGTTTCCAATACAAACATGAAACCAATCCAAATTAATGAAAGTTCATGATGAACCAGAATTGATACGGCAGCTAACGAACCTCCAAGTGCTAATGATCCCATGTCTCCCATGAAAATCTTAGCTGGCTTGTGGTTGAATACCATAAATGCACATAATGCACCAACTACAGCTAAACAAAAGATTGCAACATCCATTTGGTGTTGAACTAACGCAACAACTGCATAAGCTAAGAAGGCAATGATTGATAATCCACTAACTAAACCATCTAAACCATCAGTTAAGTTAACTGCGTTTGAGAAACCAGTTAGGTAGAAGATGATGAAAATTGCGTAGAACCAACCAAGGTGTAAATCACCCATAAATGGAATCTTTAATGCTAGTGGGAAGTGGTGTGCATAAACAAAAGTGAAGATTAGTCCACCCACAATTTGACCCGCTAGTTTTTGCCATGCTTTTAGACCTTCATTTTGACGTCTAAATAGCTTGATACTATCGTCCCACATTCCTAATAATCCATACAATACTAGGATGAACAATAGGATTAGTAGTGTTGGGTTCATCATGTGAGCAACCCCACCACTAATTAGTGAAGCAATAATGATTGCGATGATGAAAAGAAGACCACCCATTGTAGGTGTTCCTGATTTCTTTTCATGCCACTTTGGTCCTTCTTCTCTAATCATTTGGCCTTCATGCTTTCTTCTGAAGTAGCCAATTAGAGATGGCATAAAGATTAATGTAATTAAAAAACTAATTATGATTGGTAAAACAATATTCATAAACATCCTGATTTCAATCCCCTATTTAAATTTTATGGTTACCTTGGTTCCACCGTCTAGACTTGCCCCTGGTTTGACGGATTGCTTATAGGCATAACCGTCACCGTCAAGTTCGGCACCAATACCAGCCATTCGACAGTATGTCGCAACATCATATCTAGACCAGCCCTTTAGGTTAGCCATAGTCTTACTACCATTGGTTTGAACGATTACCAATCGATTCTTTGAAACTTTTTCGTTGGCATCAATTGATTGATCTAATACTTTATCCCCGTCACCAATAATTGAGTATTTCAAACCGGCAGCTTTTAGTTCTGCCTTAGCTTCACTGGTTGATTTTCCAGTAATGCTTGGAACCTTTAGACTATTTTCATTTTCAGCATTTACGTTTTCTTCCAATGCTAATCTCATTACTGGGTTAAAGATTTCGGCCATTAATTGTGAAGCTGTCTTAGTTCCAGTTAAATGAGGTTGTTTCATTGTTATATATAAGATGTATTTTGGATTATTTGCTGGTGCAATTCCGGCAACTGAGTATAGGTAACTGTCGTCACCAGATTCGTATCCAGACTTACCATCACTGACTTGGGCAGTACCAGTCTTTGCGGCAATCTTGTATCCTGGAATCTTGTATGCTCCACCAATACCGTATGATTTATAAACAACATCTTCCATATGTTGAATAACTTGTTTTGCTGTACTTGCGGTAATTGGATGACCAACTACCTTCTTTGGATATGATTTAATAACCTTCTTGGTCTTTGGATCCACAATCTTTGTAACAAGTCTTGGTTGTAACATTGTACCACCGTTAGCGATTGAAGTTAATGCCCTCATCATTTGCATTGCATTAACTTGGATACCTTGTCCAAACGCTGTATTAGCTTGTTCGATTGGGTAGTTAAATTGAACGCTTCCAGTTTCTTCGCCAGGGAAACCTAAGTTAGTTGAAGTAAAGAATTGGAAACGGTTCATGTAGTTTCGCCAAGTCTTGGCACCCATTTGTTGTTCAAGGTGGGCCATGGCAACGTTACTTGATAATGCGAAACCTTTGTTATAGGTAATGTCACCCCAACCGCTAGTATTCCAGTCAGGAACAACCTTACCATCAACTAGGTATTTACCAGAATGATATGTGGCATTTCCGTTATAGTGACCACTGTTAATTGAGGATGCAACAGTGAAAATCTTCATTGTTGAACCAGGTTCGTATGAATCTTGAATCAATGTGTTACGCCAGATGCTACTTAGTCCCTGCTTAGTAGTAGCGTTAAATGTAGGACGTTGAGTAGCAGCTAAAATGTCACCAGTTTTGGCGTTCATCAAGACGGCATTCATTGTCTTTGGATGAACTTGGTTGTAAACACTGGTCATTTCAGTTTCTAGTAATGATTGAAGACGATAGTCTAAAGTAGTGTAGACGTCGTCACCATTCTTAGCTGGCTTATTAACACTTTCACCATTATCAACTTCAACACCTGCGTTGTTTAGTTGAGTGGTCTTGTATCCGTTCTTCCCAGTCAATAATTCGTTATATACCTTTTCGATTCCCATTTGACCAGTTAGTGAAACTTTACTATCGCTAGAGTTTGAGTTAGCAGACGCATATCCAATGATGTGAGAAGCAAAGACACCGTTTGGATATAGTCTTGATGGTTGTTGTAAGAAGTTCAAACCTGAGATGTGGTATGAATCTAGTTTTTGCTTTTGAGTTAATGAAATATTAGTACCGGCTGAACCAAATTCAACTTGAAATGCATTGGTACTAGGATTTAGATCCTTTAATGCTTGCTTATAAGAAATTGGTAACACTGAAGAAATTGCTTTGGCAGCTTTTTCCTTATCAGTGATGTACATTGGCTTGTTATCCAAACCAACTTGTTTCTTATTCAAGATGGCATACATTGTATAAACGTTAGTATCTTCAGCAAGCGGTTGACCGTTCGCATCGTAAATAGTTCCACGTTTAGCAGAAATCACGTTGCTTTGAGTGTACAAACTCTTCGCCATTTCGCTTAAGTTGTATCCACCAACGTTTTTAAATACTGATACATATGTAAATCTCAATACCATACACAAAAAAACGCCTAGACATAGCAATAGTAAAAATTGTCCATAGCGGCTACGGTTTTCTCGGCGTTTTTTTTGTTTGTTCCGATTATTTAATTTATTCATTTGCTAACATTCCTTACGTTTTTATTGGACAAAGATAAATCGGCTTGTTTAGCAATTTTTTGTAGACGATTTCCGCTTTGAAGTTCACTTACTTCTTGCTTTAGTGTACTGTTATCATCTTTAACCTTGCCTAATAAATTAGTTGTTACTTGAAGTTCTGTGGCGTGGTTACCTAGTGCAATCTTTTCACCAACTAGACCAACCATTAAAAAGAATACAAGTGAACATCCTAATATTACAACAGTTTTTTCAAATTTTGACAATCCAAGTCTTACATTTGATTTTACTTCTGGATTTTGTTGTTTTTGTTGTTCCCCTGCGGAGTAATAACCAGGGGTAGCGTATACGCTATTAGCTAGATTATTTTGTGCCATCAGATTAACTCTTCTCTCTATTATTTATTAATTCTCTCAATAACTCTCAATTTTGCACTATGCGAACGATGATTATCTCTCAATTCGTCATCACTCGGTAGTATTGGTTTTCTATTAATTAGTTTGTAGTCTGGTTTCATGTTATCTGGAATGATTGGTAAACCACTTGGTAAATCTTCAATCGTGGTCTTTTCCTTAAACATCGTCTTAACTAATCGATCTTCTAATGATTGGAAAGTAATGACGCTCACTCTTCCGTTTACATCAATTAAATCGATTGCCTTTTCCAATGATTCTTCCAAAGCACCCAGTTCGTCGTTCACGGCAATTCTCAATGCCTGAAAGACTTTCTTGGCAGGATGACCACCGTGACGTCTTGCCGCGGCTGGAATACCTTCCTTAATGACATCAACAAGTTGTTCGGTTGTGTCGATTGAATGGTTTTCTCGGTTCCTTTCAATCGCTCTTGCAACTTGCTTAGAAAATTTTTCTTCTCCATAACGGAAGAAAATCTTCACTAATTTTTCGTATGGCCATTCATTGACGATTTTCCATGCGTCTAATGGATTTCTCTGATCCATTCGCATATCTAATCGTGCATCATGTTGATAACTAAAACCTCTGCTTGCGTCATCAAACTGTGGAGATGAAACTCCTAAGTCATACAGAATTCCATCAACAGATTGAATTCCTAATTTGTTCATTTCTTCTTGAATGTATCTAAAGTTGCTTCTAACAAAGGTAACCTTATCTTCATCTATGTATTGCTTGAGGTTAGTTTTGTTATATTCGATTGCCACTTCATCTTGATCGAATGAATAAAGATGACCAGATGTTAATTGTGACAAAATTCGGGCACTGTGGCCTCCCCCACCGAGGGTACAGTCAATGTAAATACCATCGGGTTTAATATTTAATCCGTCAACTGCTTCTTTAAGTAGTACAGTTTCATGATGAAATTCCGTCATAATTAGTCACCTTCTTTTCTAAAAATCAATTAAGTCTTCAGCAATGTCGTCAAACTCTTCACCAGCAGTAGCTGAGAATTCGTCCCACTTTTCCTTGCTCCAGATTTCAATTCTTGTGGAAACCCCCACAATCACACATTTCTTTTCGATACCAGCGTAGTTAATCAAAGTATCTGGAATGTTAATTCTTCCTTGGCTATCAACCTTACTTTCGTCGGCGGCTGAGAATAGAAAACGTGAAAAGTATCTTGCTGACTTCTTGCTTACAGGAAGTTGGTTAATCTTTTCTTGAACCTTTTTCCATTCATCCATAGGATATCCGAATAAACATCCATCAAGTCCACGTGTGATGATGAAGTTAGCACCTATTTCTGATCTAATCTTGGAAGGAATGATCAAGCGCCCTTTTGAATCTATTGAATGTTCATATTCACCCATTAACACGCTTCTTCACTCCTTCCAATTTATATTACCTTGATTTTACCACTATCCACCACTTCGTACCACCTTATTATTAAATTTCTTCCAATATGTACTAATTTTCACCACATTTAGATTAAAATCCACTAATTTTAGACAATGAAAAAAGAGCTACCAACGTTGGTAGCTCAAGGTTTTAAAGCGTTTTTGCTGCAATTATCAAAATGGTGGAGGACCAGACCACAAAAAAGTAAATTACTGAAAATCTCCACAAGAATTTGTAAAAAATCCCCACTTTGGCATTACTACGTGTAAACAAGTAGTAGATTGCGTATGTAATCCCAATGATAACAAGTCCTAACCATACATATGGTAAGAACGATTGATCGTGTTTATCCAATGATAATTGGTAGATATAATAGCTCATGATAATTGGAAAGAAATCACTCGCTCTAATCGAAATCTTATAAAGTTTGCTAATAATTTTTTTGACGATATTGAACAGTAAGGAAAATAGGAATAAGAATACCACCTGAACTAATACCATGGTCAAAAATCCAAACGGAGAAATAACAATCACCTCAATATGAATTAGTTTGCATTATTCGCTGATGAACTGTAAACTTTAAAATATATTATTAATTGCGGAAAGTGGTGTTAATAATGGCTAAGAAAAAGAAATCTAGATTTCAAATCATTACCATGATCTTTGTTTGGTTAATGATTATCTCAACTGTTGGTGGTTTAGTACTAGGTGCTGCCTTCCAACTATTTGAAAACTAATAAAAAATGGAACCTATCAAAATGATGGGTTCCATTTTTTTAGTCATTATCAGGTTGTTTATAAACCTCTCTTGGTTTACTTCCTTCCTGAGGGCCAATGTAACCACGTTGTTCTAAGTCATCAATAATTCTAGCTGCACGATTATAACCAATTCTAAAGTTACGTTGTAATAATGATGTACTTGCCTTTTGTTCTTTTACAACAAATGCTAATGCATCATCGAATAAGTCGTCTTGGTCTTCGTTTTCTTCGTCGACCTTGATTTCTTCATCCGTAACAATCATATCGTCGTCATATTCGGCAGGTTGTTGTTCTTTAATATAATCTACCACATTTTCAACATCTTGATCAGATATAAATGCACCTTGCACACGGCTTGGCTTATTCTTATCGATTGGTAGATATAACATATCACCACGACCTAATAGTTTTTCGGCACCATTAGTATCTAGGATGGTTCTAGAATCAATCCCACTTGAAACGGCAAAAGCAATTCTAGATGGCACGTTAGACTTAATTAGACCGGTAATAACGTCAACTGATGGACGTTGGGTTGCCAAAATCATGTGAATTCCAGCAGCACGTCCCATTTGAGCCAATCTAATGATGGCACCTTCAACGTCATTTGAAACAGTCATCATCAAGTCAGCCAATTCATCAACAACAACTACGATGTATGGAAGTGGTTTTAAATCTCCACGTTCTTCTTCGGTCATCCCTTTTACATATTCATTAAAAGTACTAATCTTTCTTTGATTATGCTTAGCAAACAAGTCATATCTGTGCTCCATTTCTGCAACAACCTTGTTAAGGGCTCTTGCCGCCTTCTTAGGTTCTGAAACAACTGGTGATAACAAGTGTGGAATCCCATTGTAAATTCCTAATTCAACCTTCTTAGGATCAATTAGCATCATCTTAACTTCACTTGGTTTAGCATTCATTAAAATGCTAGTAATGATTCCGTTGATGGCAACGGACTTACCACTACCGGTTGAACCAGCGATTAATAGATGAGGCAACTTAGTTAGGTCGGTTGTAATAACCTCCCCACTAACGTTTCTTCCCAATGGCACTGTCAATAATCCATGCTTGGATTGTTGTGATGTTTTGACAACATCCTTAAATGACACCATTGCGACCTTCTTGTTTGGTACTTCAATCCCGATTAATGATTTACCAGGAATTGGTGCTTCAATACGAATATCCTTAGCTGCTAATGCCAAGGCCAAGTCGTCTGCTAGGTTAACAATCTTGCTAACCTTAACACCAATTGATGGGTGTAATTCATATTCGGTAACTGAAGGTCCCAAGTTAACATTCTTAATTTCGGCATCAACACCAAAACTGTTCAATGTCTTCTTCAATACGGTTGTATTGTGGTCGATATTTTTAAATTCATCTTTTTGGTCACTTCTAGCCACATCGGATAATAAACCAATTGGTGGCAATTGATAGTTTGAATCATCTATATCCTTAATATCGATTCCCTTACTATCATTTTCGGTGTGTCCGTTGATAATTTCAGATAGCTTTGGTTTATTTCTTGTATCTTGATTGTAGTCATCTGCTGACTTGAAGTCGGAACGATCCAGATTAGCTTCTGGCTTACTCTTTACCTCTGGTTTTTCAGGTTCGTTATCCATCCAACCTGAAAGCTTAATCTTAGGCTTTTCCTCGGAAGCAGCTGGGGTCTTTCTTCTTTGAACCCTAGACATTGAATTAACGTCTTCACTCGGTTCATCGTCTTCTTGGTTAGCCTCTTTTTCTTCTAAACGGCGTTGCTTACGTTCTTCAATCGCAGAACCAATCTTTTGTGATGATTCTTCAGAGTACTTTCTAACGTTATCCATGACTTTGTTCATTGGAACGTTAAAGAATACGATTAATCCGACAATCATCATAATGATTGATAGAATTTCTGAGCCCAAAATTGAAACCAAGAAATCAAATACTACTAATAAGCATGCCCCAATCATTCCACCACCAACTGATGAAGCATCGGTTAGATGAATGAAATCTTGGCTAATTAAAGATAGTGTCTTTGATATAAAGGCATTGTCGCTACTGTTTGAAAACAATAATGCTGATAAGAACAGTGTTAAACCAAGGTAAAAGATGGTTCCACCAATTATCCAACGCTTATTGTATTCAAGCTTAGGCCCCTTAATTAGGTAAATAAAACCAACAACTAATGCAATCAACAATCCAAATGGACTACTATCTCCGATAAAGAATCTAACGATATTATCAAAAGTGATTCCTAAAAAGCCCAATTTAAATAGACTGAATGCACTAACCAAAATCATAATAAATCCAATAATATGATTTTGATACTTGCTATCGATATTAAATAATTTGGCATTGGTGGTTGTTTTTTTCTTTTTACGCGCGCTTGTTTTTCTCTTTGCCAAATTGATTACCCCTTATCATTTATTTTAGTTTGTCGTATTCGTATTTGTGTGTTCTTTCAAGGTTCGGAAATGATTGTTGTCTTAATGCTTCGTAAATAACGATGGCACATGTGTTTGATAGGTTCAACGCACGAATGTGAGTATCGTCTTGTGGAATTCTGATTGCCTTTTCTTCATTATCACGCATGAACATTTCAGGTAATCCGGTGGTTTCCTTACCAAACATGAAGTAATAGTTGTAGTCATCGTTTGTGTAATCACGATCTGTGTAGTCGTGGTTAGCAAACTTAGATACTAAGTAAAGTTTGTCCTTTTCGCCTAGTGTGTTCATGAATGCTGGTAGGCTTTCGTGATAGTTAATATCAACCTTGTCCCAGTAGTCTAATCCCGCTCTTTTTAGATGCTTATCATCAACTGAGAATCCTAGTGGTTTAATTAAGTCCAAAACAGTGTCGGTACCGGCACATGTTCTTGCAATGTTACCAGTGTTAGCTGGCATTAATGGTTCAAATAAAACAATATGGTTAGTCATAATTTTTCCTCGCTTTAAAACTGATTATCTAATATTGATACATCAACCGTGATTGATGTTAGTGATTCAACCTCTGCTTGTGTTAAATCTTTCGCATTATGGCCCCAATGAAGTGGTGTCATAATCATTAAATCGTGAGTTAACTCTTTTGGTAACTCAACGGTGTATTTCACATCGTATTTCTTCGCATTTGGATAATGCTCCATAAATAAATCGACAACCTTTTGGTTATCATAGCTACTATTTTCGCTATCATTACCATAAAGTTTTTGTCTTAATTCATATAGGTAATGTGAGTTTGGCACTATCTTAATCAAGTGACCCTTTGGTGCAATAATTCGATTAAATTCCTTGTAAGCTGATGGGGAAAATAAATCCATAATAATATCAATACTTTGATCATTAAATGGAAGGTTCGCCAAATCAGCAACACAGAAAAACATTTGGTCGCTTAATTCACTGGTTGATAGGTTGACCCCTGGTTTAGAAATGTCAAAACCAATTGCACTATCCACGTTCTTTCTTAAGTCTTCCAAACGTCTTAGCGGTGTTCCTTCACCACTACCGATGTCAACGATGTTCTTATGCCCGGCATCGATTAGTTCATTAATCTTGTGTAAAATGCCATCGAAGAAACCAGCCTGCATAATTCTTCGTCTTGATTCTAACATATCCCCATCATATTCTGTATTCACCTTATGGTTAATAAATTGAATAGTTCCCTTTTTGGAAATATCCAATGAGTGGTTGTTAGGACAAACGATTGAATTATCAACTTGCTTAATAAATGATTCTTTACATACTTGGCATCTAAATAAATCGATATTTTGTTTTAAAAATTGCTTTGCAATTTCGATTTTTTTCATATCTAAATCATCCTTATCCAATTCAATATATAAGTATATCATATTCGTAAAGTCTTCATTTACAGGAACTAAAAAAAGACCCTAATATCAAGATATTAGAAGCCTTGAATAATTGACGACATGTCCGTAGGAATTTTTGATTCACAGACTACGTCTTGTTGTGTAAACGGATTATAAAATTTCATTTTGTAGCAATGTAGTGCCTGACGATCCAATTCATGGTTGTCAGGATTGTAAAGCCAATCCCCAATTAATGGGTGGCCGATTGCCTCGAAATGAACCCTGATTTGATGGGTTCGTCCCGAATGTAGCTTAATATTCACCAATGAATGACTAGGTGTATTTTGTACCACCCATGCCTCCGTCTTGGAAGATTTTCCACCATCCATCACACATCTTTTAATAAACGAACCGGGTTTTCGATCAATCGGTAGGTTAATTTCTAGATGCTTATCATTCAATGGATTTTCCACAATTGCAACATACATCTTTTCAATTTGATGGTGTTGCATTTGCTTATCTAATACAGAATGCGCAAAGTGATGCTTGGCGAAAATGATAATCCCGCTGGTGTCCATGTCTAATCGATTCACGATATGAATCTTTTGATTGTCGTAATCATGTCTTAGAAAGTATCCCTTCACTCGATTAGCAATCGTATCATTTTTATATAAATGAGATGGTAGACATGCCACGTGAGCTGGTTTATCAACAACCAAGAAGTGATCATCTTCATACAAAATATTGATTGGTAGATTTGATACCGCAATAATATCGTTAGCTGGTTCGGGTGGTAACGTGATGGTTACCTCGTCGCCTTGAGCCAACATATAATTGACCTTCTCTTCGGTTCCGTTGACTACAATTTTGCCGCCTTCGAATTTAATCTGTTTCAATAGTGTACGCGAAATACCATTTTGGCGTAAGAACGTTCTTAATCGGATGGGACTGTCCTGTTGATTGGACCAGGTGAAACTAGTCATCCTCGTGAACTCCGATGAATGAATTGCTTACACGTTTCCAGAAATGGGTGTGACGATATTGAGCGAAGTAAATTCTATCGTTACAGATGGAATATGAAATTGATTTAATTGGACGATCAGAAATCAATAACTGGTCACATGTTAAAATGTTGTGCTTTGGTGAATCAGGAACAATTGTGATTGTTTCATCAGGTGGCACAATTACAGGTGAACCCAATGTTCTAAAGACACGGTTATTGATTGATGCCATTTCAGATACTTGAATGGCGTTTAGTTGAGGATTAATGATTGCCCCACCAACTGACTTGTTATAAGCGGTAGACCCGGTTGGTGTGGAGACACAAAGTCCATCCCCTCTAAACTTTTCAAAAAATTCACCCTTGATGTAAATATCGGTAACCATTGTTCCGTTAATGCGTTTTAAGGTAGATTCATTTAGCGCAACGAAACTATCGTCTGGTCCACCATCGGTGTATTGAACCTTGATTGATAGCAATGGATAGCTAACACTTTGACCATTATCATCTTCCAAACTGTCGACTAGTTCTTTTACTTCATAGTCACGCCAGTCGGTGTAAAAACCAAGGTGGCCAGTATGGATTCCCACAAAGCGAATCTTGCTAATTGCATCGCGATAATGATGAAAAGCTGACAAAAGTGTTCCGTCTCCCCCAACGGAAATCACAATTTGCGGATTTAATCCATCGTATTCAAGTTTTTCAGACGCATCAATTTTTTCTTTTAATTGTGTAGCAACCTCTTTGGATGTAAATCCGTCGTTACTATAAATTGCAACCTTCATAACTATTCATCCCTATTATGTTCATTTTTGGTTCCATCTTCTTGAGTTTCAATTAACTCATCTCTGATTTCAGACATCCCTTCATCCAACTTGAATGCTGTTTCCGCAGATTGTTGAAGACGCTTCTTCAATTCTTCTGGGAATTCACCATTGTACTTATAATTTAGGGAATGTTCTACTGTTGCCCAGAAATTCATGGCAAGTGTTCTTACCTGAATTTCGGCTAAAATTTTCTTTTCTCCACCGACTAATTCGATTGGATACTCAAAAACAATATGGTATGAACGATATCCACTAGCTTTTTCACGATTAACATAATCACGTTCTTCCAAGATATTAATATCGCTTCTTCTTCTAAGAATATCGACAACAACGTAAATGTCATCGACAAATGGACACATAATTCTAAGTCCCGCAATATCTTCCATATCTTGAGATAAACGATCTTCTGATACATAGCGGCGTTTCATTTTTTCTTTAATACTGTCGATTGGTTTGACTCGACCAGTAACAAACTCAATCGGACTTCTTTTATCCGATTGAATGAATTCTTTACGAATTCCTCTTAATTTGACCTTTAATTCACCTACGGCTTGTTCGTATGGAAATAAAAAGTCACTCCAGTTTTTTATCACTAGGCTAACCTCCTTGTTAAACCTAATTTACTACATTATTTTACCACACTATTCAAGAAGTAAAAAAGCAAACAATTTTTTACCGTTTATGAGCGAAATGGTTGTATTTACCGGTGTATTTGGTATTCTATTTAATGGAATTCATAGAACGAAACAAAAATCTTAATGGAGGGATAAAAGTGTTTGAACTATTTCTGTTTATAGATCCATTGTGTAAAGCATGCAGGAATTCAGAAAATACCGTTTTACAGATTTCTGAAGACGTTGATTCAAAATTTAAGTTGCAGTTCATTCCGATTTACAATCTAAAGGTTGTCCAAACCGACTTCTGCAACTCAAATAATCAACTTAAAAAGCGATTATCTTCTGAAGAACTTTCTGCCTTATACAGAAACGTTGTCTTAGATTATAAGGCTGCCTTATTCCAAGGTATGAAAAAAGGACGTAAGTTCTTAACAGCGATTCAGGATAAACTATTGACTGAAGGTTACATCTACTCAGACGAAATGGCAATTGAAATTGCTAAGAAATGCGGTCTAGATGTTGAAATGTTTAAGGAAGATCGTCGTTCAAACCTTGCTAAGAAATCAATCAAAAAAGACCAAGATTTGGTCCAAAACATGAAGATTGAAAAACCAGCTTCAGCTGTTATCTTCAACTGTGAAGGAAACGATGATGGTATTTTAACTGATGACATTGAATATTCAACATTATTCAATGCCTGCTGTGATAAAAACTTAACTCCCGAATACTTAAAGGATGCATTAAGCGAAAGCAGTCTAAAAGAAACTAAAATGAAACACCTTCGTGTTCTAAAATAAAAAAAGCTTCCAACGAAAAGTTGGAAGCTTTTTTGTTATTAAATTAATGATTCTAATTCATTTAATCTTTCTTCAAAGACCTTGAATGCATTTTCTAGGTAATCAGCATTAGTCATGTCGATACCAGCTTTTTTCATTACGTTTAATGGATAATCAGAACTACCTGATTTTAGGTAACCGATGTACTTATCAATTGCTTCTTGGTCGTTTTTACAGATGCCATCTGATAAATCAATGGCGGCTGCAAAACCAGTAGCATATTGATATACATAGTAATTCATGTAGAAGTGCGGAATTCTGGCCCATTCGTATGCGATTTCTGGATCAGATACCACTCCGTCACCATAATAGCGTTGGTTTAACTTGTAGTAGAAATCACTTAGCATCTTAGCTGTTAGTGGGTTCCCCGCTTGTTCTTGTTGGTGAGCAAAGTCTTCAAATTCAGCAAATTGGGTTTGTCTGAATATAGTTCCTTTGAAACCATCTAGGAAGTGATTTAATACGTACTTTTTAACTTCAACATCATCGGTATTCTTCAAAAGATAATCGGTTAAGATATTTTCGTTAGTTGTTGATGCGATTTCGGCTAAGAAGATTGAGTAATCACCATATTGGAATGGTTGGTTATGGGTTGTGTAGTAACTGTGCATACTGTGACCTGATTCGTGAACAAGTGTAAACAAGTTATCAAGGTTATCTTGCCAGTTTAATAAGATGTATGGGTTAGTGTCGTATACTCCTGATGAGTATGCCCCACTTCTCTTCCCCTTGTTTTCAACTACATCAATCCAACGATTGTTAAATTCTTCCTTGATATGATCAATGTAATCATCCCCAAGGATTGATAATGCCTTAATTGATTCTTCCTTGGCTTCATCAAAGTTGTATGAGATTGGTGAATTACCAAATAAAGGTGTGTATAAGTCATACATGTGCATTTCATCTAAAGAAAGTAGCTTCTTTCTTAGTTTAACGTAGCGATGTAATAAAGGTAGGTACTTATTAACAGTATCAATTAGTTGTTGGTATACCTTTTCATCGATATGGTTATTGCTCAATGCAGCTTCCTTAGCTGAGCTAAAGTGACGCATTGAAGCTCTAAAGTTATGAACCTTCACTTCACCAGAAAGTGTTGATGCTAAAGTGTTCTTGAATTGGTTATAAACTGTGTATAACTGTTGGAATGCTTCCTTACGAACACTTCTGTCTGTGGATTCAAGTAACTTACTGTAGACCCCGTTTGATAGTTCAACCTTGTTACCGTCTTCGTCTGATACAATTGGGAACTTCAAGTCGGAATTGGTCATTACACCATAGACGTTTGAAGGGGTATCAAAGATGTTACCTAAACTTGATAGAATTTTTTCATGTTCAGCATCTAAGATATGGTCCTTTTGGCTGAATAGTTCATCAAAGTAGTGTGTGTAATCTGCTAGTTCTGATTCTTCAGCTATCATCTTCTTTAGATCATCTTCACTGATGTTTAAAACCGCCGGTTCAAACCACGCTAGTGCAGATGATGCTTTAGATGCTAAATCAGCACATCTTGCATTCATGCTTTGGTATTCTGAATTTGATGTATCAGCATCACTCTTCAACGATGAGTACACATATAATTTTTCAACTTTACGTTCTAGTTTTTCGATTGCTTTTAAATCACTTAAAAGTGTTTTGGCATCAAAATGATCAATCTTTAACTTTTCAACAGCTTCGACTTCTTTGACGCATTCTTTGAAATCAGCTTCAAAGTCATTATCTGTCTTATAGATAGTTGTTAAGTCCCAGGTTAATTTTTCTGGTACTTCTGATCTCTTTGGTAATTGTTTTACTTCACTCATAAAAACACCGCCTTTTGAAATATGCTATCTCCATCTTATCAAAAAATAGTGTTATTTTGCGTACTTAGCTCATTTAATTTTTGATAGTAATCGTCAAACCACTTAATTTCGTCGATTATGTGGACTCTACCATTTTTAATTTGAATTTTTCGTTTAGTTATCAACTGCATTATCAACAATTTAAACTCATCTTTAATATATTGAGTGGCGTTATGCACAAGTGGATAATTCGTTTGTAATCCGACCATTTGATTTGCAAACGCAAACACATCCCTTAATTTCGCGCGTTCCTTGATGCCAGCAACAATCAATATTTTCCATATCAAAAAGTTCTTCCCCATGATTGGACTGGTCACCTGTTTAATATCACAGATAATTGGCGATCCAGAAATATTATGATGCTGGTTATAACAAACGTTTTGCCACTTTAGCATCTGTTGATTCCGATAAAAGAGTTGATTTTCAATCCTGGTTAACTGACTAATCATGCCATGCATATTACTTTTGTACTGAACGATGATGCCGGGATTGTGAATAAACCTCAATAATTCATCCAACCGAGCAAACGTGACTCTTTGGTATCGTAGTTTTCCACACACATACTGACAGTTGTAACGTACCTCGATTTTGCGTTCGTTTATCAACCAGAAAAAGATGGTAAAACCAATTGAATCGATATAGTAATAAAACTTATTCACACTATCGCTGCCAAACCGTTTTCTGTAATTACTCCCCAATATCCATAGTGATTTCATATGTAGTTTATGGTATCCCATGATGCGTTCTTCCAATCGTTTCCGTGAAATCGGGCTGCATTGAAACTCAAACGCTAGTTTTTGATACATCAAATCGGGACGTTGATTGATTTCGGGCAAATACTTTTCCACATGTGTATTTCTTTTATCAATAAAATTCAGGAGCTGTTCTTTGCCCATTAAATGTTCATTGCTCTCGCCGTCTTCCATCGCAATCACACACTGACTATTCTTAAAGTGCGCAAAGTGTGGCGCATTAATGTTGCCGCGTTTTAAAATTAACTCTTCTTTGCAGATTGGACAGTAGTACTTTTGATTATCTTTAGCTGCACTCGCACTGACTAACTTTTCTTTATCAGATGCCATTAACATTTTCATCACCCAATAAATTAGATACGAAAAAAGACTGGCATATTTGCCAGTCTTTTTATTAGCCAAAGTATTTATTCACTTGGGTCATTGCTTGATGATCCATTATTACTTTCTTGTCGTTGTAGTGCTTGAAATCTACAGCGTTGATTTGGTTTCCATATTCAACGGCTTCACTCACAGCACTAGTAAAGTGCTTGAAGTCGACTTCGTTCTCAGTTCTAGTGGTAGTTAATTGAACCACGTAGAATGAACCGACCTTGTACAATGTTGAATCAACATCTTGAATGCCATGAATTGCATCGGCTAGTTTAACAACATTGTCGAAGTCGCTAACCTTTAGAATCATTTCCCATTTTTCAAGTTGTGGATTAAAGTGGCCTAAGCTTGGTTGCTTAGCATTTTTTACCATATCCTTGAATGGGTCACTATTGGAACGCTTGCTTGTTGAATCCAAGTCTTGACGTTCGCTTCTAGCTTGGTTAATTGTCGCAATCATCATTAGCTTGTAATGAGCATAGTCATCACTTCTTTCAAGCGCATCAATCATAGTTGAAAGATTCAATTGAATGTTATCAATGAATTCTTTTGTTTTGTCATCATATTTGTGATCTTCGCTCTTGAAGTCTAGGATTTTACCAAGCATTTCCTTGGCTCGAATCAATGAGTACAAACTCTTGGTATCAGTATAGTCCTTAAAGTGTCCCATACTTGGTAGTTGTGCTCTTTGTTCGTCGGTTCTGTCTTCACCAGTGTCGGTAAACATTTCAGAGCCAGGTCCATCATAGGTTTCATTGTCATTTTCGTCGTCTTCGATTTCATCGTCGACGTTATCATCTTCTACTTGTTCATCATCATTATTATTGATTTGGTTTTGGTTATCAAAAACATTCTTATTCTTAATAAACATGTCTAACCCTGTACTGTTTGGCAATACTTGGAAAGATACTGCCCCTGTACTCTTGAATTCATCATCTACATCGATTTCGTCCAAGATTGAGTATAAGAAAGATTCAATGCCATCTTCATCACCTAAAAGTGATAATAAATCAATTCCGCGTTCATCTAATTCTTGATTAGTGATTGTTACTTTGATTGTTCCAGAATTAATTTTTTCCATTCTCATTATCGACACCTCTTCTCACGTTCGTTATTTAATAACTACATTTTAACCTATTATCAACGGTTAGTTCAATGATTTAACGTCTTTTAAATCAATTACCATCCCTGTTTTTGGTAAGATTACGTTTACTGAATTATTTGTTGCCATCTCAGTTTGTTTCTTTAAATCATCCAAGTCACCATATTGTGGTAAATGACTGATTAAAACGTTGTTAACCTTAGCATCCAATGCTAATTTACCGGTTTCTTCAGAAGTCATGTGCCATTTTTGACCTTCCTTGTCATCATAGAAATTAGTGTCGGTCATTAATAAGTCAGCACCTTCACAAAATGATGCTAAGTCTTCAAAGTATCTAGTGTCCCCTGTGTAAACTAGTACTTGATTTGTTGCCTTGTCTTTAATCTTAATCGCAAATGTAACGACAGGATGTTGTGTTTTCTTAAATGTAATTTCCAAGTCACCTAAGGTTAAAACATCATCTTCATGGTATGGTTTAGCAACCGTATCGTCGAACCAGTTCAAAGCATCGAAATGTTCTTCATCTTCAGTGTGGCCATAAATTGATAGAGGGCCTTCCTTTAGCTTATTAGGTGCTAGTTGCCAGTAGTGTTGTAAAACCCCAACGTCCGCAATATGATCACTGTGGTAGTGAGATAATAAGACCGCGTCTAGGTTGTATGGGTTTAAGTGCTTTTCTAATTCCAATAGCACCCCACTTCCACAGTCCAATAATAGATTGAATTTTTCAGTTTGAATTAAATATCCGCTTGTGGCGATTCCATTATCTGGATAACCACCATAATATCCTAATACAGTAACCTTCATTTTGCATACCTTCTACTTGTTTTTATTTATCTTTAGTGTAAATATATAGATGTGATTTGTAAAATCTTTTTTATCATCTTGGAGGCGTAAAAATGGAAAATCAAATCAGCATGACATTTGGTAGCAATCAAATTTTAAACAAAATCAGAAAACAACATCCCAATGTAAAATTAAGTTTATTTAAAAACGGTGACGATCAGTATCAAATCGTCGATTTTTCCGGGAATCATAATATTTTCAAAAACCCAATTACATTCGATGTGTTGAAGAATCATAACTTTACTGAAAAGTTTGAGTTCGTAAATTATTCATACTTCAACCTATCAGAAGATGACCAAAAAATCTTCGATGCCAGCATCGAAAAGATGGATAATGATTCGAAGTTAGATAACATGGTTTCATTCGTCATCTTAAAGGAAACGGTTAACCGTAAGAGAACAGTTTTAATGACAACTTGGCATAATTACTTTGACTTCAATAATTGGAAGAAGAGAAATGACTTTTTGAACCTAGCAGAAATGTCATTAAACTATAAACGAGCATAATAAAAAAGCACTTTGGAATTAATCCAAGTGCTTTTTTTATTTACTTAATTTTTAATGTCATAGCATTAATTGCAACAATCACTGTACTTAGTGACATAATCACGGCACCTAACATTGGTCCAATGATAATACCAATTGAAGAAAGTGCTCCGGCTGCAAGTGGTAATGCGATGATGTTGTATCCAGCACCCCACCATAGGTTTTGAATCATCTTGGTACGAGCGTGTTTTGCAAGTTTAACCAAGTTAATCACATCTGCTGGATCACTGTTTACTAAGACAACGTCAGCGGATTCGATGGCAACGTCAGTACCTGAACCGATGGCAACACCTAAATCAGCCTTAGTAAGACTAGGGGCATCATTGACACCATCACCGATAAACATAACTTTACCTTGTTCTTGGTACTTAGTAACTAGTTTTTGTTTGTCTTCAGGAACTAATTGAGCGTTAACTTCCTTAATTCCTAAAATGCTTGCTACCTTATCAGCAGCTTGTTGGTTATCACCGGTTAGCATAACTGGGATAATGTTTTGACTGTTTAAGAAATCAATCATGTCCTTTGCACCAGGCTTGATTGAATCACCTTCAGCAATGTATCCAACAACTTTGCCATTTTCGACGACATAACTCAATGAGTTACCTTGTTGTAGATACTTGTCAGCAGTCTTTTGATCGTAATCAATACCATTCTTGTCTAAGTATGAACTTGAAACAACTTGGTATTCCTTACCATCAACGGTTCCCTTAATCCCTGAACCAGCAATTTCTTCAACGTTTTCAGCCTGAAGTGGCGATTCGTTTAAATCCTTGAATGCTTGAACAATTCCTTGCGCAAGTGGATGACTTGATGATGCTTCGATCGCCGCAGCAATCTTAATTACATCCTTCTTGTCGATGTTTGAATCTAAACTATCGTAGGCATTAACCTTGAAATCACCTTGAGTTAAAGTACCTGTTTTATCCATTAAAGCGTATCTAATTTGTTTAATACCTTCTAGTGCGGTCTTGTTTCTAATCAATAATCCATGAGTGGCAGAAATTGAAGTCATTCTTGAAATGATTAAAGGAATAGCTAGACCTAAGGCGTGTGGACAAGCAATGATTAATACACTGACAGTAATTGGAATTGCGTATGCAACACCATCTAAGATGCTCCAAGTTACAAACGCGATGACAGCAACAATCAATGCAGCGTAAAATAGGTATCCGGCAACTTTGTTAGCTAAATCTTCTGCTTCTGATTTTGATGCTTGTGCTTCACTTACCATGTTCATAACCTTTGATAAGTAACCACTTTCACCGGTACCAGTAATCTTAACCTTGATAGTTCCACTACCGTTAATTGATCCACCAATTACAGAATCATCGACACCCTTTTGCACGTCTCTTGATTCACCAGTAATTAATGATTCGTTTAAAGCAGTACTACCATCAACAATTGTTCCATCAGCGGGCACTTTTTCACCTGATTTAATTAAGATGGTTTGACCTTCTGATAATTCATGAACTGATACGTCTTTAGTTTGACCATCTGATTGAACTAAATGAGCATTGTCAGGTAATAATTCAGCTAGTTTGTTTAAAGCAGAACCAGCATTCATTACGGAATTCATTTCAATCCAGTGACCTAATAACATGATGACAATCAATGTTGATAATTCCCAGAAGAAATCATTTACCATTGGTGTTACCTTTAAAATGTCGTTAGCAATCACTGCATAAACACTGTATACATAAGCAACAGAAATCCCCATTGTAATTAGTGACATCATACCCGGCTTTTTACTCTTCATTTCACTGATACATGAAGTGAAAAATGGGTATCCACCATAGATGAATAAGATAGTTCCTAATACTAGAACAACAAAATCAGAGCCAGGAAATGTCACTTGGAAAGGCATCTTCATTCCCATCATTGGTGACATGATAATAATTGGAATTGTTAGAATCAATGAAATCCAAAACTTCAATTTTAGGTTTCCCATATGCATGTGACCCATGCTACCGTGGTCCATGCCACCATGGCCCATGTCCATACCGCAGCCCATGCCACTCATGCTCATGTGACCCATATCGTGGCCCATGTGGCTGTGATCCATGTGGTTCATATCATGGTCCATGTGTTCGTGATTCATGTGACTCATATCGTGATCCATATGGTGCATATGTTCGTGGTCCATGTGATTCATGTCATGTCCCATGTGTTCATTGTCCATGTTACCCATATCATGATTCATGTGGTGCATATCGCAATGATGGTCTCCATGAGAATGGTCATGTTCCCCACCATGGCTGCAACAACTCATGTTTTCATGGTCAGAATGGGAATGACCCTCCATTTTCATGTCATCATGATGCAAATCACACTTATGATCTGAGTTGCTGTGATCATGGTGCTTGCAGCAAGCCATTTCTCCATTGTGTTTTTCTTCGTCATTCATATCATGCTTTTTTCCGCACATTTATCTCATCTCCAAATAGATTATTCTTCCAAGCACTTACAATGAACCTCTTCGGGTGCTGTATCTCTCTTTTTCTTTAAGACATCGATGATCGAATCGATATCACTTTTACTTAGCTCAATGCTTTCGATAACGTCATGAAGAGTCTCTCCATAATGCATACAACACATTGACTCAAATACTCTCTTAACAGACATATCATATGCTGCTTGTTCCTTAATGGCAGAATAATAAATATTTTTCCTACCATCCTTCTTAATCCCTAAGAATTCTTTATCACATAAACGGGATAATAATGTTTTGATTGTTGATGAACTCCAGTCCATTTTCTTGGATAGGATATCAATCAATTGACTACTAGTTGTCTCTCCTAGTGTCCAAACAATTCTCATTACTTCCCATTCAGATTTCGTAATATCAGTCTTTTCCAAAAGCTGTATCACCCCACTCATTTATTTAACATTTTATAGTCTACAATTGTAGACGAAAGAAGTCAAATAAAAAGGATTGCAATTTAATGCAATCCTTTGTTTCCTACGTTAAGGAGAATGAGAGATTCGAACTCTCGCGTGGTTTGACCCACCTAGCGGTTTTCAAGACCGCCCCCTTCAGCCACTTGGGTNAATGATGACCCGTACGGGATTCGAACCCATGTTACTGCCGTGAAAGGGCAGTGTCTTAAACCACTTGACCAACGGGTCATAATAAATATTATGACAATAAAAAAAGATTATCCATCAAGGACGATCTCATTTACGGTTCGTACGAGACTCGAACTCGTGACCTCCTGCGTGACAGGCAGGCGTCCTAAACCGACTAGACCAACGAACCAAAATTGCGGGAGCCGGATTTGAACCAACGACCTCCGGGTTATGAGCCCGACGAGCTACCAGACTGCTCTATCCCGCGATAATATAAAGGAGAATGAGAGATTCGAACTCTCGCGTGGTTTGACCCACCTAGCGGTTTTCAAGACCGCCCCCTTCAGCCACTTGGGTNTATATAAAAGAAATATTTTAATGACCCGTACGGGATTCGAACCCATGTTACTGCCGTGAAAGGGCAGTGTCTTAAACCACTTGACCAACGGGTCAGTCAAAAACTAACGGAGAAGGAGAGATTCGAACTCTCGCGCCGGTAACCCGACCTACACCCTTAGCAGGGGCGCCTCTTCAGCCACTTGAGTACTTCTCCAATGGGCCTAGGGGGACTCGAACCTCCGACCTCACGCTTATCAGGCGTGCGCTCTAAACCAACTGAGCTATAGGCCCATATAAAAGCGGGTAACGAGAATCGAACTCGCGACAATAGCTTGGAAGGCTATGGTTTTACCACTAAACTATACCCGCATAATATAAAGTATAACATATATTTAGTTAAATGGCGCGGGACAGAATCGAACTGCCGACACACGGAGCTTCAATCCGTTGCTCTACCAACTGAGCTACCGAGCCATATAAACGGTTCGTACGAGACTCGAACTCGTGACCTCCTGCGTGACAGGCAGGCGTCCTAAACCAACTAGACCAACGAACCAAAATTGCGGGAGCCGGATTTGAACCAACGACCTCCGGGTTATGAGCCCGACGAGCTACCAGACT